>BTQX01000098.1:0-6319 GCA_036986095.1 Gammaproteobacteria bacterium
TTCCGGTGGGGACAGGCCCTTTGCAAAGCAACTTTCCGCGTCGAAATCGTGTGATTAGCGGATTGTCACTGGGGACCCTGGTAGTAGAAGCGGCAAAACGAAGTGGTTCTCTCATTTCGGCAAGGTGTGCGATGGAGCAGGATAGAGAGGTATTTGCCATACCCGGTTCAATTCATTCTCCCCAGTCGCGCGGTTGTCACTGGCTTATTAAACAGGGTGCGAAACTGGTTGAGACCGCAGAGGACATTGCGGAAGAAATCCTGTTGATGCTGCCCGGTGTTCATTCAGAGCGCCGAGATGCAAACGACAGCAAAATCCAGCGTGAAGAGATAACCCTCGACCTGTCAAGGTCAGAACAGCTACTAATGGATGCACTGGGATTTGACCCGGTCACACTGGATGGTCTTTTATCCCGTACTGGTATGGAGATTGATGAGCTGTCGGCGAGCCTGAGTCAGCTGGAACTTAAGGGTTTGATCGATAGCTTGCCGGGGGGGAGGTTTAGTAGAAGAGGCTAAGGGCGCATCTATAACAATCGAATAAAATATTTTGTAGAGTTTTTTTATTTCCCTGCGACCCCAGCGATCTCCACGAGAGATAAATATTTTGATTCTAATGTTTTGACGTTTCATAAAACCTAACACATAAACCGTAAAACAATTTTCTCTCGGGGAGATCGCAGAGGGCGCGGGGAGGTCAAAATCTTCTTTCCTGTAAAAACATGGTAGGCCCGACATTACGGACAAGATCAGTCAGTGCGAATGAATTCGCACCTACAGGAAGCCAGGAAATATAAAAAGTACGAGCATCAGAGGGAGAAAAATTAGAAGTAACAACATCCGTGTATGATTGTTGAACATTCTGTTATAATTTGGATTATATATAGAGGTTAATCTGCGATTTGGCGATGTTATTGACTAAAAGATGCCATCACTGCGTTGAAGTAACGCCCCACCGACAGACTTACATCTGTACGGTAAGTTCTTCTTTCCCCTGGAACTCGACCCTGCTATGAAAGACAATATGCTGGATGTGCTGATGTACATCTTTGAGAATTTCATTGATGATGATTTTGAGCAAAGCGAAGAGCCCGATGTTACGGCGCTAACTTCTGAGCTTGGTCATGCCGGTTTCAAGCAGGGTGAGATCACTAAGGCATTTGAATGGCTGGAGGATCTCTCTGTACTTTGTGAGCAGGATGATTATCCTCATTCAATCAATACTTCTACGTCCAGCACGCGGGTCTTTTCTGATCGAGAAATAGAGAAAATATCTCTGTCGGCTATCGGCTTTCTCTCACGACTTGAATTTTATAAGATCATCACGCCATCAGTACGTGAGGTAGTACTGGATCGTGCCATGGCACTGGAGTCTGAAAATATTGATCTGGATCAGATGAAATGGGTGGCAATGATGGTTCTTTACAACCAGCCGGGAAGAGAGACCAACTACCTATGGCTCGAAAATCTCCTGTTTGAGCTAGAACAGGATGTCCTGCACTAGGAGTCTGTCGGATTTAGGATGATTCTACTGTGCTTGTGGGAAATCGACTCATTTTCCCGATCATTCTCGTTAAATAGGCCAGCTATTCGCCTCAAATGATCGAGAAACTGATCTCGATTTACCACAATGCTCGCTACGAACACCTAAACCCGACAGACTCCAAGGACTTTTATTTCCCATTAAGTACTTGTTTTTCTTAAAAATAATATAATATTTCTCATCAAAATTTATGATGGTGTTTGTTTTCTTACGCAGATCTTGGCAGAATCGCCGCTTGCTGTGATCCGTGCAGCCCGTGAAATCCCTGTGGCAATCACGCCATGAGGAACGTCAAAACCGTGTTTGGAAGAAGAATCTGTGAGCGAAAATCTCATCATTGTTGAATCACCAGCTAAAGCCAAAACCATTGAGAAATTCCTTGGTGACGGCTTTCTTGTTCTTTCAAGCTATGGGCATATTCGGGATTTACCTAAAAAGAATGCCATAGATATTAATAATAATTTCGAAACCAGCTACGTAATTTCAGACGATAAAAAGAAGGTCATCGCTAATCTGAGAAAAGCCGTTAAAAAGGCATCCATGGTTTGGCTGGCATCAGACGAAGACCGCGAAGGTGAGGCGATTGCCTGGCATCTTGAAGAAGTGTTGGGTCTGAATGAAAAAACTTCACGTCGTATCGTGTTTCATGAAATCACCAGGCCGGCAATTTTAAAGGCCATTGAAAATCCCCGGCGCATCGACAGAAACCTGGTCAACGGGCAACAGGCACGTAGAGTACTTGACCGATTGATTGGCTTCGAACTGTCGCCGGTGCTGTGGAAAAAGATTCAGACAGGGTTGTCGGCAGGTCGTGTGCAATCTGTGGCGGTCAGGCTGACTGTAGATCGTGAGCGAGAGATTGATAGCTTTGTAGCTGAATCTTCGTTCAGAATAAGCGCTGAGTTCGATGCTGGTGACGGTGCTGTGCTATCTGCCCGTTTGCCCAAAGATAAAGTGAGTCTGGATGATGCGACAGCCTTTCTTGAAAGTGTTGCGGAGGCAAGCTTCATTCTTTCTGACATAACAAAGAAACCAGCAAAAAGGACACCGCGGGCACCTTTTACTACTTCGACTTTACAGCAGGAGGCGTCACAGAAGCTGGGCTTCTCCGTCAAACAGACCATGGTCATTGCGCAACGCCTCTATGAATCAGGCAAGATCACGTATATGCGTACTGATTCTGTTAACTTATCAGAGCTCGCTGTTGCTCAGGCAAAAGAAGTAATAGGCATTAAATTTGGTGAAAACTATATTCAAACCCGGGCTTATAAGTCAAAATCTGCTGGTGCCCAGGAGGCCCATGAGGCGATACGCCCGACTGATTTTTCGGACGATAAGGTAGCCGGTGAAAGAAACGAGCAACGCCTGTACCAGTTGATATGGCAACGGGCTATTGCATCGCAGATGGCTGATGCGAAGCTTGAGCGGACGACTGCGACAGTAGAAATTTCTACAGTTGACGAGGCAATGCAGGCTAAGGGGGAGGTGCTTATATTTGATGGCTTTCTCAAAGTTTTTGGTAATGGTGAGAATGATGACAGAAAGATGCTTCCACCCTTGCGCACTGGTCAGGACTTGCCCCGTTTGTTGATGCAGGCACAGGAGGTATTCAGTCGCCCACCCACCAGATACACTGAAGCCAGTCTGGTGAAAAAACTGGAAGAAATGGGTATAGGCCGGCCGTCAACCTATGCCCCTACCATATCCACTATCCAGAACCGAGGTTATGTCCATAAAGAAGAGAGGGAAGGCCGTGAGCGACTGGTCAGGGTTCGCGTGCTTGACGGTACTTCTGTAGTAAATGAAGACAAAACCGAAATCACTGGTGCCGAAAAATCCAAGTTGTTTCCCACCGATATAGCCAGCGTGGTGACTGATTTTCTGGTCAAACATTTTGATGAAGTCATCGACTTTAACTTCACCGCCCGGGTGGAGGATGAATTCGACAAGATTGCTGCCGGAGATTTGAAGTGGCAGGAAATGATCGCCGCTTTTTACTGGCCGTTTCACAAAGATGTGAAGAATTCGGAAGATATTTCTCGCGATGAAGCAATGCAGGCACGTCTGCTTGGTATTGACCCGAAGAGCGGTCGCCCGGTAAGTGTCAGAATCGGTCGTTTCGGCCCCTATGCACAGATTGGTACCAGCGCAGATGAGGAGAAGCCTGTGTTTGCAGGTTTAAGGCCGGATCAGCGAATGGACAAAGTTTTGCTGCAGGATGTTATACCCCTGTTTGAGTTACCTAGAGTGTTAGGCGAAACCCCGGCCGGCGAAGAAGTCATGGTCAGCACTGGTCGTTTCGGTTCCTATGCAAGCTTTGTCGACACAGAAGTCAGAGAGTTGCTTAATAAACAGGCAGTTAAAGGCATAGAACTGGTGAAAAATAATGTCTCAATCGAGCCGGAGGATCCGCATGTAATTAAGCTGGAACAAGCCCTGGCCTTTATCAATGATAAGAATAAATCAGATGCAGAGAAGGAAATTCGGCTTTTCGAAGGAGAGGCTGTGCAAATTCTTGATGGACGCTGGGGGCCATTTATTACCGATGGGTTCAAGAATGCTAAAATACCGAAAGACAGGGAGCCGGAGTCATTAACCCTGGATGAATGTAAATCGATACTTGCTGAAACAACCAAGGTAAAAAAACGCCTTACACAACAGTTTTATGGTGGTGGATTTGTCCTGTTAAAAAATCCGCAGGGTCGACCAGACGCAACGATTAAAGTTGCAGAAAACAAACTGTCAAAGGCCGCAGAGCTGGTGGATAAACTGGAGTCCAGCGGGAAAAAAATACGCCTGATATCAGCCCGCGGTGCCAAAGCCATCAGAGCCGCCGAGAAACGCGGCGTATCTAAAGGTAAAAAGAAAGCCGCTAAAAAGAAGAAGTCAGTAAAGAAAAAATCAGTTAACAAGAAAGCTGAAAAGAAAAATGCAAAATAAATTTACCACAGAGGACACGGAGGTCACAGAGGTTTTTTATTGTTAAATTGCACTTCCCTGCATGTAGGTGCGAATTAATTCGCACAAGTAGCATAAACAAGCTCCGCTATGTCCGAATAAATTCGAACCTACAAATGGGGCAACATTAGAAATGGGTAAATCAAACTAAAAACCTCTGTGACCTCCGTGTCCTCTGTGGTAAATAGCTTTTAAGCTTTTTTGTTTTCTAGTCCTGAAACTTTTAACTTTCAACTTTTTTTAAAGTATATCCTCAGGCAATTCTTCACCCGTTTGATCTTCAGGATTTAGCGGGTCGCCCAAAGTGCGAATACCTGATTCAGGTTCCTGACCCACCATGAAATATTCCAGCATGGCCCCGGGCTGCTCTTTGGAGACCTGTTTGCCGGTTTCTCTGTCGATATAGGCAGGGACGATGCCAACGGGTATATCGATTAGTTTCTCAGGCACGCCGTCCAGAGCCACTTTCATATAGTCTATCCACACCGGCAGTGCTGCCCGCCCACCTACTTCACGGCGGCCCATTGGTGCTGGCGTGTCAAAACCAATATATACAGTCGTTTCTACCCCGGGGCCAAAGCCGCTGAACCAGGCATCCTGCTGGTCGTTTGTAGTGCCGGTTTTGCCGGCGATATCAGAGCGTCCCAATGATTTCGCTTTTCTTCCTGTACCGCTTCGTATGACCTCCTGCAGCATGCTGGTCATCAGAAAGGCATTTTCCCTGCTTATCGCCCAGGGTGCATGATCAGGTATTTTCCGGTCTTCAACAGGAGCCGCGCTGTCGCCACTTATAACAGGTTCGATTTTCAGCCCTGTTGTGGTCGGGGTGCCCTTGTCAGAAAATTCAGAAAATTTTTCATCAGATTTAATGTCTGGTACCAGCTCAACTGGAGTCGGGCAAAGTTTACAGGATGCCAGTGCATCCACCTGAAAGATGATGTTGTGTGCCGGGTCTTCTATACGATCGACAAAGTAAGGTTCGACGAGAAAACCGCCATTGGCAAATACCGCATAGGCTCGTGCTACTTCAATGGGTAACAGGGAGGCGGTACCGAGTGCAAGTGAAAGGTTTTGTGGAAGATTTTCTGCATTAAAACCGAACTTTTTTAAGTGCTCGCGTGCTTTCTCGACACCAATAGATCGCAGCAGACGAATAGACACTAGATTGAGAGAGCGCTTCAGTGCCTCTCTCATGCGGGTAAGGCCAAAAAATTTCCTACTGTAGTTCTCCGGTCTCCAGGCACTGCCGAGAGAG
This sequence comes from Gammaproteobacteria bacterium, assembly GCA_036986095.1. Taxonomy (GTDB): domain Bacteria; phylum Pseudomonadota; class Gammaproteobacteria; order BMS3Bbin11; family BMS3Bbin11; genus BMS3Bbin11. The sequence continues at coordinate 5,756 of BTQX01000098.1, forward strand.
CTGTCTCTGACTACAACGGGCGCGCCGCTAATCATACTGGCGGGTGAAAAACCATTGTCCACTGCTGCAGAATAGATAAAGGGTTTAATGTTTGATCCTGGTTGTCGTCTTGCCTGTGTGGCACGATTGAATTTACTGGCAAAGAAGTTGAATCCCCCTGACAGGGCCAGTATGGCACCGTTATCCGGTCTGAGTGAAACCAGGGCGCCTTCGACGGCGGGTAGCTGCGACAGCTGCCATTCAGCTTCTTTATTTTGCCGCAAATAGACAATATCACCAGCAGAAACGATATCCGATGCAGTTTTTGGCTTGCTACCCAAAGTATTGGCATCCTTGTATTTTCGTGCCCAGGAATAGTTTTCATTTTTTATCTCAATGATTTTTTCCTGCTTTGTATAGGTAACAATAATGTCATTATTAGTGCCAAGTACGATTGCCGGCATCAGTTCACCGACGGACTGGTATTCAGAAAGTTGTTGATTCAGGCTATCCTTATCTGAACTAGTGTCGACTATGGCGTGGCCTATCGCACCGCGGAAACCATGTCGTTCATCATAGGTGACC
>BTQX01000099.1:0-6248 GCA_036986095.1 Gammaproteobacteria bacterium
AATGTCCCACCGTGCTTTCGCGCGTGCAACCAGGAAAACAGGGCCGTTCTCGCACCGCCAACGTGCAGGTAACCGGTAGGACTGGGAGCAAATCGTGTTCGTGTTGTCATTTTTTGGTCAGATGGCTGAAAGTGAAGCGTATTCTACCAGCGCAGGACAAAAATATTGAGTTTATTGATGACGAATTTGCACACAGGACATATTAAATTCAGGCATGCATAATGTCTTAGCGCTTTACGATATGGAGGCTGGATAACAGAAATGATATGATTTCATTACCTGCTCCATCACGATAAAAAACATGTCCATCTTCAATAATCCCTACGTGCAGATCGCCCGCATTGACCACTGGTTCAAAAATGTCTTTATGCTGCCGGGGATTGTCATTGCCATGTATCTGGATCGGGGAACCTGGTCGGTAGTGCTAATACCGAGGTTAATACTGGCTTTTTTACTGGTGGGACTGGTGGCATCCAGCTACTACGTATTAAATGAGATCCTTGATGCCGAAACTGACAAAAAGCACCCGGTAAAATGTAAACGACCCGTTCCTTCCGGCCGGGTGAATATAAATATCGCTTATATTGAATGGTTACTGCTTGGTGCAGCCGGCGTTTTCGGTTCCCTGGCCCTGGGCCCGGCTTTTTTTACTTCCGCTGCGATACTCTGGCTAATGGGCTGTATATACAATATAAAACCCGCCAGGACCAAGGACAGGCCGTACCTCGATGTGCTATCCGAATCACTGAATAACCCGCTGCGCCTGCTACTTGGATGGTATGCCACCGGAACATCCCTGGTGCCGCCTATATCATTAGTCTTTGCCTACTGGATGATTGGCGCATTTTTTATGGCCGTCAAGCGTTTTGCTGAATACCGGCATATCAATGATCCTGTGCGTGCCGGAGAGTATCGATTATCTTTCAAGCACTACAATGAAGAGCGGCTGCTTATCAGTATCATCTACTATGTAGCCGCTTTTGGATTGTTCTTCGGTATTTTCCTGATTCGCTATCGTACAGAACTGATTCTTTCAATCCCTTTGATCGCAGCGGTCATCGCCTGGTATATCCATATAGGGTTTCATCATGACAGTCCAGTGCAGTACCCGGAGAAGCTCTACAAAAACAAAGGCTTGATGACTCTTCTTTTGATTACTACAATAATTATGACAGCCCTGATGTTTCTCGATTTACCATGGCTAAACGAATTATTCAGTAAAACGCCCTCTATATGACTCAGCAGTACCAGAATGAACCGACTATCGTCGTATTCGATCTGGATGGAACGATTACTCGCTACGATACATACGTGCGCTTTCTGTCATTTGTCATTTATCGCAGCCCCTTAAAACTATTTCGCTTACCAGCGCTTGCCATTGACGTCCTACGTCACAAGTTTGGCAGACAAACCAATAGCTGGCTCAAAATTCGATTTTTGAGTGCCATCCTGGCTGGAATGGACAGAAACACTATCGATTCTTTAGCCGCATCTTTTTCCAGACGTGTAATTATTTCTGGTGTCCACTCTGATGCGATTGAATGCGTCAAACAATATCAGGACAATGGGCATGAACTTGTTCTAGTTTCCGCCAGCCTGGATATTTATGTTGAGCCGCTTGGTGAAATGCTCGGCTTTAAACATATAATCTGTACCAGAACATGCTGGGAAAATGATGTGCTTGGGAATACGCTTGATGGGGAGAATTGCTATGGCGATGTCAAGATTGAGCGAATTCAACGATGGCTGATGAATCGTGCTGATGACAGGATTCTGGCTGCCTATGGCGACCATGAATCAGATTTCCCCTTGCTAAAGATAGCCGACCGCGGAATAGTCGTAAATCCTGATCAAAAACTCAGACTGAAAGCGAAAAATAGTAATCTCGAAGTTATTGACTGGAATTAATTAGTTTTACGAACAGAAACTCAAAGTTCCAGTACGGACTTACTGACAGCATAAAGTAGTAATCCGGAAAACAGAACCGGATCCTGTTGCCTTAGTGAATCGACTCATGCCGTTTCGCTGGCCAGCAAAAACTTTTCATTTTTAAGCCTGATGCTGTGAGTCCTTGCAACAATCATCGCAATTCCATAGGTTGCTGCAGCAATCAGCAACACGGTTCCAAAACTCGTTACAATTGAAATGATTATAGCAAGGAAACCGCCGAGTACAGTAAAGAAACCATTGATTGCCCAGACCCACGGCACAGCATAGCTGCTTGAACCAGACAGGCTCATTATGCCAATCGGGAAAGGCATACCAAGCATGAATGCAAGCGGCCCTATCATCAGCGTTGCTGCGAAGATTCGTACGGATAACGGGAACCCGAGTAATGCATAGAACAGCCATTCAAACGTCAGAACAAAGACAATCAGATACGCGATAATGATGGCAAATATAAACGTGTGGTTATTCGACTTTTCAAGCAGGCGTTTACTATAAGAGCTACCAATTCCAGCAAAAATAAGCATAGATGAAATGACGACTACGAGGGTATGGGTAGGAAACCCTATCAGTTTGGAGAACAGCTGAATAAAAACAATCTCGATTAGAATAAATCCAAAACCCAGACAGGCAAAATAAACAATATCACCGGACATGCTCTCCCATTCATGATGCTCTTTCCTTGTTTTCAGTAGTGGCAACAGTAAAAAGACTATAGAGAAAAAGACCGAAACCAGTGCGACAACGACAAGGTGCATCCAGTCTTTTGGGATACCTCCCTGCATTTGCCTGTTCATCAGGTAAGCCGTATTTTTATCAAGCATCGCCGCCTGGGATGGGTTTATTATCCTGGCCTCTTTTCTTATCATGCCAAAATACGGAGAATAATCTGTCACAGGGGTGATATCCCAGGGCAATTCGGAAGCCTCATCATAAGGAAATGGTTTCTGTAAAAAACGTTCCGGCACCAGATTGTCTGCAGTATTTAAAGGATTGAACGCAATTGATATACGTGGCAATTTTGTCCCGGGCAGTAAACTAATATTCAGATCATTGCTCGTACTGAGCCAGACAGAAATGGCATTCTCTTCAGTAGCTAAAGGGGCACTAACTTCATAGCGTAGAGATTTTCCTTTTGCGCCATAGATAGGGGCATGCTCAAAACTCAGCGGTTTACTGTCTTTTATCTCGCTGCCATCAATTCTTACATTGGCAAGTTCTGTCCCATCATCGCCAGACCTTACTGATACAAACACATCATAAGGAAGACGGGATTTATTATCGGTAGCGAAGCGAATCTCAAATCCATTCACTTCCGAATTAGTGGGTATAATATCTGCGCCAAGTATATTTTCAGCAAATATTTTTGTTGAAGGATGAGATTTCCCAGGCCTTACAACAAAATTACTTTTCATTCTATTCACATATTGATATGCCGTATCAATTTCGGATTGTGTCCACGGCTGCATCTTGATCAGCAGACTAGGCAATGTGTCCATATTTCCCACTGTTGTTTCCAGCACCAATGCATGTTTCCAGAAATCCTTACGCCCTGAACGAACCCATGCCTGGGCAGCAGTCGTCAGCATGCGCGGGTATATATGTCTGTTAATTTGAAGCATGCCGTCATCTTTAAGGTGGGAGAAGTACTCCAGGTAGGCTTCTTCCGTTTGCAAATAGACGGTTCCTGCAGCGCCTGAGCCCTGAGCAATGCTTGAACTCGAGTGGTTCGAGAACATCTGAATGATGTCATATTTCTTGTCAGTGGAACGGAGAAAAGAACGGCCTTCTCCTGCAACAGCTCTTACCTTTGGCTGGTTATACAGCTCACCGCCATAACTGCCGAAGGTGGTTCTTTCTGCTTCGATTATGCTGCCGACCATCTCAACTGCATCAACGCTGGTTGGCGAAAACGCCAGAGCAGCACGAATTTCACCACCCGCAGAAGAACCGATAATCAATGACTCGGGATGCTTACCGGCTGCATCAGCCAGGTAGTAGGCGATTGAATTCCTTCCAAAAAAGAATGTATCCGGTTTCTCTCTTCTAATCTTATAAAACTGATCCAGGTTGCCGTCAAACTTTTTTAGCCAGGAGCCCTGTTCACCGCCATCAAGTGAGAAAAGCAATGCTTTTGGAGCTGCACCTTTAAGAACGTCAAGCTTTGACACCGGGTCCCACTTCACCAGTAAACGGTGGCCATTTTTGATGTGGGTATCGTTACCACGCTTGTTAGCATGGCCGGCAAACTCTATGTAGTCATCTACGATGAGTGGTGTGGTCAAAAACACCAGGGTAATTAAAGAGAAAATGGCCACCACAATACGAGAGGGTCGGAAAAAACAGATAAAGGCAAAGGTTCCGGCAGCAGCCGAGACAAACAGAAATCCGCCGGGACCGTAATAAGGAAGAAGCGGTATAAAGAGAAAGGTGGCTATACCCGCGCCAACAAGATCATAGAAGTACAACCGCCCTATGTCTGCAGAATAATCCTGAAATACGCTGGATAAAATAATACCGGCTATAAAAAATGGCAGGGTCAGGCCGAGGTACATTCCCGTCCATGCAAGTATCTGCTGAGTGAGATTGTCGCTATTGATCGTCAGGCTAAAAGGCAACCAGTTAAACCAGACACTCACCAGAGGAACAATCACGGCAAACACCAACGACAGAAAGGCAACCTTTTTCAGGTTCTTACCATGCTTCCATTGAAACAGATAAAGATAGATCCCACCAAGACCCAGCGCAAACATCGCTGATGTCAGCGCCATATAACCTGTGTTTGGGGCGAGGATGACATCCATCACACGAATCAGTGAAAGCTCTAGCATTAATACGGCAAAAGCAATGCTGCCGACCCCAAGGTTAAGGGCCATTTTTTCTTTTGAATTCATATAGTTATGATTTAATTATAGAGAAAAGATGAAAAGTTCATGTTTATCAGAAATTCTAAATACAACAGTTAACTATATCACAGAAAAAGCAGGTAAATTTACTGAAACAGCTCAGTGAGAATAGCTCATAAGGAACAGGACAAAGAAAATTCCAGGTTGTCGATCAGGCGTGTCTTGCCTAGCCAGACAGCCGCCAGGACAATAAGATTCTGATCTGTTCTTTCAGGCGCCTTCAGGTCGCATTGACGTCGTATACTGAGATAATCGATAGCAAAGCCGATTTCTTTCAATTCCCTGATTCCCAGCCCTTCTATTTCGTTATATGTGTGAAAGTTATCCTGACATATCCTGACGACATGCTGTAGAACACGATAGAGTCCCGCTGCCTGATTTATCTCCTGGCTGGACAAATATTTATTTCGACTACTCATGGCCAGGCCATTGTCCAGGCGAACGGTGTCTATCCCAACCACTTCAAGGTTCATTGCCAGGTCTTTGATCATTTTTCTGATAACTAGAAACTGCTGGTAATCCTTCTTACCAAAATACGCTATGTCGGGTTGTACCCGGTTAAACAGTGTATTGACGACCGTCGCCACACCTGAAAAAAAATGTGGCCTGGACAGCCCACAGAGCATTCCGGATAATTCCGGCACTTCTACCCTGGTCTGTTTGTTCAGGTCAGAGAGGAATATATCCTGCCGCTGTGGTCGATAAAGAAGTGACGTTTTATGTTCAATCAATGCCTTCTCATCTTCTGCCGGCGTAACGGGATAAGTATCAAAATCCTCATCAGGAGCAAACTGCATCGGGTTAAGGAATATACTGACGACCACCTTGTCGCATTCTTCCTGTGCCGCATCGACAAGTGCCAGATGCCCGGCATGGAGATTTCCCATCGTCGGTACAAATCCAACACTAAGACCCGCCTGGCGATATTCGGATATTATTGTACGAAGCTCTTTTGTCTGCCCTGCTATCCTCATTATTTCTGGCCGCTTAATGGATTAAAATAATGCCTGCCTGACTTTATACTAAGAATGTGATTTAGCAGCATAGTATAATCATCATCACTGTCGACATAATTAATACTTTCCGCGTTCACTACCAGTAATGGCGAGCGGGCATAAGAATGAAAAAACTGGCTATATATCTCACAAAGCGATTTCAGGTAATCGCTATGGATATCCTGCTCTGCGTCTATACCTCTTCGGCGGATACGCTGCATCAATACAGATACCGGAGCCTGCAGGTAAATGACCAGATCAGGACGGGGCAGTTCAGGGCTCATGTGCTTGTATATCTGGTCGTACAAATGCAGTTCGTCTTCATCCAGATTTAACTGTGCAAATAATCTGTCTTTTTCCAGCAGGAAATCGCCCACCACCGAGGAATGAAAGAGGTCTC
>BTQX01000100.1:0-6192 GCA_036986095.1 Gammaproteobacteria bacterium
TCCTGGTTTTGCGATAGTTTGTTCTTCATCCGCAAGTTTGTTCATCCTTACTCTCTTAGATAATTTTATTAAACATCTGGTTAACTGGTTTTTACTTTTACTCTGGAGTCCTCAGGCAGCCGACTGTTTTTTCGTGCTGCTGGATTTATCACCATTCATAAGCACTAAGGGAACAGGGATCCGTAACCCCCGTTTGGGTAACGCCTCTTCTATAAGCTCTCTTACAACCACATCATCAGACAACGCTACAATATAAATCAGAGTCGATTGACTAAAGATGTATTCGGTAATGTCATCAACGGCATTCATCCCGACTTTAATACGCTGGTAGTCGATCCCTGCCTCAATAATTTTGTTTTCTATCATTTCTATGCTTTTGGTATCGATAGCACCGTGCAGTAGCAGATCAACCTGTGCATCCTGTCGTTGACAGGCATCTATGGTGTAGGTGAGGGGGGCACAAGGGCCTTGCCCATCGATAATCAAAGCAATGCGAGGGCTTACTGTCCTTTTTGCAATTTTCCGCGCAGGCAAGGATTGTTCGGTATTAACTTCTGGCCCGTAGCCCAGTATCTTCATTTTTTCGTGTGAAGATAAATATTCATCGGCATCCTGGTACGCCAGTGCGGATAGCATCCGTTTTATGTCTTCTCTGAGTTTAGCCATGTCAGTGTCCCACTATTGGTTTTAACTATTGATTTCCAATGTTGCTTAACTTTACTATCGCAAAATCTGTGCCAGGTAGAAAAGAATATAAGTTATTGTTTTAACTATAATTAGCAATTCTATAGATAGTACAAATGTTGCAATATGCAACATATTGTGGTGGCTTTAAGCGATGAATCTCGAAAGTGCGTTAAAAACTTAATCATGCTAGTATTGTTGCAATATGTAACGGATTGTTGCTTTTTGTTATGGCTAAATTCTTTGACTTGACCAGTTTGCGGGGTAAAATCACCAGCGCGTATATCACACTGGTGATTAGCACTGCTGCCCTTGGCATCATTGCCTTTTCTGATCTACTGTTTCTTGAGCGACAGGTCGCTGAAGGTGAAGTGGTTACGGATTTGAAGGATGCGGTGCTGGAGATGCGTCGCGAAGAAAAAAACCTCTTTCTCTACACAGACACTGATGCGCTTTACCGAGCGGGTGTGCATGCTGATTCGTCACTGAAAATACTACAGGATAACCAGCCCGCACTTGATAAGATCATGCATGAAGCTGATCTGCCATCGATGTCAGAAACACTAAAAACCTACCGTGCCAGACTGGATGACTGGGAAACAACGTCTACCAGTGATCGTAAAGCCCTGCAAGATCAGATAAGAACCCTCGGGCATCGCATCTACCTCTCTATTGAATCACTGTCCAGGCAGGAACGCCGTATGCTCGAGGCTGCTGTACGGGAGTCGCAATGGTTTTTATTGATCTCTATTCTCATGATTGGCCTTTCAATTTATATCGTCGGCCGAAAGCTAAAACAGGCTGCCGTCAAGCCACTAAAGAAGCTGGAATATCAGCTGAGTCAAATTTCCAAAGGCCGCTTCGATCATTTAGACCCACCATCCAGCGACCGCGAATTTGTCACCTTTACTGATGCCTTTAATAGAATGCTTAGAGAGCTGGAGATCCGCCAGAAGCGCATGCTGCAATCCGAGAAACTGGCCTCACTGGGCATCCTTGCCTCCGGTGTCGCACACGAGTTGAACAACCCACTATCGAATATATCTTCATCCTGCCAGCTACTAATGGAAGAGCTAAACGAAGCCGATCCTGCACAGCTAAATACCTGGCTGGATCAGATTGACAGTGAAACCAGACGCGGTCGGAATATTGTTCGAACCCTGCTCGATTTTGGCAGTCAAAGAGTCTTTCAGAAGAGCCGCATAAAACTGCTGGATATAATCAATGAGACCCGGGTCATCATTGGTAAAATGTTAAGACAATATTCGGCAACACTTGCCATCGATGTTGACGATAATCTCTTTGTCGATGTCGACAAGCAGCGAATACAGCAACTTTTCATCAACCTTATCCAGAACGCACTGCATGCGGGTGGTCAGGGCGTAAATATCAAGATCAGCGGACAGTTATGTGATAGCAGCAGCACAGTCATTCCAGATGGTGCTGAAGTCGCCGGCAACCAGAAATTCTTCACTGAATATAGCGGTAACATCATCAAGATACTGGTCGTAGATGATGGACCCGGTATAACAGATGAAAACCTTTGCAGAGTCTTCGATCCATTTTTCACTACCTACGAGCCTGGTCATGGTGTTGGACTTGGGTTATTCATCGTACAGGAAATTGTCGGTGAACATAACGGCTGCCTGGCCATCACCTCAGAACACGATAAAGGTACGCAGGTAATCATCCTGCTTCCCTGTGAGGAGCCTGGAAATGACTAAGACATCTTCTGGACATGGCCGTATATTAATCGTTGATGACGAAGCAACCGCTGTTGAAAACCTGGCGCATGTATGCCGTAAAGAGGGGCATGAAGTCGCCACACGCAGCAGCGGAAAAGGCGCTTTAGAAGCACTGGAAAAAAACCGCTTTGACGTAGTCCTTACCGACCTGAGAATGGAAAAGGTAGATGGCATGGCTGTCCTTGCGCGGGTCAGGGAACTGTCCCCTGACACTGCTGTAATTCTGATAACAGGTTATGCCACGCTAGATTCTGCTATTGAGGCCATGAAGGCAGGTGCCTTTCACTATATTGCAAAACCCTTTCGCCTTGATGAAGTGCGGGAGGTGGTACGCAGTGCACTGGAAGTGGTAAATCTGAAGCGTGAAAACCAGTCATTAAAGCTTCAGCTGGCAAACACCCACAAGCAACCGTCTATTATTACCCAGAACGTTATAATGCAGCGACTGCTGGACACAACACGGCAGATCGCACCCACAGACACCAACATACTTATCACCGGCGAGAGCGGTACTGGCAAGGAACTGCTAGCACGCTTCATCCACACACACAGTGGACGAAGTGAAAAACCATTTCAGGCTATTAGCTGTGGTGCGCTGCAGGAGGATCTGTTGGCCAATGAACTTTTTGGACACGAAAAAGGCGCATACACAGGTGCGACAGATGCACGACAAGGACTCATCGAAGCAACAAACGGCGGCAGTTTATTTCTGGACGAAATCGCTGAAATGTCACTCGGGATGCAGGTGAAATTACTAAGGGTTATTCAGGAAAGGGAGGTCCAACGACTGGGCTCAAATCGGGCAACTCCGATTGATATCCGTCTAATTACAGCCACTCACAGGGATCTGCGGGATGAGGTAGCAGCCGGTCGCTTTCGGGAGGATCTGTATTACCGTCTTGACGTTGTCGAACTGCATCTTCCGCCACTTGCAGAAAGACGTGACGACATTCCTATGCTGGCTTTCTTCTTTCTGCGAAAACATTCGGCACGCATGGGACGGAATATTGAAGACATTGACCCCGAGGCCATGTCGACATTAGAGGATTATGACTATCCCGGAAATATTCGTGAACTTGAAAATATTATAGAGCGTGGTGTCGCCCTGTCTCAAACAGGTCAACTAACTATAGCGAATTTACCCGCTACGCTGGTAGAAAGGGCCGTACATGTAGTACGTGAGAAGAAGGGGCGACTGCCCACTCTCTCTGAGCGAGAAGCTGACTATATTAGTTATGTATTAGAGCGCAACGGACAGAACCGTACGAGAACAGCTAAAGTTCTTGGTATTGATCGTGTTTCGCTGTGGAGGAAATTAAAAAAATATGGGATGGAGGAGTGAAGTCTTTTATCCCTTAGGTCGTGCGAACCACGGCCACATCATCACTCGTGATGCCTTCCCTCTCCTCATACAACCTTTTCGCTACCGAGGCACGAAAGGGGCAATTTTTGGTGTTATCACATTTGTCACACTCAAGATCGGTCCAGGCATAGGCGAGAGCGAAGGTCAGGCGTGAAAAGAATATCTCATCAGCTCTGGCTCCAACCGCACCGGTTCTGCGTATTGTTTGCATAAACTGACGCTTCATCCGGGCAATCAGAAATTGTACGTTGGCCTTCTCCAGCCGTTCACGCAGCTGGCTGAGAACCATTAGTCCTGTTGAATCCAGCATATTTATGCCTTCAGTATCCAGAATAATGAATTTTACTTCGGGGTTATCTGCGAAGACTTCTAATACCATCGTTTCAAAATACCCGGCATTGGCATAGTACAGCGACATGTCGAAGCGGATAACAATAATATTCTTACAAGCTTCAAGTTCGGTATAAATCTTCATGTCCCGGAAGGTTCCATCGTGAAAACGCCTGATTGTGACAAAACGTGGGCGCATAGTACGGTAGACAAACAATGCCATCGAAAGAAGTACACCGATGAGTATCCCATGATCAAGCTGCGGAGCAAGAACCAGTGTCATCACAAATGTCACGACGCCAACAATACCATCATGTTTTTCAGCCTTCCATGCATGTTTTATCGGCTCAAATCTTATCAGCCCCCATACTGCCATAATAATCACGGCAGCGAGAGTTGCCTGGGGCAAGTGATATAGTAACGGCGTTAAAAATAACAGCGTGATCCCAACAACAACACCTGTGACTATGGATGAAAAACCAGTACGTGCGCCCGCATTAATATTTACCGCAGAGCGTGAAAAAGAACCGGAAACGGGATAGCCACTAAATAGACCTGCAGAAATATTTGCCAGTCCCTGGCCCACCAGTTCCTGATTTGCATCCAGGCGGTTTCGTGTGCGCGCAGCCATCGCTTTAGCAATTGATATAGCTTCCATAAATCCTACCAGAGATATAACTACTGCAGACATTGCCAGTTGGGTGATGACGTCCAAATCAAATTTGGGAATGGCAATATGTGGCAAACCTTTCGGAATATCACCAACAATCGCCCCACCAAGTGCTGCAAAGCCAAAAAGTTTAGAGATAAGCGTCGCTATCACTACGGCAATCAAAACCCTCGGAAGGTTTGGTCGCCATCTTTTCAACACGATCATAATTATGAAGGAAAGAATAGTGATAGTAAGAGTAGGCCAATGAGTATCAAATATGGCTGCCTCTACCATGCGGAAAACTGTTTCGTAATGAAGTTCGGCCTTCTCTACCGTCACACCAAAGAGCTTGCCCAACTGAGAAGTACCAATAATGATAGCACCTGCAGCAGTAAAACCTACCACAACAGGGTGTGAAAGGAAGTCGACCAGGACACCAAGACGAAACAATCCAAGCGACAATTGGAACACACCCACCATAACCGCCAGTAGTGTTGCGTAGACAAGAAAACCTTCACTGCCCAGGGCTGCTATCGGCTCAAGTGAAGCCGCCGTAATCAGTGAAACAACTGCAACAGGTCCGGTAGCAAGCTGGCGTGAGGAACCGAATATAGCCGCCACCATTGGTGGAAGGAAAGAGGCGTAGAGACCATAGTAAGCGGGTAGGCCAGCCAGCTGCGCATAAGCCATGGACTGCGGCACCAGAACCAAAGCAACAGTGACACCAGCCAGGATATCGACTTTCAGGGTCTCTAAATTGCGAAGTTCAGCGATCTGATCGAATGTCGGGATCAGCATGTATCGAAGGTGGGAGAGTATATCTTTTGCTGTCACGTTGTTCTTCTATTTCTCCCGTACTTAAAACATGTGAATTGATTCGTTATATCGTACTGAAGGTGTGGAAATACTTCAACTTTAAAGCAGAGGAAAGGTTAAAGGGAAAAGACTAAAGACGCGGAAAGTAGGAGCGTCGCTCGGCGCGATTCTGTTTCATAGGGGATTGCAAACCTGAAATCATCGCGCCGAGCGACGCTCCTACATAAAGGACGAATATCACAATATATAGCGAGCAAGATCCTCATTCTCAACCAAATCCCCTACATGCTCATCCACATAAGTCGCATCAATAACAACCGATTCGCCTGCCTTGTCCGACGCTTCAAATGAAACAACGTCCAGCAGTGCTTCCATCAGAGTATGTAATCGGCGAGCACCGATATTTTCGGTTCTTTCATTCACTTCAAAGGCAACTTCTGCAATACGGTTAACACCGTCTTCAGAGAATGACAGATCAAATTCTTCAGTTTTCATCAGGGCTGAATACTGTTCGGTCAGTGATGCATCCGGTTCAGTCAGAATTCTTGAAAAATCATTAGCGCTTAAGGCATCAAGTTCAACGCGAATAGGTAACCTTCCCT
>BTQX01000101.1:0-6114 GCA_036986095.1 Gammaproteobacteria bacterium
ATCCTGATGCTGATTGGTCTTTTTTCTCCAGATGGCCGTTATGATGAAAAGTATATCGGCAACTATGCCAATCTTTATGTACTGGATGCGCTAAAGCGTGTGAAGGGCGCCAACCAGGCGTCAATTATGGGTCTGCCGGATCTGGCGATGCGTGTGTGGCTGCAGCCTGATCGCATGGCCAGTCTGGGTATCACTACCAGTGATATACAGAAGGCTGTGAGTGAACAGAACCAGCAGTTCGGTGCTGGTAGACTGGGCGCGTCGCCGACAAAAGAACCGGTAGAAATGACCTTCCCGGTGGTGACCGGCGGGCGTTTCTCCGAGCCTGAAGAGTTCGAGAACATCATTCTCAGGGCGGATGCGAATGGCACGGCAATCGTTCGTCTAAGAGACGTGGCACGGGCTGAAGAAGGCCAGAAATCCTATATGCTGCGCTCAACCCTGAATGGCAGTCCTTCGACCTTCATCGCGGTCTATCAGCAGCCGGGTTCCAATGCACTGGAAGTGGCGGCAAATGTCGAGGAAATGATGGAGAAGCTGAAAAAGAGCTTCCCGGAAGGTATCGATTACCAGGTGTCTTTTGATACCACAAAGGTCATAGAGGCCTCGATTAATGAGGTGTTTGAGACACTCATCATTGCCATCATCCTGGTGGTACTGGTGACCTATCTGTTCCTGCAAAAAGTGAACACAACACTGATCCCAACCATTGCCATTATTGTTTCCATCATCGGCACATTTATCGGCATGGGTGCACTGGGTTTCACCATCAATCTACTGACCCTGTTCGGGCTGGTACTGGCGATAGGTATTGTCTGTGATGATGCCATTGTGGTGGTGGAAAATGTCGAGCGTAATATCGACGAGTTTGGACTGTCACCGAAGGATGCGACTTTTCGTGCCATGGAAGAGGTGACCGGGCCGGTGATAGCCACCACGCTGGTGTTGATCGCTGTCTTTGTCCCTGTCGCCTTCCTCAGTGGTACAACCGGCGTACTGTATAAACAGTTTGCCATTACGATTGCGATTTCGGTGGCGATTTCCAGTTTTGTGGCGCTGACGCTGACACCTGCTTTGGCCGCTATTTTAATCAAGCCCTCATCAGGTAAACAAAACGCTTTCTTTCGCTGGTTCAATACCTGGCTAGACGGCATGACCTCCCGTTATGCTGGTGGCGTTACACTGACACTTAAGCGCAGCGGAGTAGGAATTGCTGTGATTGTGGCGATGTTGTTTGGCATTGTCCTGTTATTCAAGATCATCCCTGGTAGTTTTGTGCCGGCTGAAGATCAGGGTTACATCTTTGCGGCTGTGATGCTACCGGATGGCGCCAGTCTGGACCGTTCTCAGGCATTGACGCAACAGGTAGCAGATATACTGGCTGAACATCCAGCGGTTAAAGATACGTCTGCGCTGGCCGGTTACAGCATAATCGACAGTCAGTTTAAGACCAATACCGGTACGGTGTTTGTCTCGCTGAAGGACTTTGATGAGCGACAGGAAGCAGGTTTGTCTGTGACAGACCTGTTCGAATATGCCGTACCCAGGCTGAAGAAACTAAAAGACGGTGTTGCCTTTCCGATCAACCCCCCTTCAATCCCGGGGCTGGGTACTCAGGGCGGCTTCGAGTTCTGGTTACAGAATCGTGGTGAGGGCGGAGCAGCCAGGCTTGCCGAGGTAACCAATGAGATCATCGCCAAAGCGAATGAACGGCCTGAAGTAACACGGTTGAATACCACCATCAACGCATCATCCCGTCAGTTAAAGGCCAATGTTGATCGATCCAAGTCCGAAACTCTGGGTCTTCCAATACCGGATGTCTATGCTGCACTGCAGACCTTATTTGGTTCCCTCTACGTCAGCCAGTACAACAAGTATGGTCGGGTCTGGCAGGTCATCTTGCAGGCTGAGCCTGAATTCAGAGAAAAACCGGAGGATATACAGAATATCTATGTGCGCCAGAAGCATGGGGAAATGGTTCCTCTGTCTTCGGTGGTTACCACTGAATATGTTACCGGCCCCGATCTGCTGCCGCGTTTTAACGGATTCATGGCGGCCAAAATTACCGGTGATGCAGATGCCGGTTTCAGTTCTGGTCAGTCGATCAGCACCATGGAGGAAGTTGCCAATGAAGTCGCTCCCGATGGTTTCACTTACTCATGGTCCGGGCAGGCCTATGAAGAGAAGAAGTCCAGCGGTTCCTCAGCCATCGTTTTTGTCTTTGCACTGGTGATGGTGTTTTTAATCCTGGCTGCGCAGTATGAACAATGGTCACTGCCAGTGGCAGTGCTTACAGCCGTTCCTTTTGGCATTTTCGGTGCACTGGTAGCCGTCTGGTTGCGCGGCATGGAAAACGATGTCTATTTCCAGATCGGATTGATCACGCTTATTGGTCTGTCAGCCAAGAATGCCATTTTGATCGTTGAGTTTGCCGAACTGAGGTATAACGAAGGAGCTTCTGCTTTTGATGCTGCCGTAGATGCCGCCCGCCTGCGCCTGCGGCCAATTCTGATGACGTCCCTGTCGTTTATTCTGGGCTCCATGCCATTGGTGCTGGCATCCGGTGCCGGTGCGGCGGCGAGACACTCGATTGGCACCGGGATAATTGGCGGTATGATTGCAGCGACATCGCTGGCGTTATTTTTTGTGCCGTTGTTTTATTATCTTGTTATTAGCATGAAGGAGAAGGTTTCTGGTGGCCGTCCTGCGATCGCAGATGATGGACTAAGGACGAAGGATGAAGGGGAAAGATGAAAGATGAAAGATTAAAGATGAAGGACAAAAGACTAAGGACAACAGATGTAGGAACTCAGGCAAAAGAACCATCACGCAGGGGTTTCCTTCGTCCTTCGTCCTTCGTCCTTTATCTGACTTTGCTTACCCTGTCCGGCTGCATGGTTGGCCCAGACTACGAAAAACCTGAAGTCGACACCCCTGCGGCCTGGCGCTTCCAGATCAATGGTGCCGCTAATACGGTTAACACTGCCTGGTGGCAACAGTTTGATGATCCGGTGCTGGATGCGCTGGTAGAAGATGCGCTCGACAATAACAAGGATGTACGCATTGCCGCTGCTCGGGTTGAGGAGTTTGCCGCACGAGTCAATATCGCGCGTTCCGGTCTGTTTCCACAGTTTGGCTATAATGGTTCGGCAGATCGCAGCAAGACTTCGTTAGATACGGTATCCGGTGTACCTGCAGGACTCTCACGTACCAATGACCTTTATAATGCCTCGCTCAATGTCGGCTGGGAGCTTGATCTGTGGGGCAAGATACGCCGGGCTACCGAGGCCGCCAGGGCAGACCTGCTGGCATCGGAAGAAGCCAGAAGAACAGTAATATTGTCGTTGGTAACGACTGTCGCTATTAACTACATCGGGCTGAGAGCTCTTGACAGACAACTGGAAATTGCAAAACGCACCCTGAAACTTCGCAAGGACTCGCTCCATCTGTTTGAGCTACAGTTTAAGGGTGGTGTGGTATCTAAACTGGAGGTTGCTCAGGTGCGTTCTGAGTATGAGCAGGCCGCTGTCAGGGTGCCGGCACTGGAGCGTCAGATAGCTGTGCTTGAGAATGCGATCTCGGTATTGCTTGGCAGAAACCCCGGTAGCATAAGCCGTGGCAAGAGTCTTGATGAGCTGGTGCTGATAAAAATCCCGGAAAGCATGCCATCGGAGTTACTTGAACGCCGTCCCGATATACGGCTTGCAGAACAGAACCTGATTGCAGCGAATGCCCAGATCGGCGTAGCAAAAGCGCAGTATTTTCCCAGCATTTCACTGACGGGCCTGTTTGGCTATGCCAGCGTTGCCTTATCTGATCTGTTTAATAGCACAGCAAACCTCTGGGGCCTGAATGGGCTGGTACTTGGTCCGATCTTTTCAGGTGGCAAATTAACCGGCCAGCTGCGAGCCTCCGAAGCCGTGCAGCGCCAGGTATTAATTGCCTATCTGCAAACGGTACAGAACGCCTTCCGTGAAGTCGATGATGCCCTGATCTCAACCCGGAAAAGACGCGAAGAACTTGATGCACTGGGACGCCAGGTAGATGCACTGAAAGACTATGCTCGCCTGGCACGGCTCAACTACGATGAAGGCCAGGTCAGTTATATCGAAGTGCTTGATGCAGAGCGCAGGCTTTTCGATGTTGAACTGATCGAAACCCAGGGACGCAATGATGTCTATGTTTCGCTGGTAACCATGTACAAGGTTATTGGTGGGGGTTGGGTAGTTGAGGCGGAGGGAAGGATAGACAAATAGATCCAAGATCCAAGATCCAAGTTCCAAGTTCCAAGTTCCAAGTTCCAAGTTCCAAGTTCCAAGTTCCAAGTTCGAAGTTCGAAGTTCCAAGTTCCAAGATCCAAGTTCCAAGTTGTCCGGATTGATTGTTTTGCTTGGATCTTGGAACTTGGATCTTGGAACTATTTTTTCATTCAGCCTCCATTCAGTCCCTAAAGCGTAAACTTTCTCCAGGATCAGAAAAACTGATCGTTTGTAAAACAAAAGGAGAATGAAAATGAAATACGCTACTTTAAAAATTCTAGCCATATTTTCTGCTATCGTGATTGTATCGCCTGCCAGGGCTGACTATCAGGAAAGTAGTGATACTTATTTTGACCAGGCAAAGGTGCTCTCTGCTGTGCCTGTGTATAGAACAGTTCGTGTGAGTACTCCGCGCCGGGAATGCCGTCAGGTACCGGTTACATACTCTGATCGAGGGCATGGCAGTAAATCCTACAAGTCTGCTACACCGATTGTGCTTGGTAGTATTGTAGGTGCCGCCATAGGTAATCAGTTTGGTCACGGCACTGGCAAGACTGTCGGCACCATTGCAGGGGGTATACTCGGAGGGTCTGTTGCGCGTGATGCTCAGAGTCGATATGGTAATCAGTCGCGTGGACATGATTATGGGTATGGGCATTCTAGCAGCCGCACAACGACACGCTGCGATACTTATGAGGATTACCGGAATGAAGAACGGATTGACGGATACAGTGTAAAATACCGTTATAATGGCCGTGTTTATCAGACCCGGACTGATACCGACCCGGGTAAAAGGATGCAGGTAAAGGTCAGTGTGGTGCCTGCTGAATACTAAGGGAACAATGACGTCTCTTATATTAAGTCCGTCATTGCGAGCGTAGCGCGGCAATCTCATGATGTATATCCAGTCATCAGGAGATTGCTTCGTCACTTCGCTCCTCGCAATGACGGTAGTTTGAAGCCTGGAGTTCCGATGCGACTGCTGAGAAATATTATTATTTTCCTGATGCTGATTTCATTTCAGCTAGCTGCCGCTGGTGAGCGTCCGTATTACACCCTGGATGAGATGGCATCCCGGATACAGGAGCAAAGCGGCGCACAGATTCTCTCGGCAGATATACAACAGACTAAACAGGGAAAGGTCTACCGCTTCAAGGTAAAGAAAAAAGGGCGCGTCAGGGTGTTGCTGATACGGCCAGATGGAACACGCATCAACCGGAAAAAGTAGAGAGCACACTGATGCGTATCCTGATCATAGAAGATGAAAAGAACCTGCGTGAGCAGTTGCTTATACGGTTACAGGGTCAGGGGTATGCTGTGGATGCGGCCAGCGATGGTGAAGAAGGCCTTTTTCTGGCGATGGAACATCCTTTCGATGCTGCTGTCATTGACTTAGGTTTGCCAAAACTGTCGGGTATTGAAGTCATCAAACAACTTCGTTCGCAGGGCTCAGTATTACCAATTCTGATACTGACTGCGCGCTCGCGCTGGGAAGAAAAAGTAGAGGGACTGGAAGCAGGAGGGGATGATTACCTGGCCAAGCCCTTCCATATCGAAGAATTGCAGGCACGATTGCGTGCGCTAATCCGCCGTTCTGCAGGCAGCGGCGACAGTGAAATACGCTGCGGTCCGATCGCCTTGAATACACGTAGACAGTCCGTCACAGTGGATGGAAATGAACTCGAACTGACGGCCTATGAATACAAGGTGATCGAGTATCTGATATTACATGCAGGTGAAGTGGTCTCCAAGACGGTATTGACGGAGCACATTTACGATCAGGACTTTGATCTCGACAGTAATGTCATCGAGGTGTTCATCGGTCGATTGCGTAAGAAACTGGATCCCGAAAATG
>BTQX01000102.1:0-6087 GCA_036986095.1 Gammaproteobacteria bacterium
AATAGTTCATGATATTCGAGTGTAGATTCAAGTTCAGCCATAACTGCATCAGAGAGGCCGGAACCACCTATACTGACTATCGCGGGTAATGGATGCGCCAGGCCACGTAAATATGATGTTTGCTTGCGGTTGAGAGACATATAAGGAACCTCTGATTAATTATGCCATATCTCTGGCTTACAGGCTGATTCACAATCAAGGCGCAGCTTTGAAAGCATGCCTGGGTCTGGTGAAAAGCTGCAACGTAGAGTGTGAATCAGCCTGTAAGCCCCACAGGGCGAGTCCTGAAGCGCACATCTACGGCATTGTGCTTCTTGCAAAGGGCCGGGCCATTCGCTGCGAAGCACGCTTTGTAGCTGCACGCTTCAGGTCTCGCAGAAACATGACATAATTAAACAGAGGCTCCTTTAACTCCGGGTGTCGTAGCCTGAAAGAAGGGCGCGATTGTACAATGAATAAGGCAAACAAACATTCTCGTCGATAGATAACAGTGAAGGGTATTTGGGGCCATGAGTTCTGACAAAAAGCATCGTTTTGGTCGTAACTGGATGAACGAGCATGTAAATGACAGTTATGTAAAAAAAGCTAAAAAGGCCGGTTATCGTGCCAGGTCTGCATTCAAGCTGGAAGAAATAGATAAAAGAGACAGGCTTTTGCGCCCCGGGATGAATGTGGTTGATCTGGGTGCGGCCCCCGGCAGCTGGTGTCAGTATGCTCGTACCCGGCTGGGGAAAAAGGATCACCTGGTGGCTGTAGATTTACTACCGATAGACCCTATAGATGGTGTGGTGTTTATACAGGGCGATTTTACTGAAGATAAGATTCGGTCAAAGCTTCGCGAAATAATGGATGGCAGGGGTATTGACCTTGTGTTATCTGATATGGCCCCCAATATAAGTGGTATAGCCCTTTCTGATCAGGCCAGGTCTATCGGTCTGGCCGAGGGCGTGCTGGACTGGAGCCGCTCAGTGCTGGTTCGGGACGGTACCCTGTTGATGAAGGTGTTTCAGGGCAGCGGATTCGATCAGCTTCGACAGGAGTTATTAACAGTATTTCGTTCGGTTGCGACACGAAAACCAGGTGCATCACGTTCCCGTAGCTCAGAAGTTTTTTTGCTCGCTCGTGGTTTTAAGGGCTGATAAATGGCTAGAGTTACCCTTATATATTTTAGCTTTTTTATTGAATCACGGTATCCGGCAGGGCAAAATGTACACATTGGCATTTCACTCATTTAACATTGAGGCACTAGTTTGAACAATATCTCTAAAAATCTCGTCATGTGGCTGGTTATCGCCATTGTGCTAATGACTATTTTCAATAATTTTGCACCGCGTCAGCAGTCGCAGACGACGAAACTGGATTACTCCTCATTCGTAGCGGATGTGAGACAGGGCCAGGTAAGTAAAGTGACCATATCTGGCCGAAATATTAGCGGCACACGCCAGGATGGATCATCTTTCAAGACTTATTCACCGGATGATCCGGATTTGATCAATGACTTGCTGAGAAATGGTGTGGTTGTTGATGCAAAAGAACCCGAGCAACCCTCATTGCTGATGAGTATTTTTATCAGCTGGTTCCCATTGTTGCTGCTGATTGGTGTCTGGATATTCTTCATGCGGCAGATGCAGGGCGGGGGTGGTCGCGGCGCCATGAGCTTTGGTAAGAGCAAGGCGCGTCTGCTGAGCGAAGACAAGAACAAGGTAACCTTCGAGGATGTAGCTGGCATTGAAGAAGCCAAGGAAGAGGTAGCCGAACTGGTAGAATTCCTGCGCGACCCGTCACGGTTTCAGAAGCTAGGTGGAAAAATTCCTCAGGGTGTGTTGATGACAGGGTCGCCGGGTACCGGTAAAACCCTACTGGCCAGAGCGATCGCCGGTGAAGCCAAGGTACCGTTCTTCACCATTTCAGGTTCAGATTTTGTAGAAATGTTTGTCGGTGTCGGTGCTTCACGTGTGCGTGATATGTTTGAACAGGGGAAGAAGCACGCACCCTGCATTATCTTTATCGATGAAATAGATGCGGTAGGCCGCCACCGTGGTGCCGGTCTTGGCGGCGGCCACGATGAACGTGAACAAACATTGAACCAGCTGCTGGTTGAAATGGATGGTTTTGAAGGCAATGAAGGCGTCATCGTTATCGCTGCCACCAACCGTCCTGACGTGCTTGATCCTGCGCTGCTCCGACCCGGTCGTTTTGATCGCCAGGTCTATGTGCCGTTGCCGGATATCCGTGGTAGAGAGCAAATACTTAAAGTTCACATGCGTAAGGTCCCCATTGATGATGATGTAGATGCCGGCATCATTGCACGCGGCACACCAGGCTTTTCCGGTGCTGATCTGGCCAATCTGATCAATGAGGCTGCCCTGTTTGCAGCCAGAGGTAATCTGCGAACCGTTAAAATGGAGCAGTTCGAACTGGCCAAAGACAAGATTATTATGGGTGTTGAACGACGTTCCATCATCATGCCGGAAGAAGAGCGACGCAATACGGCCTATCATGAAGCCGGGCATACCATTGTTGCCAAGGTAATACCGGATGCAGATCCCGTACACAAGGTGACCATCATTCCTCGCGGCAGAGCACTGGGTGTCACGATGCAGCTGCCAGTGGAAGATCGATATAGCCACACCCGCAGCTACCTGCTGTCCGGTATCGCAGTACTAATGGGTGGCCGTATCGGTGAAGAGATTTTCATGAAGCAGATGACCACCGGCGCATCGAATGATTTTGAACGTGCAACGGACATGGCCAGAAATATGGTCGTACGCTGGGGCATGAGTGACCTGATGGGGACGCGCATATACGGCGAAAATGAAAGCGAGATATTCCTTGGCAGAGATGTGACGACGCATAAAAATCTTAGTAATTCGACTGCCGAACTGGTCGATAAGGAGATCCGTCGAATTATTGACGAGCAATATGCACGTGCTCGACAGATTATTGAAGAAAACAAGGATAAAATGGAAACCATGGCTAAAGCCTTGCTTGAATGGGAGACCCTTGATGCAGAGCAGATTGATGACATCATGGCCGGCAAGGATCCGCAGCCACCGGCCGAGGTTTCTGGAAATGGATCAGGCAAAGATGATTCCTCCAGTGACAAGAGTGATAAAAAAGGCCCTGAACCAAAAATGGATGAACCGGCAGGCGAACACTAAACGAACAATGTTGACAAAAGCCGATGGCTCTCCGCTCCTGCAAACGGGGCGGGCAGCCATCATGGGCATCCTCAATGCGACCCCCGATTCCTTTTCGGACGGGGGTCTTTTTCTTGCTGTTGATGATGCCGTTGATCATGTAGCAAGAATGGTTGATGAAGGTGCCGATATCATCGATGTCGGCGGCGAATCAACACGACCGGGTGCAACCCCGGTCAATGCTGATGAGGAAATGCAGCGTGTTATTCCGATCATTGAGGGTCTGGTGAGGCGCTTTGATGTGACGATCTCCATCGACACGTCAAAGGCTATGGTGATGGATGCAGCGGTGAATGCCGGAGCAGGGCTGATCAACGATGTGCGTGCGCTGACAGAGGAGGGTGCGCTCAGTGTTGCTGCAGAATTAAACGTGCCAGTTTGCCTGATGCACATGCAGGGGCAGCCTGGAACCATGCAACTTAACCCGGTTTATGAAGATGTGACTGCAACTATCAGGGATTATCTGTCACAGCGTGTGGCAACCTGTATAGAAGCCGGGCTGGACATCAACAACCTGATACTCGATCCGGGATTCGGCTTTGGCAAGACACAGAAACAAAACTTTTCTCTGTTGAATGAACTAAATCGGGTCAGGATACATGATCTGCCGATTCTTGCCGGGCTGTCCCGCAAGAGCGTGATTGAACAGACTCTGGGTTTAGCAGTTAATGATAGAGTTTATGCCAGTATTACACTGGCCTTGCTGGCGGTGCGGAATGGTGCCAATATTGTCAGGGTTCACGATGTGAAGGCGACAACAGATGCTATACGTATGATGGAAGCAGTGGAAAAAGAGAGAAAACAAAGTACATGAAATTTTTTGGCACAGATGGAATCCGCGGGCGCATGGGAGAAGAGCCGATTACGCCCTCTACAGTGATGAAGTTAGGCTGGGCTCTGGGCAGGGTACTCGGCAGCAATGGTGATACCCGTGGCAAGATAATCATAGGAAAAGATACTCGCGTTTCAGGTTATCTGCTTGAGTCCGCAATGGAAGCCGGTCTCATTTCCGCCGGTGTTGATGTCAGTTTATTAGGGCCGATGCCGACACCGGGCATTGCCTATCTGGCGCGCACTGCGCGCGCGCAGGCCGGGGTGGTCATCAGTGCTTCACATAACCCTTATTCTGACAACGGCATCAAATTCTTCTCTACTGCGGGTGAGAAACTGCCTGACGAGACGGAGCAGGCGATCGAGCAGATGATGCAGCAGCCTTTCAATATTGTCGATTCCCGTGATCTGGGTAAGGCCACCCGATATCCTGATGCCGCAGGGCGTTATATAGAATATTGCAAGGCGACAATTGGCAATCAGGTAAGCCTTGAAGGGCTGAATATAGTACTGGACTGCGCAAATGGCGCCAGTTATCACATCGCACCCAGCGTGTTATCTGAACTGGGGGCCCGACTAAACGTGATCGGTGATGAGCCTGATGGTTTTAATATTAATGAAGGGTACGGCGCTACCGACACTGCAGCATTGCGATCTGAAGTTGTAAAGCAGGGTGCTGATCTGGGTATTGCACTGGATGGTGACGGTGACCGCCTGATTATGGTCGATCATCGAGGAGAGATCGTTAATGGCGACAAGCTGATTCTCATTATGGCACTGGCTCGATCCCGGCGTGGAGAACTGCAGGGTGGTGTTGTCGGTACAGTGATGAGCAATCTTGGGATGGAACAGGCCTTGCGTGCAAATAAGATTGATTTTCTGAGGGCCGCCGTTGGTGACCGTTATGTACTGGAAATGATGAAGAAAAATGGCTGGCAATTAGGCGGTGAAGCCTCCGGCCATATAATTTGTCTGGATAAATCAACTACGGGCGACGGTATTGTTGCGGTGCTGGAAGTATTGCAGGTCATACATGATAGCGGCAATACACTGGCAGAACTTGCTGGAGAAATGGAAACTTGTCCACAAATGATGATTAATGTTGAGATTTCTC
Source organism: Gammaproteobacteria bacterium (assembly GCA_036986095.1). GTDB lineage: Bacteria > Pseudomonadota > Gammaproteobacteria > BMS3Bbin11 > BMS3Bbin11 > BMS3Bbin11. The sequence continues at coordinate 5,146 of BTQX01000102.1, forward strand.
GTGATTTCAATATGAATGATAACTCCCTTATCAGAAATGCAGTCACCGCGACGGAAACAGAACTTGGTGACCGCGGGCGTGTTGTGCTCAGGCCATCTGGAACAGAAGCTTTGATCAGGGTGATGATTGAAGGCGTCGATGCTTCCCAGGTAAAAACCCATTGCGAGTCACTGGCTGAAATCGTTCGCCAGGCGTCGGCTAATCCGCATTGATTTTCAAGCGCTTCACGCGTACCATTGCGCCCCCATCATATTTGGTAAAGATACAGGATTATTGAATGCGTCGTCCCCTGGTTGCTGGAAACTGGAAGATGAACGGTGACTCAGAGAGCACCGTGAACCTGGTCAATGGTATTGCAAATGGTCGCGGTGATGTCACCAACGCAGAAGTGCTTATTTGCCCACCTTATATATTAATTCCACGTGCAGCTGATGCTTTAAACGGACGTGATGATATTTCCCTCGGTGCGCAGGATCTGGATATTAACGAAAGCGGCGCATTTACCGGCCAGATATCCGCTTCCATGTTAGTAGACGCAGGCTGTAAGTATGTCCTGGTTGGCCACTCAGAACGTCGTGCCATCTATGGTGAAAGCGACCAGGATGTAGCGGCCAAGTTCAAGGTTGCACAGAATGGCGGCCTGATCCCTGTGTTGTGTGTGGGGGAAACCCTGCCTGAAAGAGAATCCGGTGACACTGAAACGGTCGTCGCACGCCAGCTGCAGGCAATCATTGATGTTGTCGGTATTGATAAACTGGTTGATTCTGTCATCGCCTATGAGCCTGTCTGGGCAATCGGTACCGGTATGACAGCCACACCGGAGCAGGCACAGGATGTACACAGGTTTATTCGCAATATGCTTTCGGCTCTAAGTGCAGAGGTAGCAGAAAACATGCAGATCCTGTATGGCGGCAGTATGAATGCAGGCAATGCTGATGCCCT
>BTQX01000103.1:0-6063 GCA_036986095.1 Gammaproteobacteria bacterium
TAGTTATCCAGGTGAAGGCTGGGGACTTACCACTTACAACAAGCAACTCATCATTAGTGATGGATCAGCAAACTTAAGGTTTCTGGATCCAGTTACTTTTAAACAAAATAAGCGTCTTAGTGTCACCATAGGAGGCAAACCGCTAAAACACCTCAATGAACTTGAAATGGTGAAGGGAAAAATTTTCGCCAATGTCTGGCGGTCTGATCAAATTGTAATTATTTCACCGCAGACTGGTCAGGTTGCAGGCGTTGTCAACCTTGCTGGCCTGTTAAAAAAGTATGCGCCTGGAGCCAGGGCTGATGTTCTTAATGGCATTGCCTATGATCCGGAAGGAAACAGGCTCTTTGTGACCGGGAAGTACTGGCCGAAACTGTTTGAGATAAGGCTTATTACCAGTAAATAGCCTTGAAGGCCGACATGGATGTATGCTTGAAAATAATTTTACCTATGGTCGGTATTCTCTTGACTCGGATGTCGGAATTCAGTAAATATCGAATTCTCATTATTCCGAAATTTTGAGTAACGGTACATTTTATACGATTAATTTCGGCATTTTGGCCTTTACTGTCATTACCCATTGAACCCATAAGAGAATATATATAATGAAAAAAATTTTACTAGCATCTGCCATCACAGTTAGTCTGTTTTCGGTTTCAGCCCAGGCAGCCCCCATCAACCAGACACTAAACGACAGGCTGGCATTCCGGATTGGGCCATTCTTCCCCAGTATCGATACCAAGGTAAAGGTTGGCAGTCAGGAGCAGGACTTCGAAGATTATCTTGATGACCATGCAACGACCGCTGCCGTCAAGGGCATATGGCGCATCTCCAACCACTTTCGTCTAAATTTTGGTTACTGGGCTATTGATCGGGATGATTCTACCAGCCTTGGTATCAGTGTACCGATTGGACCAATTACAGTACCTGCTACAGCGACGATTACTGCAAGCTTTGACAGCAGTCTTGCGTCGGCCGCTCTGGGCTGGTCCTTTGTACGAACTGACACAACTGAATTTGGAGTTGATCTTGGTCTTTCTGCTCTTTCACTTAAATCAGCACTGGATGCTTCAGTCGCCGGCATCAAAATTGCTTCATTTACCGCCTTAGATGAAACCTACCCCCTACCTACAGTCGGGGTTTACCTTACCCAGGCATTGTCTCCAAAGTGGTCATTTGAAGCTCGTTTTAGTGGTATTGGCCTTAGCATTGGTGAAGATTTCAAAGGCACTGTCATTGATGCGATGGGGGCTGTTGAATTCCGGCCCTGGCAGAATGTTGGCTTTGGCCTCGCCTATGTATACAACGAGGCCGATGCCGAGCTTAAAGATGTTGGAGACGGCCTCGATATCAAATGGGAATATCAGGGACCATTTGCCTATCTGACATTCGGGTTTGGTGAGGTTAATTAATCAGTCCTGATGTCCATTTCTATCTGCCGGTACCCCGTTTAGCTGACAAAGCCACTTTAAGCTGGCAGGTAGTCATGCAGGCACGAATTCACTCGCACAGAACTGTTGCCTGTTGAACCTTTCATGTACGAAAGAATTCGCAGCTTCAGGGTTTGTGCTGCAATCTGAGGGCAACCAGGCTACTAAGAGATTGCATGAAAATGTTCTTACGTGTGCTTGCCATAATCGTGATAGTAATCACGATTATGCTCGCTTCAGGTTTCATCATACTGAAGCGAGGCATCTCTATTTCCGAACTATCATTCTCTAACGTCCAGCTCAGTAACACACGGCTAAGCCTGGACAACAAGCTCAAGCTCGAAATAGAAAACATTACTGTCCAGCCAGCAAAAGATGAACCCTCAACTGGCACCCAACCTTCGTATGTCCGTAATGTATTGCGTACAGTAAATGTTATAGAAAGATTCTTTACATCTATCGATATAAAAAAAATCACGATTGGGCCGCTGAACGCGAGCTTCCAATATCGAGAAAATGAAGCTGGGCGGCTGAGCATCAACTCTCCACGGCTTGAAATACAGTCACAAATTCGTGCAGAGGGAGAATTTCTTATTGTTGATATTGAAAAAATTAGCGCAGTAAAATACCAAAGCCATGCAAGCGGCCAGATTCGAATCGATACCACGAGCCGACAACTCACGGCAACAATAGAAGCCATGCTTGCAGAAACGCTACCTCTTCATCTGGAAGTAAAAGCGGACACCGAACAACTGACATTCACTGGCTTCGGTAAACAATCCGTCGCAAGCATTGTGCCGATCGTTGACCTGTTCGAACTCGGACCAAATATCTCTCCGTGGATTAACGATAATCTTGCTGCCAGCGAGATTTCTCTGACCTCAGTCAGTGGTTCTATCCCCTACGATAACCCGGCGTCGATACTGCAGACACTGCATGCAGTCGTCAACGTTAAAGATACAGAATACACCTTCGCGCAGGGGCTTGAGCCAATCAAGGCCAGTGAAACGGATGTCATATTCGAACAGGGCGTGTTAAAAATTCAACCGCGCAATGCAAAGTTTTATGGCCAGGATACGGGTAAGAGTAGACTGGAGATAAATTTTAACAACAACCCCTTCATCCTGACTGCCTACATCAGGACCAGTGCCCAGGCCTCCGGCGGCATCCTTAGCTTACTCGAACATTATGGTATCCCTTTCCCTTTCGAGCAGAAAAAAGGCGTCACAGAGACTGATCTGACGCTTGCCATCAATCTATCCACAAAAGAAATTGATACAAAGGGTACCTTTAGAGCAGAAAACAGTGTGTTTGAATATAATCAGCAATTGTTTGATGTCGATCAACTGGATATCGAACTGAGCAATTCCACCAATATCATTCTGCTAAAACTTGAGATCAGTAAAAGTGACCGACTCTCAGCTTCTATCACGGGTGAACTTGATGCAGTAAAAGGTCAGGGTGACATTACAGCTATAATAAATAAGTTTTCATATCAATCTACGCATTCTGTATTGCGTCTGACAAACCCCGTAAACACACCGCTTAAAATACATTTTCTGATGAGGCCAGAAGGTGATTCTGTCAGTGTATCGGCAAGTAACTGGAATATGGGCGATATTCCAGTCAGTGTCGGAGAATTTTTCACAGTCTTTGACCATAAGAACTGGTCTGGCAAATTGCCACCGACCCCCGTTTCAATCGACCCCTGGTTTGACACGACGGTATCAGGCACCTTCAAGCTTAAGCCTCTCTATGCTGACCTGGATGTTACCCTGGTTGGTTTGACACATGACGCCTTGCGCATGAAGCAGCCCGAAATAAAGATTAAACTCATCATTAGTGATGAAATAAGTCTGCAAACTAAGAACCCTGTAAAGCTTTCATATGCCAGTACGCCGTTCACCCTGCTCCCCACTCATGTTACCCTTGCTGAGCAAAAGTTAACTTTTCATCAAAGTGGGATGGAACTGGAAAATCAGTTTTCTTCAGCCATCACAGGCACTCTTGATTTCAATAAGCAAACTGGCAACCTGACACTTGATCAGATCAGAATTACGGAGCAGACGGGTACGAAGCTGCTGGTCGTTGAAAAACCTGTGCCGGTTAATCTGTCGTGGCAGGGAAACAATACGCTCCTAAAAGTACCCATGCTGGGAATAGAATTCGAGAAACGTGGTCAGGGTGGCTGGTCAGTTGCCCTGCAGGAATTCAATAAGCTACATCCTTATTCGCCCTTGATGCAGGACTATAAGCTGCAAGACGGTAATTTATTGCTCACATCACAGAACGGGTCTGTTCCCTATTCGATAAGTGGCAAATTGACTACCTCCGAGGCATTCCTTTTCGATGGTGATAAACCCGTACATGATTACTACTTCCGTGGGAATTATGATGGGGCGATAACATCACTTGATATCAACGATAAGGTTCATATCGAAGCGGCAGACAAAGTAAGTGTTAGTTCAAACAATGTCGGTTATAACCTGCCTGCCATACTAAATATCAACAAAGAAGTGAACAGTAATCAGAATCGACAGAATGCGGCTAAAAACCAGGAATTCAAATTCAGGCTGAATGCGAAGAACAGCTTCATCTACTTGAGTGAAAATCGTCGTGCTCTTGCGGACGAGTTGACTATAACGATAGAAAAAGGAACGATAGACGGGGATCTGAGATTCGGCCAGGGTACTGCCAGTATGCAGATCAAGGACGATAAACTCTCACTTGCCGGCAAGGGCTTTGGAAATCAATTTCTCAATGAATTAGTCGCATTTTTAGATTTTGGCAAAGGGCAGATGGAGTTTCAGATAGGAGGCAATTTTGACGACATGGATGCTGTCATCCGCATCGAGGATGCGGTCATAAATGATTATGGCCTGCTCAATAACATCCTGGCCTTTATCAATACCGTTCCGTCATTACTGACTTTCCGAGTACCAAACTTTAATCGCAATGGCCTGCCTGTAAGTGAAATTGATGTGGCGCTGAATATCAGTGACGGGGTAGTTAATATCAAATCTCTTAATGTAGATTCAAAGGAACTGGATATGCGCGGTGAAGGCAAGGTAAATCCTAAAGAGAATACCATAGATATGGTTTTTAATTTAATCACGGGCGCGAAAAAAAGTGTGGGTCGTATACCTCTGCTTGGTTATGTCCTGTCAGGCGATGAAAAAAGGCCCTCTATTACCCTTACTCTTACAGGCGACATGGATGACCCGAAGATAAAAAATACCGCATTTAAGGAAGTTGCCACCTATCCTTTCCAGGTACTTAAGAGAACGGTCATACTACCAGGCCAGCTGCTTAAAAAGGGACAAAAAGAAACCGATAACAAGAATATTGATAACCGCGACAATTCCGGCGAGGATTAAGCGACCAGCCGTTATTCAGATTCCAGCAGGCTTCAGATGCGATATAAAGAGTTTTAACCACAGAGGACACGGAGGGCACAGAGGAAAGCTCAAATATTGTTTTTTCAGCTCTTTGTTTAAATCACTTTGGCTATTGATGTGATGAATAATTTTCCTAAAAGCTTTTCAATATTATTACGATTTTTTAAAAATCATTTAGGACACTGAGCCATACCATTTTAAAAAGGTTTTCTCTGTGTCCTCCGTGTCCTCTGTGGTGAAATGCTTTTAAGATGTTAAAGCCGCAAACAACAACGGCAGTTTTTCCGGTAGTTTTTCAACGTGGTCAATGATTGTATAGCCGCCAACGCCAAATATATCCTGTATGTAGTCATCGGCTTTTCTGTCCAGGCTAATACAGTAGCTGTACATGCCTTTGGAGGAAATTTCGTCCACGGCTTTTTTGGTATCGCTGATTAAGTATTTTTCGTCATCTACATCGATGTCTGATGGTTCTCCGTCGGTGAGTATCAGCATGAGTTTTTTGTCAGCTTGTTGCGCTTCAAGATAATGTGCAGCGTGACGAATTGCACCCCCCATGCGTGTTGAAAAACCCGCATCCATGGCGGCGAGGCGTGCTTTTACGCTGTCATCGAAATGTTCACTATATCCTTTAATGTGATAGTAGCGAACGTTGTGCCGGGTGTCGGAATGAAAACCGGCGATTGCGTATTTATCACCGAGTTGTTCGATGCTCCAGGCCAATAACGATACCGCTTCCTGACTCAGTTGCAAGATGCTTTGATCGGAGCCATCTGGGACATCGTTTAGTGATGCCGATAAATCCAGCAATATCATTACCGCAATATCACGGCCATCATATTTATGGCTCATGTTAATACGCGGGTCAGGTTGTGCACCGCATTTGTAATCAATATGTGAACGAATTGCGATATCTAAATCCAGCTCACTACCCTCTTCCTGATAGCGAACGCGTACATATCTCTGCGGTTTGAGTTTGTCCAGGATTTGCAATAGTAGTTTCGCCAGGTCTTTGTGTTTGTCTAAAATCGCATCGATGTCAGCGGCATTTGTTGATGGGTGAATTGACTCGTAAAGACTTACCCAGTCAGGCTTGTAAGTGCTGGTATTGTAATCCCATTCCGGATAATGGCGTGGTGGCAGGCCATCGTTTTCCAGATCTTCAGATTTACTTTGTTTTTTATTTTCGAAATCTTCTGCTTCATCGTTTTCTTCGATATATACCCACATATGGC
>BTQX01000104.1:0-5964 GCA_036986095.1 Gammaproteobacteria bacterium
TGCGCATGTCCGGATTACCTAACTGCGCGAGAAGAGAGCCATCGGCATATTCAACCATCGAATGGATAACGCTTTGTGGATGCACCACGATATGAATCTGCTCGGGCCCAGTAGAAAACAGCGCACAGGCTTCTATTAATTCAAGTCCCTTGTTCATCATGGTGGCAGAATCTACAGAAATCTTACGACCCATTACCCAGTTGGGGTGAGTGCAGGCCTGATCCGGTGTAATTGAGTCAAAATCAGCCCGATCCAGATTGAGAAAAGGCCCACCTGAGCCGGTGAGTAAGAGTCGGCGAACTCCGTAGTCTGACAGTTCATGCTCTACCGGTGCGGCAGTTGCCTGCTGAACGGCAGCCGGCAAACACTGAAAAATGGCATTATGCTCACTGTCTATAGGCAACAAAACAGCACCGGAAAGTTTCGCCTCCTCGATAAAGACCTGCCCCAGCATCACAAGCGGCTCCTTGTTTGCAATCAGGACTCGCTTGCCAGCTTTGACAGCAGCCAGTGTCGGCAATAGCCCTACAGCACCAACTATACCGGTCATTACCACATCCACTTCCTCCAGCTGTACCACCTCGGCAAGCTCTGACTTACCAGCCAATACTTTTATAGGATAGCCTTTTTGACTAAGCAACTGCCTGAGCTCTGCCGCTGCCCCTTCATCAGACATCACGACAATTTCCGGCTGCCATTCCTCACATTGCTGAAGCATCCGCTTGATTTGTCTGTTGGCTGTCAGTGCGATGACTTTGAATTGCTGTGGGTGGCGCCTGATCACATCTAGCGTATTTATGCCGATGGTACCGGTAGAGCCAAGTATACAAATGCCCTGCTGTTTCACTATGTAGAAATACCCGAAGAAAGAAAGTTAAACTGATAAAGAACAAGCATATAAGGCGGTAAAGCGGCACAGGTACTGTCGATACGGTCCAGTATACCACCGTGCCCCGGCAGCAGTTTACCTGAATCCTTAACACCTGCCCTGCGCTTGTAAATACTCTCAAACAAATCACCCGCTACTGAAAGCAGTGTGATAAAAACAACAGCAAGTAGCCAGAAAATTAATTTCCCTGCCGACAACTCCCATACCAGAACACCTACTATGGCAGCGATTGTTAAGGCCCCGACAAGTCCGCCAATGAGTCCCTCTATTGTTTTGCCCGGACTGATTCGAGGCGCCAGTTTGTGTTTTCCCAGGCTACGGCCAGCCAGATAGGCACCCGTATCAGCAGACCAGATGATAAAGAAAAAAACCAGCAACAGTTGAGGTGAAGCTGAATCCTGTGCCTTGAGTATCTCCAGACCGAGTATTCCTGGAAGCAATACAAAATAACCGTCCAGCCATGCCAGTCTGCCATTTCCAGAAGGGTTTTGCAGCGCATTTTCCTGATGTCCAAAACGAAACAGGCGGACTATCACCACCAGCCATATTGCGAAGACAAATATAAACAGTTCCCTTCCTGCCAACTCGTAGTATTGAATCATCACAACGATGGCCACGCCCGTTGCTATGTATATCACTCTTGTGAAAGTTGATTTGATCTCACTTAAAATTGCCCACTCAAAGAGACTGAAAACCAGGATAACAAGAAGAAAAAGTGCGAAACTCAGCGTATCCATTAGAAATAATGCCGCAATAAAGATCGGCATCAGGACAGCCACGGTCAGCAAGCGTTGTTTAAGCATGCCTGGACTTGGTTATTTGCTCGCTGGTTTTTCCGAATCGACGCTCCCGACTGGCAAACCATTGCAGGGCATCAGAAAAGTCCTCTTTAGAAAAATCAGGCCACAGCACATCGGTGAAATATAACTCACAATAAGCCAGTTGCCAGATCAGAAAATTACTAATTCGTTTCTCACCACCGGTGCGAATAAACAGATCAGGATCGGGGATTCCATCGCTAGCCAGGTAACCGGAAATCAGCTCTTCATCAATCTTATCCGGATCTATTTCACCACGGCTGGATTTTTCAGCCAGCTGTCTGCATGCCTGCGTAATATCCCAGCGGCCACCGTAGTTAGCGGCAATCGTCAACTGCATGCAATCATTACATGCGGTACGCATTTCCGCCTTTTTAATCAACTTTCCGATTCGCTTACCGAAACGGTCCAGGTCACCAATGATTCGCAAACGCACCCCATTCTCTACCAGTACATCGATATCCTTTTCCAGCACAGCGATGAAAAGTTCCATCAACAGCTTTACTTCACGCGGCGGTCTTTGCCAATTTTCGCTGCTGAAGGCAAACAATGTCAGGTGTTCTATCCCCTTGTCACCGCACAGACGGATGATTCGTCGCACAGCCTCGGCACCTTTGCGGTGCCCCATTATGCGGTGCAGCCCCCTGCTTTTCGCCCAGCGGCCATTGCCATCCATTATGACGGCAATATGGCGAGGAGTACCGGGTTCAGAGTTTTTCTGACAGGGTGTTTTTGTATTTTCGGCCGGGGACATTATTCCAAATCAAGAACACTAGAAAGGGAAAACCGACAGTTTAGCCCAGCCAGTACGATACTTAAAGAATATGGGCACCTCTATTAATTCTGTATACGTCAGATTCAATATGGCTATTCATGAATTAATAGAGTGCCCATTATTCTCAGGAGATTTATATCTCCATTAATTCTTCTTCTTTTCCCTTCAGCAGGCTATCGATATTGGCAACACTGGAATCAGTCAATTTCTGAACCTGTTCCTCACCGTGACGCTCATCATCTTCAGAAATTTCCTTCCCTTTCAGTAATTCCTTGATATGAGAAATTGCATCACGACGTATATTCCTGACCGCTACCTTGCCGCCCTCGCCTTCACTTTTAACCAGCTTCACCAGATCCAGTCTGCGTTCCTGCGACAGGGGAGGAATTGGAATTCGTATAATATCACCGGCAGACATTGGGTTAAGATCCAGATCTGACTCTAGTATGGCCTTCTCAATTGCCTGTACCATGCCTTTTTCCCAGGGCTGCACACCGAGTGTGCGGGAATCTGCTACAGTGATGTTTGCCACCTGACTTATCGGCGTTGGACTACCGTAATAATCGACCTTTATATTATCCAGTAACGCAGTATTAGCCCTGCCCGTACGTAACCGTGACAACTCACCCTTAAGCGCATCAACACTTTTGCCCATGCGCTTCTTTGCATCATCAAGGATTTCATTAATCATTCTGTTTTCCCTTGCTGCCAGTAATAAGAGATTGACTACACTATTTATTAGTCACCAGGGTACCTTCCGGCTGACCGTCGAGTATTCTAGCAAGAGCGCCTGCAGAACGCATCGCATAAACACGCAACGGCAGGTCATTCTCCATACAAAGTGTAATAGCTGTCAGATCCATAACTCCCAGTTGACGCTGAAGAACTTCATCGAAGCCAAGTTGCTGAAATTTCTTTGCTGCAGGGTGGGTTTTCGGGTCTGCATCGTAAACACCGTCAACCTGAGTTGCTTTTAACAGCAAATCCGCGTTTATTTCGATAGCTCGCAGGCTGGCAGCGGTATCCGTCGTAAAATAGGGATTGCCGGTACCCGCAGCAAAAACCACCACCGTGCCTGCTTCGAGGTATTCAAGTGCCAGACGGCGGCTGAAAGATTCAGTAAATGTTCCTACCGGAATAGCGGAAAGCACTTTTGCAGGGATATCGTTGCGATTGAGATTTTCAGCGACAGCAATTGCATTGATTACCGTTGCCAACATACCCATCTGGTCTGCAGGTACTCTATCCATGCTCTGTGCGGCACCGGACACACCACGAAAAATGTTACCGCCGCCAACAACGATACCTGTCTGTGTATCACGCTGAGTTGCCGTTTTTATTTCAGCACTGACATATTCCAGCACATCCTGGCTGATGCCGAAATCCTGCTCGCCCATAAGGGCCTCGCCGCTGAGCTTCAAAAGAATGCGGCGGATACCGCTCATCGTTTCTTAGCCTCCTTTGACCTGCGCAGCGACTTCTGCGGCAAAATCTTCGACCTTTTTCTCTATGCCTTCGCCTACTTCAATGCGTGAAAATCGGCTGACTGACGCATTTTCTGATTTCAGCAGCTTTCCTACTGTGGTCCCTGGATCCTTAACAAAGGACTGCCCTTCCAAAGCCACCTCATTGAGGAATTTATTAATACGACCGGTAATCATTTTTTCAATGATCTCTGGTGGCTTGCCGCTTTCAGCAGCCTGGGCTGTGAAAACTTCTTTCTCTTTTTCCACTGCATCAGCCGGTACTTCATCAGGGCTGATGCAAAGTGGCTTCATCGCAGCAACATGCATAGCAATATCCTTGCCCAGGCTTTCATTGCCGCCGGTACTGCTTACCAGTACTCCAATTTTTAAGCCATGCTGGTAACTGCTGATCACTGCATCGCCTTCTGCCTCGATTCTTTCAAAGCGGCGTACGGTAATATTCTCACCCAACTTTGCAATCAAAGTACGGCGGGTGCTATCAACTGTTTCACCGGATGGCAGCTCAGCTTCATTCAATGCATCAATATCTAAAGGATTGATGTCTGCCACGAGTGCCGCAATATCGGCGGCAAAACCCTGAAAATCATTACCTTTAGCAACGAAATCTGTTTCAGAATTTACCTCAATAATAACACCAAACTTACTGTTATCATTGACATAAATACTTACCACACCTTCCGCTGCGACACGACCGGCCTTCTTGTCAGCCTTTGCCGCCCCGCTGGTGCGCAGCAATTGCACAGCCGCATCCATGTCACCGTCAGTTTCAGTCAGTGCTTTTTTACATTCCATCATGCCTGCGCTGGTACGTTCACGCAGTTCCTTAACCATATATGCAGTAACCGCCATCTCGAATACCCTCTATTTTTAGTATTAAATCTGTAAGATTAAAGTGAAATGTCCCGATTATTTAACCCGAATATCGTCACAATATTGATAAAGCCGTACAGTCGGCCCTTTCTTACTCGTCGCCCTTACTCGCTGCCGCCTTCTTGACAGCCTTCTTTTTTACAGCCTTTTTCTTTACCGCTTTCTTTTTCACAGCCTTTTTCTTGACTGCTTTTTTAACTACAGGTATTTCCTCTGCAACAGGTGCTGCCCCAGCAGTTACTTCATCAGGACCAGCTTTGCGGACATCTGCTTTCTTTGCGGCGGTAACTGTATCGTTGTCTGATTTCACTTTCTTCATTAGTGCCTCAGCCGTAACATCATCCATTTCGACAAAGTCATCAGACTCTGCAGCCACCGGAATGGTCGCAACAGAATGGCGCCCTTCTATAATGGCATCGGCAATCGTTTCAGCATAGAGACGAATTGAGCGAATCGCATCATCATTGCCTGGAATAACATAATCGATGCCTTCCGGCTTACAGTTGGTATCAACCACAGCAACCACAGGTATGCCGAGCTTTTTGGCTTCTGCTATAGCGATGTATTCATATTTCACATCGATGATGAATAGTGCATCTGGCAGACCATTCATATTCTTGATACCAGACAGGGAACGCTCCAACTTGGTGCGTTCACGCTCGATACGCAGACGTTCTTTTTTGATCAGCTTATCTGCCTGGCCACTTTCAAACTGTTCGTCCAGCTCTTTCAGGCGCTTGATTGAATTACGTACCGTCTTAAAATTGGTCAGCAAACCGCCCAGCCAGCGATGATCCACATATGGTGAAGCAGAACGTGTTGCTGCTTCACGAATAACTTTACTTGCCTGGCGCTTGGTGCCGACAAACATTACATTGCCACCATTCGCAGCAATCTTGCCAAGAAAATTACTGGCTTCCTCAAACAAGGGCAGGGTTTTTTCCAGATTAATGATATGGATCTGGTTACGCTCACCAAAGATATAGGGGCGCATTTTGGGGTACCAGAAACGTGTACGGTGGCCGAAATGAACACCAGCTTCCAGCATATCGCGAAGCGAAACCTTAGACATCTTATTTTCTCCGTTCGGGTTACATTCACATGGGTTGCAACGCCAGTCTGATA
>BTQX01000105.1:0-5900 GCA_036986095.1 Gammaproteobacteria bacterium
CACTAGTGTGGTGTAACGAATAACACCAGGCAAGTTTGTTCCAATTCAAAAACTTCAGGACCCGCCTGTTAATATTTCTTGTCTCGCTGCTGGGCGCAGTTCTGGGTGCGGTCTTCTTTTCTGTTAACCAGGCAAACACTTCGAATGCCAGGCTTCACCTTGAAGAAGCACTACAGATAACAGCAAAGACCTTCGCCAAGTCACTCAGGGATCGTGAACAGATTTTGAATGAAAAGGTCAGGCTGCTGTCTGGCGATTTTGCATTCAAGTCAGCTTTTGCAACACGCGATCCAGCAACCATCAAATCGGCACTGGAAAACCACCGCCAACGTGTGGGTGCAAACATCATGATACTGCTTGCCATGGATGGTGAAATTATTGCTGACACTATGCATAGTGTTGAACATAAGACTGCACCCGCTCTGAACGATTTACTCAAGCAGGCAATGGGTAGCAGCCATGGTGAAGCCTCCGCCATTCAGATTATTGATAATATCGCTTACCAGATGGTTGTCGTACCACTGTTCACACCGGAGCCAAGTGCATGGATACTGATCGGTTTCGTGATGGACGATAATTTTGCACTTGAACAGCGAGAGTCCACTCACTCTGAAGTTAGCCTGCTGTACCTCAGCAGTGGCAAAGCCTGGCAGATTATCAGCTCTACCCTGCAGAACAAAGCAAAAATACAGTTGAGTGAGGCCATCGCCAACAATACTGCACCGACCAACCAGGTATTCGATCTAATGCTGCAAGATGAGGAGTATCTATCACTCGCGCTTAGTGTACAGGAAGGCGACGTTGGGCAGGGCCTTGCCATCTTACAGCGCTCACTGGATGCTGCTCTGGCGCCTTATCTTCGCTTAAGGGCGTTGATGCTGACCCTGTTTGGTATCGGCCTTGCGATATCTATCGTAGGCGCTCTTATGATCGCACGAGGCCTCAGTCGCCCAATAGAGCAACTGGTCAAAACAGCCAGACGTATTGAGGGAGGTGATTATAGCAAGGGGGTTAAAATTGAGCGCAGTGATGAAATAGGTACACTGGCTAATTCCTTTAACAGTATGGTCGAAGGCCTTGCTGAGCGAGATAAAGTACAAAATTTACTTGGCAAGGTAGTATCTCGGGAAGTTGCCGATGAACTGCTCAACAAGGGGATAAAACTCGGCGGTGAAGAGCGAGAAGTCACCGTCTTATTTTCAGATATACGTGATTTTACAAACCTCTGTGAACACCACGCACCCAACGAGATCCTGGATCTACTGAATCGTTACCTTACTCACATGAGTACTTCGATAGAAGAGCACGGCGGTGTCGTGGATAAATATATCGGTGATGCCATTATGGCGCTCTTTGGTGCACCAGTGTTCCATCCGGAAAGCCCACAAAAGGCAGTATATTGTGCACTGGATATGCTGTCCGATTTGAGGCTGCTGAATGAGGTACTGGTGAAAGATGGCCTGCAGCCACTGGCCATTGGCATTGGTATAAATACCGGTAAAGTGGTCGCCGGTAATATGGGTTCTGCAAATCGCCTGAATTACACAGTCATCGGAGATGGTGTCAACCTGGCATCCCGCCTTGAAGGACTGACCAAACAATATGGCGTGGAGATTGTGATCAGCCAGTCTACACGTGACCTGTGTCCGAACCTCCTCTTTCGTGAGCTTGATCTGGTTCAGGTCAAAGGGAAGACTAAACCCATTGCAATATTTGAACCTCTATCAGTAGCTGATACATCATCAGGCAGCAGCAAATCTGTGCTGGATCAGTACCACATGGCTATTGCACACTACCGTAGCCGTGCATGGGATGAAGCAGAAATACTCCTGAAACAGTTGATTACAGATGATGGCGATAGAAAAATTTATCAACTGTACCTCACACGGATTACAGAATACCGACAAAACCCACCGTCCTCCGATTGGGATGGTGTCGTAGTTTTTACACAAAAATAGTTTCCCCTTCATCCTTCATCTAAAACCATCGCACCGGGACGACGCTCCTACAACTTTCCCCTTTAGTCTATTATCATCACTATCATGGACTTACACATATCCAGCCAGGTCAGCATTCCCGAAAATGAGATAGAACTCAGTGCCATCCGTGCCCAGGGTGCGGGGGGTCAGAACGTCAACAAGGTCTCATCAGCCATCCACCTGCGCTTCGATATCAATGCCTCGTCGCTGCCGCAGTTCTACAAGCAACGACTGCTGGCCTTAAGCGACCAGCGCATTAGTAAAGACGGCGTTATTATCATTAAGGCACAGCAGTTTCGTACGCAGGAAAAAAACCGTGACGAAGCCCTGCGCCGCCTGGCTGAACTGATTCGCAGTGCTACGATCATAAAGAAAAAGCGCAGGCCCACACGGCCAACGAAATCCTCACAGCAAAAACGCATGAACAGTAAGACAAAGCGTGGTAGGACAAAAGACCTGCGTCGGAAGGTGGGCTATGAGGAATAAACTACCCTGGGGTATAGTATGCATCTGAGTAAAAATCTTCACTGCATTTTTAAAAATAAAATGAGGTACATTGTATGAGCATGACACCTGCAGCATTTAGAGAGCAATTTCCCGGGATTGCCAGGCACTGTGATCCTGGTGGACTGGAAGACCTGCTGGCCGCGATGGAAAGGCGAAACGTCCATGCCGGAGATTTTGTGAC
This sequence comes from Gammaproteobacteria bacterium, assembly GCA_036986095.1. Taxonomy (GTDB): domain Bacteria; phylum Pseudomonadota; class Gammaproteobacteria; order BMS3Bbin11; family BMS3Bbin11; genus BMS3Bbin11. The sequence continues at coordinate 2,668 of BTQX01000105.1, forward strand.
AACTGATGGTGAATATTGCGATTCACTTTTCCTTGTCACTGACGGAAAGCTTGTTTCCCAGATTACCAGTGAGAAAGAAACCATTCGTCTTGGTACGCATAAAAAAGGGGACTGCTTTGGTGAAATTAATATTCTTGACCCGGGACCATCTACAAGTTCTGTAATCGCCACTGGTGACTGTACACTACTTGTTCTGACCCATGATGCTTTCCGCAAGCTGGAAAGACCGCACCCACAGATGACAGGCAATATTTTACGCATGCTATCCTCAACCATGATTGAACGTTGTCGCGTTGCCGACAAATTACTGTTCAGCAAATACACCTATATTGAGGGGATTGAAGATAATGAATCCAGAAAACGTCATGGACCCATTGACTGGGGGCGCGATCTTTTACAGAAACTGCATGGCCATAAAGAGACACAGCTATGAATATTGATGAATATCTTCAATCCGTTCCTTTATTTAGCGAAATGACCAATGATGAGCTGAAAATATTAGGCCAATCGATGGTAGTTAAAGACTATCCCGATAAACATCTGTTTATATCTGAAGATGGCCGCACCGATACCTTCTATGTAATTCTCGAGGGTGAAATTGAAATCACGCACGAAAAAGATACAGAGCGTGGACTGCAACGTGTTTCAACATTGGGAGCAGGTAGCATGATAGGCCTGCACAGTTTGATAGCCCACTATCGCCCTATTGTATCCTGTCATGCCAAAGGAAAAGTGAAAGCCGCCTTTTTACCGAGTTCGGCATTTAATTTGCTTTATCAATACAATACCCGATTACCGCATCATTTTCAGATGATTGTTGCCAAACAACTGGCAGCTGACTACCGTAATATAGTATATGAACTGAGAGAAATGATGCTTACAGATAATGCTGCCGAGTAGAGATTTGTAACAGGCTTTCGTCTCCTCAGGGGCCTTCTTGCTGCCAAAAAAAACCCCACAAACCAGCGGGGCTTTTTCGTACTTCGAGTGAACTAAGTGTTCAGGTCTGTACGTTTACTGCTGTTGGGCCTTTTGCTCCGTCTTCAACGTCGAAGGTAACTTCCTGACCTTCTGCGAGTGTACGGAAGCCATCACTGGCGATAGCAGAAAAATGGACGAAAACGTCTTTAGTGCCATCTGATGGAGTGATAAAGCCGAAGCCTTTGGATTCGTTAAACCATTTAACGGTTCCTGTTGCCATAATAAATACCTCAATAAATAATAAAAATATAATGTGTTACAAGATCTTACGAGGTAATCAACAGGAGAAAATAGGATCGAACTTCTGACAAAAACCAGGGAGAGTATGTAGCGTGCGCGAGTATAACCTGTTTTTTGCAAAGAAAAAAAGCTTAAATTCAGATAAAAGTGAAAGTTTAAAGGTAAAAGGTAAAGACGATTAGAGATTTTGATTTCCCTTTCCCCTTTCCCCTTTCCCCTTTTACCTTATTTTAAGTCTTCTCGCCTATGGTGTGGATAACTTCTACGTTGAAGTAGATGCCTTCTTCATCAGCCAGTTCATTGACCTCATCAAGATGTTCCTGTTTAAACTTTTCTGCGTGTTCTTCGGGTATCTGGTTGACGAAGCCGCGGTAGCCTGCCCACCACACTACATCCCACCAACCTTCGGCATCGCTGAACAGATAACCGACCTGATTGCGACTATGGGTGATGTTTGTAAATCCTGCCGCTTCATACAATGCCCTGTTGGCTTCCTCGTTATCGAGATGTGACCAGGCAACATTTGGTACCTCTACACCGTATTGCTGCAGACGCTCCATAATCATATCCTGCATCGGAGCCATAGAGCCTTTTGCAAAATGGGTAGTGATGAAACGACCACCAGGTTTCAGTCGGCTATAGATATGCTGCACTAACTGCTCCATATCCTCAACAAAGAAAACTCCGAATGAAGCGTTGATGATATCGAAGTGCTCCTCCGGCAGATCCATACATGTCATATCCATTTGCTGGAATTTTATATTGGACAATCCCAGTGCATCGGCCTGAGCCTGGGCCTTTTCAAGCATCCCTTCGGACAGATCAATGCCCGTCACATGGCCGTCAGGTAGATGTCCGGCAAGTAATGTAGATGCCAGGCCCGTGCCAGTTGCGATATCGAGGATATTTTCATCACCATTCAAATTAAGCAAAGCAGGGAGGTGGGAGGCTGCGTTTTCAAAGAATCGCAACGAACCCGTGCCATATTGTTCACATACAGTATTAAACACCTGACGGATAAATTCTTTGCGGTTTTTGTCTTCCATGATGATTCCTGCTCTGAAAAATATAGACTAAGGACTAATGACTAAAGACTAAAGACTAAGGATAAAAGAAAAAACATCAAAGAATAACCCCCTTTCCTCCTTCGTCCTTCGTCTTTCGTCTCTCTTCAAGTCTTATCCCTGCCTCAATGTCTCAACCGGCGGCTGGTTTAACACACTGCGCGTTCCTAACACCCCGGCAATACCCACTAGCAACACCCCGCTAACAATGCCTGCAAGTGCTATGAACGGATTGAACTGGTAGGGGAAATGAAACACCTGCTCAGCCAGTGCCCAGGCCAGTGTTGTAGCAGCGAAGCCTGCCAGGAAACCGGCCAGGGCACCGAGGGTAATAAATTCAGCAAATAAGCCTCGTAGTAATACAGATCGACGCGCACCAAGTGTGCGCAACACGGCACTTTCGTAACGACGCTCATCCTGACTGGACTGTATCGCTGCAATTAATACGGCAAGTCCAGCCAGCAGGCTGAATAGAAAGATGAATTCTACTGCCAGACTGATACGATCCATGATGGCACGCACTCGCATCATCATGGCTTCCACATCGATGACGGTGACATTGGGATAGAGTTTGACCAGATCAGCTATCAGACGTTTCTGATCCGGCTTAATATACAGGCTGGTGACCCAGCTTGCCGGGTCGTCATCCAGTAAACCGGGCGGCACGACGGTAAAGAAATTGATGTTAAATGTCTGCCAGTCCACTTCGCGCAGGTTGCTGATTCTGAATTCCCGTTCACTGCCGTTTATGTTGAAGCTGACACGGTCATTTAATTTGATGGCCAGATCTTTGGCAAGTCTTGTTTCCACTGACATCAATGCTTTACCATGTTCTTCCTTTGTCCACCAACTTCCCTCTGTAATAACGTTATCGACCTGCGGCTGAGCGGTTGGTGACAAATTGAACTCACGGGTGATCTTGTGCCGGGCACGCTCATTCGTATAGTC
>BTQX01000106.1:0-5885 GCA_036986095.1 Gammaproteobacteria bacterium
GACAGGGTGGCTGATGTGGTCGCGCCCCCCTATGATGTCGTCAATACTGCTGAGGCACGTGAGCTTGCCAGCAATAAACCCTGGAGCTTTTTGCATGTTTCCAAACCCGAGATAGACCTGCCGCAAGGAATTAACCCCTATGATGAGTCCGTCTACCGGCGTGGTGCGGAAAACTTTCTGAATATGATTGATGAGGGGATTCTTGTTCGTGATGACGAGCCCTGCTATTACATCTACGAGCTGACCATGGGTGAACATGTACAAACCGGCATAGCGGCGGCCGCATCAATCGAAGCCTATGATAAAAACATCATTCGCAAGCATGAATTTACCCGACCGGTAAAAGAGGATGATCGTGTCAATCAGATCAGGGCATTACACGCACAGACCGGCCCGGTATTTCTGACCTATCGGCAACGAGACGATGTAGATCAACTGGTAGAACAGAAAAAGTCTGAGGTACCGGTCTATGATTTAACCTCCGATGATAGTGTACGACATCGCTTCTGGGTGGTTAATGATGCCCAGCAGCTTGCACAATTTGATGAGGCATTCAGCCACATGGACTATTTGTATATCGCAGATGGCCATCATCGTTCTGCAGCGGCCAGTCGGGTTTGTGCGATGAATGAGAATAAGGTCGGTGAAAGCTCCTGCAAGCATTTCCTGGCGGTACTGTTTCCTGATAATCAGGTGGAGATTATTGATTATAACCGGGTGATTGCAGACCTGAATGGCTTATCGAAAGAAGAATTCCTGTCACAGGTTGGCGAAAGCTTCGACATCGAACAATCTGCAGCAGCGGTTAAACCGGATAGAAAAGGACAGTACGGTATGTATCTGGACGGGCAGTGGTATTGCCTGTCGATACATGATGATCTGACGTCCTCCACCGATACAGTAGAAAAACTGGATGTTCAAATACTGGATAGCAATCTGATAGCCCCCATCCTCAACATCAGTGATCCAAGGCGAGATATACGCATCGATTTCGTCGGCGGTATACGCGGCCTGGGCGAGCTTGAGAAACATGTCAACAGTGGTGAAATGGCAGTGGCCTTTTCACTTTATCCTACCGGCCTGGATGAACTGATGGCGGTCGCCGATGCCGGCAAAGTCATGCCACCCAAATCCACCTGGTTCGAGCCCAAACTGGCCGATGGACTGGTATCATACATGCTGGATTGATTGATGAAGCCTTTGTCGTTAAAGCACTAAAAGCAAAAACCTATCTCTCGCAGAGGCGCAAAGACGCAGGGAAAGAAAAAACAAAAACATATTTTGATGTAATAAAGAAAACGCCTTTGACCTCCCTGCGTCCCAGCGCCTCCGCGAGAGAAAAAGCTTTTGACGTTATTTCTTATGCCCAGAAGCCGAAACCAAAATCGCATCCATCCATCTATCAGGCAGTATTCGTTTCAGAAATTTAAACACGTGAGCAGGTTTGGTCACGGGGTAGCGTGTACGGGGTTTTTTGCTTTCCAGTGCATGTATTACTTTCTCCAGTACCGCATCGGCTGGCAGGGTGAAGGGAACCGGCTTGTCTGACTGGAAACGCTTTATTTCTTTTTGATAGGCTTCTCTGTGAATACTGTTTTCAGGATTGATTGCCGGGGTAAATGCTCTGTAGGCATTTTTCCGAAAATGGCTGACGACAGGGCCGGGTTCGATCAGGCTTATAGATACTCCGCTGCTGGCAAGCTCCAGTCTCATGGTATCGGTCAGTGCTTCCAGAGCATATTTGCTGGCATTGTAGGCACCGCGATAGGGCAGGCAGATAAATCCCAGCATCGAGCTGATCTGAATGATATGGCTGCGTGGTTGCTGTCTCAGGGTGGGGATAAGAAGTCGTGTCAGTTCATGGGTGCCGAACAAATTTGTTTCAAACTGGCGGCGTAATACATCGGTACTCAGGTCTTCAACGGCACCTGGTTGACCGTAGGCGCCGTTATTGATGAGTGCGTGCAGCTGGTTGCCGGTTTGCCCCAACACCCGCTTCACAGCCTGTTGTATAGAATTCGTGTCTGCCAGATCCAGCTGCACGTAATTCAGGCCAGGTTGCTGAATCTTTTCGATATCCTGCTTTTTCCGCACACTGGCATATACCTGGTAGCCACGCTCATGCAGGCCAGTTGCCACGCAAAGGCCAATGCCGCTGGAGCAACCCGTGATCAGTACCTTGCGGGAATCCTGAGCACTATTCATCTTTAGGCCACCTCAAGATAGTTATTCATGGATATATAGAGGCGTCCTTTATAGGTTACCTGAAGCGCGAAATCGATTAAAATAAACAGATATGGTTTTCTACTGGAAACAAAGCTTAACATGAGCTACCCACAGGTAAGTATCCGATTATGAACGAAGCGTTACGCGTAGGGGTAATCGGCGTCGGTTATCTGGGCCGCTTTCATGCAAGAATCTATAACGATATGTCCGGCGTAGAATTAGTTGGTGTTGTCGATACAGATCGTGAGACGGCAGACCGGGTTGCCGGTGAATACGATACCTGTGCCTATTACGATCCAATGGATCTGCTGGATGAAGTCGATGTCGTCAGTATCGTCGTGCCGACTTCCTTACACAGACAGGTTGCAGTTCCTTATCTTGAGAATGGCATTCATATGCTGCTGGAGAAACCCGTGGCATCAACCCTGGAGGATGCCGGGGCGATAGTAGAAGCAGCACGCAAGCATGGTGCTACGCTGCAAATCGGGCATCTTGAACGCTTTAATGCTGGCATTATGGCGCTGGCTGACCATGTGAATGAACCTCGGTTCATCGAAGCACACCGACTCGGGCCGTTTGTCGAACGGGCAACTGATGTTGATGTGGTCACCGACCTGATGATTCATGATATCGATATTGTGCTGTCACTGGTAGGTAAAAAGCTGACTTCCATTTCGGCTACCGGCACACCGGTGCTGACTGATCATGTCGATATCGCCAATGCCCGACTGGAATTTACCAACGGTGCCGTTGCCAATGTCACGGCAAGTCGGGTATCCAGTAGAAAATTCAGGCGTATCAGGGTGTTCGGTCGAAACAGCTACAGGGCTATTAATTTTGTCGATCAACAACTAGAAGTGGCCTACCCGGGCGATATTCCAGACGGTCAGAATTTCCCCGAGATCGTCTATGAGACCCACAGCATTACACCCAGTCAACCACTGGATGCCGAACTGGAAAATTTCATTGATGTCGTCCGCGAAGGTGGTGATCCGCTGGTGAGTGGGGAGGACGGCATGGAGGCCCTGCGTGTCGCCATGCAGGTGACAGACATCATTAAAGCAGGCAATTCGGAATAGTAAGAGTAATATGACAAAACCTGAAGGTGTGCCTTATCTTGACCTGAGTAAGGAATTCAATGCTCTTAAAGATGAGTGGTTCGCCATGATTTCAGAAGACGGCGCGCGCGGCAGCTGGATTCTGGGGCCGAATGTTCATGCCTTTGAAAAAGAGGTGGCCGAGTTTATCGGCTGCCGGTATGCCATCGGCGTGGCGAATGGGACGGATGCCCTGCACCTGTCCTTGCGTGCGCTGGGAATTGGTCCGGGTGACGAGGTGATCACCACACCTTACACCTTCTTTGCTACCTCTGAAGTCATCGATATGGTTGGTGCAAGGCCTGTATTTGTCGATATCGAAGCCGATAGTTTCAATATAGATCCAGTGCTTGTTGAACAGGCCGTAACAGAAAAAACACGTGCCATTATCCCGGTTCATCTTTTTGGTAATCCGGCTGATATGACTGCCATTAACGCAATAGCCGAAAAATATAATATTGCAGTGGTAGAGGATGCCGCACAGGCATTTGGTGCACAACATGATGGGCAACGTGTCGGCAGCATGGGTCACACCGGTTGTTTCAGTTTTTATCCGACCAAGGTGCTGGGTTGTTATGGTGATGGTGGAATGCTGACCACTGACAGTGATGAGATTGCAGAAGCCGTTCGAAAATTGCGCAACCATGGTGCAGCCTCCGCTTTCCAGCATGATGAAATCGGCATGAATAGTCGTCTTGATGAAGTACAGGCGGCTCTGCTGCGTCTCAAGCTGAAAAAACTGGACGAAAATATTGCTTCACGCCAGCGTATTGCCGGCATGTATGATGAAAGGCTGGCAAAACTGGGTATTATTTGTCCCATCCGTCCTGAACATGGCTCGCATGCCTTTAATCTCTATACCGTCCGCAGCACAAAAATAGACGCGATACGGCAGGCGCTGATGGAGAACGCGATAGGTAATTCGACCTGCTATCCTGCACCACTGGCCTTGCAGGAGGTCTATCAACATCTGCAATACACTGCCGATGATTTCCCAGTCTCAGTCGCCCTGGGCAATGAAGTGGTTTCTCTGCCTGTCTTCCCCAATATGACAGAGCCGCAGGTTGATCGGGTCTGTCATGTGATTGAAGTAGCGATTTCGATCGAATGATTCACCGATTAATTCGCATCTGAAAGAGTTATATCTGAATTGCCTGTAGAAATACTCCCATTCCTTCAGTGGCAGGCAAGGCTGGATCCGCGACAGATTTACTCACAGGTTTCACCGCCACAGTATCCTGCATTTTATAAGGAACAGTTTTACTACCTTGACCAACGGGCAGCCGAACGCGGTCGCTGCGTACTGGTCAGACAGCAGCCAGATGGTACAAAAGAAATCCTGACAGCTGATGGATTTAATATACGCAGTCGGGTACATGAATACGGCGGCAAGGCCTTCCTGCTGGCTGATGAGCATGTCTGGTTCAGTAACGATGTCGACCGACAAATATACAGACAGAAACTTTCTCCACTGGCCTCGCCTGAGGCGCTGACTGTAGCAGACGGTCAGAACATGGCTATCGATTTTCAGCTGACAGCGGATAGCAAATATCTAATTTTCGTACAGGAGCATCCAGTAATGGATGGTGAAAATGAGAACTCACTGTGTGCGTTGTCACTGCACGCAAAATTACCTGCCAGGCCATATCCACTGGTCAGCGGTGCAGACTTTTATGCCAATCCTGTCATCTCGCCGGATGGCTCACAGCTCGCCTGGATAGAATGGAACCATCCGCAAATGCCCTGGGATGGCAGTCTGCTAAAGACTGGGATCTTACAGGATGATCAGGGAAGCCTGTTTGTAGAGCCATCTTCAATAAAAATCATCGCCGGTGGGTCTGAATGCGCGGTTTGTCAATTGCAATACTCACCGGCTGGGCGACTTTTATTTGCACTGGATGGACGGGATGATGAACGGGGTTTACAGGCGGATTGCTGGGATTTATATGCCTGGGATGGGCAGTCGATTGAACGCATTACTAATGATGACGGTGAATTTGGTGAAGCACACTGGATATTTGGCCAACAGCGTTATGTTGTGCTGGATGAAGAGCGGATTATTGCAGTTCGAACCCGGAATGGCAGCGATCAACTGGTCGAGATTGATCTCTTACATTCTACAGTCTGTGTGTTCGATGATGAACATTCGACAGGTCTGTCACAACTTTCACCGGCAGGGCAGGGGTCGGTAGTCTATGCGGCGGCCAGTTTTACTAGAGCAACAGCGGTGCATATCTGTACAACAGAAAACAAAGAAATACGTAACTGGTTTCCGGCTGAACCGCTGCTGGATGATGCCGACATCAGTGTTCCACAACATCTGTCCTATCCTACATCTGATGGCGAGTGTTCACATGCCTGGTATTATCCACCGAAAAATCAACTTTTTCAGGCCCCGGCAGGCGACAAACCACCATTGTTGGTGATGGTGCATGGCGGTCCTACATCACGCTGCGACAGTGCGCTGAATTATCAGCGTCAATACTGGACCGGACGTGGTTTTGCTGTACTCGATGTGAATCACCGGGGCAGTACAGGTTATTGTCGAAGCTTCCGCCAGTC
>BTQX01000107.1:0-5839 GCA_036986095.1 Gammaproteobacteria bacterium
GAAACAGTCGGTTATGTGCGCCCACCTATGTCAGATCAAACATTTGTTCCGGAAATTTACCCTAAAAGATGATTAGAATCATGAATGACGAAACCACTACAATACAGGAAGAACAGGAAGCCCCAACGGAAAGCAGTATTTCTGAAACACTGAGTTCGCCAACGGCAGAAGGAACAAATCCTGAGTCGACGGCTCCTTCTTACAAAAAGCTTAAGAAAAAGGCCTTGCGGCGGTATCTCAGGGAAGAAGAGCTTAAGCCCTACCAGGCAGAGCTAATCAAAATGCAACAGCACATGGAACAAACAGGCAAGCGTATGATCATTCTATTTGAGGGAAGGGATGCATCGGGTAAGGGCGGGACTATCCGACGGGTCACACGTTATATGAACGAAAAGCACTACCGTGTCGTTGCCCTGGGAAAGCCAACTGAGCATGAAAAAACACAATGGTTTTTCCAGAAGTACATACGCCAGTTCCCCCGTGGTGGCGAAGTCGTACTTTTCGACCGCAGTTGGTATAACCGCGCCATGGTCGAGCCTGTTTTCGGTTTCTGCACTGAAAAAGAATACAAAAATTTTATGCGTGGAGTAGATGGCTTTGAAAAAGATCTTGTGCGCCAGGGTACTATCATTATCAAACTTTATTTTAGTGTCACCAAAGAGGAACAGAAAAAACGTTTCAGCCACCGCAAACATGACCCGTTGAAGCAGTGGAAACTCAGTGAGGTTGATGTACAGGCACAGGAACACTGGGATGACTTCACCAATGTAAAGTATGAGATGCTGAAAAAAACACATACTACACACTCTCCATGGAAAATCATTCGTTCAAATGATAAACATCAGGCAAGGCTAAATGTGATGAAGGTGATTCTGAATTCTGTACCGTATGAACGCCTGGACGAAAATCTGGATTTTGTACCAGATCCTGATGTCGTTATTTCAGGGTCAAGAGAGCTGGAAAAAATGGAAGCTCAACGACTACGCAGTGGTAAATTTCTTGACTGACACGAGTTTTTTCTGCATCTGCTTTTGTGCTCGCTAGACAACACAAAATTGAGATTGAAGGCCAAAGACTAAGGAACCTCTGATTAATTCAAAAAATCCCGTCATTGCACCCTTCGGGCATTTCCTGCGGTCACGAGCACCGGAGCGTGGCAATCTCATGTAATATAATCATGTACTTAGAGATTGCCGCGTCACTCTGTTCCTCGCAATGATGAATTAATCAGAGGTTCCCTAAGGATTAAGGGTACCTCTATTAATTCATGAATAATCATATAGAAACCAACACCTGATATATCCAGAATTAATAGCCATACCCTGTAGTTTTTCAGTAAATTATATCTAGTAGACCCAGCTTTGAGATGAATGGTTAAGTAAAGCCGATGAACTGCACCTCCCCTTCATAGTAATTTAAGAATAACACTCTAAACTTAGTTGAAAACCTGATAGTTCACATGCCGAGGGAATAATGTTTGGTCTTAGCAGTAAAGAAATCACTACAGTAAGTGAGTATATCGAGAAAAAAAGTAAACTCATACAGAAGAAGAACAAGATTTTCCGAGCGAAAATCAATCATGCGCTTCGTGGTGAGCATAAGCACTATTACAGCAAGAAGGATGTGGCTTCTCAGAACCAGAATGCACGATGCAAGGTTTGTGGTATGTTGCTCTCTGAATTCAGGGTACAGCGCAGGTTTGAAAACTGGACGTCACATTTGAGACCTATCCACAAAACTCAACAACCGTTAGCAGAACAACAGTTAGCAGGTAATGATAAAGTAAAGGAAGTCATTGCCGATGCCCGTTAGTCTCGGCCGATTAATCAGCAAATCTTAAATCTACGACAGTCTTCACATCAATTTACGCCGGGAAAATGGAGGGCTGATCACACTCCAGCCATGCAGGAAGCTTCTGCAGAACTGAATCAAATAAACCGGAACCCATGAACACCCGCAACCATGCCTGAAGTTTTGGGTAATGAGCACGAACCACTGTTTATCGACACAGGCGAACTGCCGAATAACAGGAATATATTAGCAATATCGGTTGCAGACTTCGTCCAGCCCAGCAAACATCTCGATTCACACAATATTTTCTCTAAATCCTGTAAAAACTCCTCACCCAGCAAACGATAATGATAATACTCAGCCGGGTACATTAAAAGGCAAGGCATTCTCTGATTTCTTAAAACCATCCAGTGACATCAGTCCTGCGTCCTTTGTCTTTCATATTTCGTCTTGAAACTTGAAACTTGAAATCCTAAACTTTAAGGGGTGCCCGCAAAGTTTACGCCCACTGAACAGGATGATGACAAACAGAATCAGTAATTTTTTCAGTACCGCTGATGAATACCGCCTCACCAGCTGGCTATTTCTGAAATTTCTGGCATTGATCTATTTTGTAGCATTTCTGTCTCTTGCTGTTCAAATTAGTGGTCTCGCCGGTCCCAATGGCCTGCTACCCTTTAACGAACTTCTCACCAATACTTACCGGGATACAGGACCGAATGCATGGTGGTTAATACCAAATGTATTCTGGCTGGATGCCTCGGATACTGCGCTGACCGGAGCTGCCTATGCAGGAGTGATTCTTGCCGCTCTTCTATTTATCGGACGTTTTCAATTTTTCTCGCTGGCCGGTATGTTTATTCTGTATCTCTCACTGTTCTATGCCGGCGGCATATTTCTCAGCTTTCAATGGGATACGCTGCTACTTGAAACTGGATTCCTGGCAATCTTTCTGATACGCAGTCCAACGGGTCTGATCATCTTTCTTTATCACTGGCTGTTATTCCGTTTTCGCTTCATGTCGGGTTTTTTCAAACTGGAAAGCGGCGATCCTGCCTGGTCAGGCCTGACCGCACTGAACTACTACTTTGAAACACAGCCCTTACCGCATATAGGTAGCTGGTATATGCAGCAGTTGCCGGAGATTGTTCTGAAAGCAGGCGTTTTACTGACCTTTGCCACGGAGCTGATCATTCCTTTTTTTATATTTCTACCACGCCGATACAGACTTTTTGCCGCAGGTATAACCATTTTCATGCAGTTGCTCATCATCGCAACCAGTAACCACAATTTTGTCAATCTGCTGATCATTCTGTTAAGCCTGTTCCTGCTGGATGACCGTATCGTTGAGCGTTTACTCCCTGCTCGACTACAGCGGCGGATACTGGATCAGGGCAAAGCGGTGACTTACCCGGTAAAGATCCTGTTAAGCCTGTCAGCAGTACTGATACTGTCAGCCAGCCTGACGACCTTCTACTGGCGTACAACTGGAAACACAGTCCCTGCTGTTATTGCCAAATTGACCACCATCACCCATCGCTACGGCATTGGTAATATTTTCCACATCTTCCCCACCATGCAAACAGAACGGCAGGAACTCGAGATTCAGGGTTCCTATGATGGCAGGAACTGGCAAAGCTATATCTTTAAATATAAACCGGGACCCATTGCCAGAGCCCCCCGTTTTAACGTACCCCATCAACCCAGGCTGGACTGGATGATGTGGTTTATACCACCTCAGTCGAGCATGGATGATTACTGGTTCCAGCAGTTGTTAAGACGACTGCGTGAAGGTTCTCCGCAGGTACTGTCACTGCTTGAATACAACCCGTTTAAGGAGAGACCACCGCGCTATCTCAGAGTGCTGTCCTACCGCTATCACTTCACCACCCCGGAACAGCGCAAACAAACAGGAAACTGGTGGACACGTGAATATCTCGGTGTATTTCCCCATGTCAAGCCACGGCGGCCATAGTACTCCAGTGCTTACCAGGGGAATAGCCATTGCCTTCGCACTGCGCCTTGCTGCGAAACACCACAGGGACGCTGAACCCGTCATTATCAGGTTGAAGGAGTACTGTTGTATCAGGAATCATTCTCATCCCACTCCAGGTACTTTGCAAACCAGTGCTAAATAGGCTATCTATCTGAACAAAATAGACTATAGTTTTTTATGTGGGGGGAAGGGTTATTTATACCCTTTTTATTAGAATATAAGAAAAATAAGAAATAAAAAATTATTTGAGGGTGTTGGATATCAAACTCCGAAACGGAAACAACCGGTCGATTTCCCAGCTGGTTCTGATCAGTATCGTGCTGGTATCCTTAGTACCGGTAGGGATTATAGCGCCCTATCTTTACAAAACGGCATTGGCGCATCAACGTCAGCAACTGTTTGAGAAACACCAGCTGCTGGCACAGAATTTAGCTGAACCACTTAAAATGTACGTCAATAGTCACCGCCAGTCCCTGAAAATACTGGCCAGTACGTTCAATCAGCAGGAATATCCATTATTAAACCAGTACCAGGAACTAATCGATCAATCTGTCCGTTATCTGGATGGATTCAACGCAATAGCTGTGCTTGATCTCGATGGCAATCTGCAGGCACTCTCCGTCAATGACAAAATCCAGGACTACAACCCTGCACCAGACTACAGTCAGCACCCCTGTTTCGGACATATTCTGGTAGATAAAAAGTCTTCTGATGTATCAGACTTACATCGCAGCTTCATCACCGGTGAGCCAGTCATAGTATTGAGCCAGGCTGTGCTGGATTCCAGCGGCCAGCTTAAAGCAGTACTTTTCGCTGAACTTGACATACAACCTCTGGAGGTTATCCGAAGCAAAGTAGTGTTCGGCAAAAAAGGGCATAGCGCCTTTGTCGATAGCAAGGGCCGGGTACTTGCTCACCCGAATCCGGAGTGGGTAAAGGAAATGCGTGACATCTCAGACTGGCCTATTGTGCAGAAAATGATCAAGGGTGAAACTGGTGTTATGGAGTTTTATTCCAGTTTTATTAAAGCCGATATGGTGGCAGGTTACGCCGGGATCAAAGGCCTGGGCTGGGGTGTTATGGTTCCTCAACCAAAGTCCGAAATTGAAACTGCCGTCAATGCAATGATGGCTAAACTACTGCTGTGGTCAGTGTTTGGAATTATTTTGGCCATCCTGGCTGCTTATTTTCTGACACACTGGATCACGAAGCCGATTAACACGCTTGCGGCCAATGCCAGCAAACTAGATCTGCAACCTGCATCGGGAACGCTGGGCAAAGTACCAGAGCATAGTCCTATGGAAGTACGCCAGCTCTGGGAAGCCTTATCCATGTTGATCAATCGCCTTCGCTTATCCAGCAATGAGATTGTAGAACTTAATAGTTCCCTGAAGAAGAAGGTAGAAGAGGCAACAACAGAATTGAGAAATGCCAATAAACGCCTGCAGGATTTAAGTGCAAAAGATTACCTGACAGAAATTGGTAACAGGCGATATTTTGAAAGCGCCCTGAATGAGACACTAAGTAAACCTCTTGCGGATAATATTGGCATCATGCTGCTGGATGTTGATAATTTCAAACAGATAAATGACAATTATGGGCACGCTGCCGGTGATTATGTTCTGACAAGGGTGGCAGAAGAATTATACAAATCCACGCGACCCGGCGACATCGTTGCGCGCTATGGTGGTGATGAGTTTGTCGCGCATTTTGTCTGTGATGAGGAAACACTGCTCAGGAGAGCTGAACACCTGAGACTGTCGGTGGAGAAAGCTCCCTTTATATGGAACGGGAAGGAGATACACGTTACTCTTTCAATCGGTGTTCTGAGCAAGAAGTATAACTCCAGTATAAGCATCGATGAACTGATGAGCGCAGCAGATCATGCCATGTATCTATCTAAGCAGTCGGGTAGAAATAAGGTTTCAAAATACCACTAAATCGCAACAGTTCGAGTAAAGGGTACCTACTAATCCGAGCCATAATTAGGCGACATTCAGCTTAGCTGTGCTTTATTCACGGCGAGGCATCGGAACGCCGCTGTAGTCATTC
>BTQX01000108.1:0-5830 GCA_036986095.1 Gammaproteobacteria bacterium
ACATCTTCGAGAATTGGCAGGAACTTCTCGGTAAATCCACCGCTTTTGTGGAAACTCCGGGCATTAATGGCCATTGCATGGGTAGCGATGTAGTTGGGATTTTCAACTGTCCTGGTTTCTGAATAATTTATAAACACGGACTGAAACAGACTAAAGAAACTGTTATCGAACGGAATGCATGTATAGGTGCCGCCGATAACGGTATTGGAGTCTGCCAGGGTAACTGTTCGGCTGATTATGGAAAGGGTATCTTTCTGCAGTACGCAATCGGAATCGGTAAAAAAGAGTATATCGCCATTACTGTGAGTGGCCCCGATGTTCCTTGCCTGCGCGGCACCGGAGTGTGACTCCAGCCGGACGAGCTTGCAGGGGAAGCTTTTTATTACCTCGATCGAATTATCCCTGGAACAGTCATCGACCACTATTACCTCGAAGTTCCGAAATGTAGACGCAAAGACTGCTTCGAGGCACCTTCCTATTGTGGTACCCCCTTGATAGTTGGGAATAATAATGGAGACAAATTTATCCATCGTCCATAGAAAAAGGAATCAAAAAACTATGTAGTCATTATAACAGAATTCGTCCCAGTAGTCTCCGTGACTGCATGGCAAAGGCGCGCCCTGAAAAATGATGCAGATGCATCATTCCATTTTTTGCTCACAGGTATTCTAATTAGTGTAAGGTAGTCAAAAAAGCATTGACTATCCGGGCAAGTGCATTGTGTGCGAATG
The DNA here is from genome assembly GCA_036986095.1 of Gammaproteobacteria bacterium. Taxonomy (GTDB): domain Bacteria; phylum Pseudomonadota; class Gammaproteobacteria; order BMS3Bbin11; family BMS3Bbin11; genus BMS3Bbin11. Next base: position 732 of record BTQX01000108.1, read on the forward strand.
GCTGGTTCGGTCATGTGTTAGATGGACTTGGCAACGTTTTAGCGGCAATGCTCCGTGTGCTGAAGCACAGGTTGCGGCGGTGCTGAAATAAGGTATAGGTGTTTTTTTGATTGGATGAATGAATAATGAATGGAGGTGTAACATGAACAATCTACAAAAATGGAAAATCTCAGTTGCAGGGATTCTGGCACTATTCCTTGTCGGCTGGGCTGGAACTGCATCGGCATCGAGCTGGGCAAACCCTGATCTTCTTGTCACGCCAGAGCTGCTCAAGAAGAATATTGACAAACCCGACTGGGTGGCAGTTGATTGCAGAAGTTTGAAGGATTATGCCAAGGGACATATTTCGGGAGCCATCAGCCTGGGTAAACGCTGTAAGAAGGCCCTTCGAGATCATACCGCGAGAATCTTTCAGGATACCTCAAAGTATGAAAAGCTTTTTGGCAAGGTTGGTATTGGCAATGACACCCATGTTGTCTTTTATCATGGAAATGTGAAGACGCTAACGGATGCTACCGTCGGCTTCTGGGTCATGGAGTATCTCGGGCATGATAAGGTTCATGTCCTCAACGGGGGACTCGATGCCTGGCGTAAGGCGGGCAACCGGCTCAATAACAAACCCGTCAAGAAGAGCGCTAAAACATTCAAGGCCAAGGTGGTAGCCAGCAGGTATGCCCCGACAAGTGAAATAGTGGATATCGCGGAAGGAAAGCTTAAAGGCGTACAGCTTATCGATTCAAGGACAAAAAAGGAATATGACGGCAAGGATATCCGGGCGATCAGAGGCGGTCATATACCCAATGTGACGATGAATAAATCACATTTAGATACTGTCCTGCAGAAGAAAGATAAGAAGACAGGGAAGATGAAGCCGACCGGCTACCTTGATGCGGATCAGGCACATAAAGTCTTTGGCATGCTTGATAAAAACAAGCGCACGGTGGCCTATTGTCAGACGGGCACACGTTCGACCCTGACTTATCTTGAGCTAAGACTGCTTGGCTTCAAGGATCCCGCGAACTGGGATGACTCATGGCGGGTCTATGGTTCCACGCTGATGTATCCTGTTGCAGGTGAACAGTGGTTTAACTTTGCCAAGATGAATAAGCAAATGAAAAAGCTTCATAAGAAAGTCGCGGAACTTGAAAAAGAAAAGAAGTAAGCAAACAAAGGTAAGGACATAAGCTTAAGCCAGATGGGATTTACATATCCCACCTGGCTTATTTTGCATAAAACTCAGGCAATTTTTTTGTTTATATCATCGAGTAGCAAAGCAAGATCCATGTCTTTTTCTTTGGACAGTTTTTCCAGCGTCCACATCATGCTTGAATCATGGCCACAGCCGCACAGCCCCAACTCCATGAACCAGTCTGTCAGTTCCGGGTAGTCTCTTAGTATTGTACCTACTGTTGTTGAAGCGTCGATTTCCATCAATTGGTTCATAGATAGTAGTGTCTTAAGATTATCTGGTTTATTAAGGTAGTTGGTAACACCTGCTCTGATCGTATCATTTGACATCACGGCAATGCGAATTGTTCGACTAGTAAATATTTTTTGAAAATGATGCAAATGCATCATCCAACTATTTCAAAAGGTGTCCTAATATATCCCTTCGTACTGCTTCGGATGTAGCGTCTTTGCGCCGAGTCCGGTGCTGTGCAAGCGGCGGAATGAATCCATAAGACCCACAGTAAGGAGTCGGCCATGAATAAGGTGTTACTAGCGGTGGATGATACAAAAGGGGCGGACCGGGCGGCAGAAACACTGATCAATTTCTGTTCGGAAATTAAACCTGTATACGTGGTACTGGTCTATGTCGAAAAAATGCTGGGTAGATCATTGCTAGGGGAAGCGCTCGCAAACGGTCCCGAAATGGATGAAATGAGAATTGCCCTGAAGGATACCGATTACCAGCAAATGCTGGACAAAAAGGCCGTGAAAATCATAACCTATTATACAAAAATTCTGAATGACGCCGGGATTACCGCTATAAAGCCCGTAGTGAAGGAAGGCCACCCATCGGATGAAATACTCGGAACCGCAAAGGAAGAAGACGCCGAGTTGATTGTTATTGGATCGCGGGGCGACCGAAGCCATGATTTTCTGATTGGCAGCGTTAGCCGGGAGGTCGCTAACACGTCGCCCATCCCGGTGCTGCTGGCACGGTAACCCTCAAACAAAATTTGTCCTGGATTGTCGATTTTCATCAAGATTAATAGTACATGGGCAATTCTTTGTTCGACCCGCTGAATAAATCCGGTCTGGTGGAAAAAAACAAGGCAAAACAGACTAAGCCATTGGATGAAAGCAGAGCCTGATGCAGGTGACATGGACGACCCGTATGCCGATTATCAGGTGCCGGATGATCTGATGTGGTAGCGGGGAATAGATGGCGCGAGATTGTCTATTCGTGTAAGATATGTCCAAGAATGCGATTTTCGCACAGTGCCTCATTGGTAGTAAAATTCCTGAACTAGTTTTGCTTTTTCTCGTGTTTCGCCCTGTCTGACTCTCATTTCTCTCATTTTAATTCTTCAGCAGGATACAATCTTGAAAAAAATCTTTGTCGGTGGTTTACCACAGGATGCTAATGAAGCAAGTGTTACCGAGCTTTTCTCGGAATACGGCAAGGTTCGTTCCATCAAGTTAGTGACAGACGTATTTTCGGGCCGTTGTCGCGGTTTTGGTTTTATTGAAATGGAAGGTCATGAAGCACGTGCCGCCATTGAGGCACTTGATGGACGGATGCACCATAACGCTCCGCTTAAAGTCCGTTTTGAAGACACTACACGTAGCAAAGGCAAGGGACGCGGACGTCGTCGCTAAATTTGCATTTTCACTACCGTAGAGAAACCCTGCACAACTAAACATCTATTTTTTCCGGCACTACCCGGGTACGGACAGACACATCGATGTGTCAACTGACCTGTGTGATACTGCCGCTTGTTCCCAGTCACAATCACGGAGTACCCGAACAAATGACTTTTGAATCACTCGGCCTGAACGCCGCACTTTTGCGTGCGATTGCTGAACAGGGTTATACAGAACCCACACCTATCCAGCAGCAGGCAATACCTCTAATCCTGGCAGGCCGCGATATACTCGCTGGTGCGCAGACGGGTACAGGCAAGACAGCTGGCTTTACACTGCCTCTATTGCAGCAGCTTAACCGGCACCCACACGAACGCAATCATCGTCATGTACGAGCACTGATTATTACCCCGACACGCGAACTCGCGGCACAGGTCGAGGAAAGCGTAAAGGCCTATGGCCTGCACCTGCCATTGCGCAGCACAGTTATCTTTGGCGGTGTTAAAATCGGTCCGCAGGTTAAACGATTGCGCCAGGGCGTTGACATCATCGTCGCGACACCGGGTCGTCTACTGGATCATGTGCAGCAGGGCAACATTGATCTGTCAAAAATCGAGATCCTGGTGCTGGATGAAGCCGACCGAATGCTCGACATGGGGTTCATTCACGATATTCGTCGTATCATCAAGCTGGTGCCAAAGAAACGCCAGACGCTGCTGTTCTCGGCGACCTTTTCCAACGAGATTCGGCGTCTTTCGGAAGGCCTGTTGCATAATCCTGAAAACATCGATGTCGCACCGCGCAATACCACAGCCGAGAGAATTACCCAATTAGTTCATCCCGTCGCAAAAAACAGTAAGCGCGCATTATTGTCATTCCTGATTGGTTCGAATGACTGGCGTCAGGTGCTGGTGTTTACCCGCACCAAGCATGGTGCCAATCGACTGGCCCAGCAGCTGCAACGCGATGGACTGACCAGTTCGGCAATCCATGGTAATAAGAGTCAGGGTGCACGCACCCGTGCGCTTGCCGAGTTTAAATCCGGCAAGGTTCGGGTGTTGGTCGCCACCGATATTGCAGCGCGTGGCCTGGACATTGAATTACTGCCGCATGTGGTGAATTTTGAATTGCCCAATATACCGGAAGATTATGTACACCGTATTGGTCGTACCGGTCGTGCAGGCAGTGACGGTGAAGCAACCTCTCTGGTATCACCGGATGAAAACAACTTTCTGTGGGGTATTGAGAAATTACTCGGCAAGAAGATTCCGCGTAAGGAGATCGATGGTTTTGACCAGGGTTCTGCCACTGATGAACGACCCGGTGAACCACATCGCCAGGGCCGTTCTGCTGAGAGAGGTGGCCATCAGCGCAATGATCAGCAAAGAAAAGGCCAGAAGAAGGCAGGACATCAAAAAAATGGCCAGCAACGATCACGCAACAATGTAAATAAAAAAAAGTATAATGGAAATCGATCAGGGAATACTTCAGAGAGCGGCGAGCAGCGAACCACTGGTCGTAGTGGCTCGCCTTATGGACAAAGGTCAAACAGTAAAAAGCAGATAAATGGTAATACTCGTCGCAGCGGAAACTCGGCTACTCGCCGTGGTAATTGTGTTGAAGTGGCAGCATTGTTTGGGGGATAGTTTAAAAGAATGTTTTACGTTTTATGATTTAGGTATTACGTAAAACTTCGTCCGTAAATCGTAATACTTCACTTTGTTTTTCTTACGAAGTGGTGATAAACAAGCAGGGATAACAACGCCCAGGTTGCTCCGACAACCCAGCCTGCGATTACATCTGTTGGCCAGTGGACACCAAGATACAGTCTGCTGATGCCTACCAGTATTGTTAGTAACACTGACCAGCACAGAATGTAGATTTTTATCCGATTGTCATCGATGGAAAGGGACAGCAAGGCGCCCAGGGTTAGAAAAACCACGGCTGACATCATCGCATGACCGCTCGGGAAACTACTCAATGCAGCACCTGTTGCATGAGGCACTATGGCAGGGCGAGGGCGTTCGATGAAACCTTTTAAAAGACCATTTAGCAATGAGCCTGCAGGAATTGACAGGGCCACAAATAGAGCCAGCTTATGTCGCTGGCTTAACCATAAATAACCGCAGGCTGCGACCGTCAACAAGCCCAGAACCAGCAGTCCACCAAGTGCTGTTATGTCTCGCATCACCACTTCAAGCCATGCAGGTCCAATCGGTTCTGACAAATCGGCTGAGTTACGAAACCAGAGCAGCACGCGTTGATCAAATCCCGAGGTATCACCTTCA
>BTQX01000109.1:0-5778 GCA_036986095.1 Gammaproteobacteria bacterium
CGAAAAATTAAAAAGAATCCGGAAACCGCCGGAATTCCGGTCATCATCATTTCCAGCAAGAAACAGGAAACGGACAAAGTCTGGGGTAAACGTCAGGGAGCCGATGAATATCTGACCAAGCCTGTGAAAGAAGAGGACTTGATCAAGGTTCTGGAGGCTTTGTAGTAGCTATGTCCCGCAAGCAAGTACAGCCACTTGAAATTCTCCATCAAATGGAGCAGGACGTGTTGTCGGCGGAGATGTCTCTGCCGGAAGAAATAGTCGTTGCTGAGCAATGGGTAGGTTTGTCGTACAGAGTAGGGAAACTGCAGTTCGTCACGGCAATGGATCAGATCTCCGAAGTGGTGCCCTCGGCACCCTTTACAGTAGTGCCCAGGTCACAGTCCTGGCTACGTGGTATTGCAAATGTCAGAGGCCAGTTGCTGACGGTTGTTGATTTACAGGACTTTCTGTGTATGGGTCCGGTAAATGTTGATCAGTACTCACGCCTGATTGTAATCAATAATGCCCTGCTTTCATGTTGTTTACTGGTTAGTCGTTTGCAGGGCTTACGGCATTTCGACCCGGTTGGCGATAGTTGCAACACCGGCGACCTGGGTGATCAGTTGGCCGGCTTTGTTACCGGTGCATTGGGTAGGGAAAAGGAGAAGTGGTTGGTGTTTGATACCGATAGATTGGTAGATAAAAGAGGTTTTCTAAACGCTGCGGCGTAAGCAGAAAATATGTACAGGATATGTTTACAGATATAATTAGCTATTGTTGAGGATAGTATGATGTCAGAAGAAAGTGAGTTTCCAATGGATGACCTGGTAGATACAGGTGTGGTCGATGTTGTACCCGAGGCGGTGTCCCCACCCGGTAAGGCGGGCACGGCGCCATCTGCATTCGGCAAACTGGTAAATAATCTACCGCTATTGGGCATCGGCATGGTGGTCTCGGTAATCGGCCTGGTTGGTGTACTTATGTGGCAGACGCAGACAACTGCCCTGCAGTCCGGTTATGCTGAAGAATCCAGCCTGTTGCTGATGCTGTCGCAGCGGGTAGCCAAAGACGCGCGTGAAGCCGTATTGGGTAATGAAGAGGCGTTTGCCACACTACAGGATTCAAAAAACAGAATTAACAGTATTCTGAAGACTCTAGTTGTAGGTGATGACAGGCTGCCGGCTTCACCTGATACGGTCAATGATACCTTACTGCCGGTAAAAGATTTGTGGAGTGCGCTTGATACGGACGTGGCAGCTATTCTTACCAACAAGCAGGCGCTGTTGTCTATACGTGAGAACGTGGCTTCAATTAACCAGCTGGCGCCCCTGATGCTGGCGATCTCGGATGAAGTCGTTGAGGCGCTGATTGCTGAAAATGCACCGCAGAATATTGTATCAAGAGCAGGTACGCAGCGTACCTGGAGTCAGCGAATTACCAAGGATGTAAACGTGTTTGCTCTTGGTGGCATGGATGCGGCTGTGGCGGCAACCCAGTTTGGTAAGGATGCCAGATTGTATAAACGTATTAATCGCGGACTGCGTAGAAACGCCAGCCCCGAGGTCATCGAAAAGATTGATGCATCGGATGAGGTGTTTAACCAGCTGAATGAATATATTCAGGCGGCACAGCAGGTGGTGACCGAGTTCTTTGTATCGCAACGATCTGCGCAACGTATTACAGAAAATTCAGAGAAGTTTCTGGTGGAGATTGAGGCCCTGGTAGCTAGTTATCAAAACCTCTATGGGAACATTAAATTTCTAAACATCCTGCCCTTTGTGCTAGGTGGTGCGGCACTGTTTTTCTTCCTGCTGTTCATTCGCTCGCTGGTTGCGAGTGCCCGACAACGGGAGTTTGAGAGTAATGAACAAAACAGAGAGGCACAGGCGGCTATTCTGAAGCTACTTGATGAAATGGGCGATCTTGCTGACGGTGACCTGACTATCGAAGCAGAAGTAACTGACCAGGTGACAGGTGCTATTGCTGATTCCATGAACTACGCGGTACTGGAAATGCGCACATTGGTAACGCAGATCAACGATGCATCGGCCCAGGTGACAATGGAATCCGAGGGCACACATGAAAAAACAACTGCACTGCAGGTACAGACAGGGCAGCAGTCCGAAGAGATTGGTACAGCGACAGAAACCATCGTGAGTATGGCGCAGTCGATGGAGGAGTTATCAGAAAGTGCTGATGGATCAGCTGAAGTTGCTGACAGTTCGGTAGACCTTGCCAAGCAGGGGTCTGAAGCGGTGGCATCAACCATCAAGGGAATGAACATTATGCGCGACAAGATGCAGGAAACCAGTAAACGAATCAAACGTCTGGGTGAAAGCTCGCAGCAGATTGGTGAAATCGTGGGACTGATTGACGATATCGCGGAACAGACAAATATTCTTTCACTGAACGCATCAATTCAGGCAGCTATGGCCGGTGAGGCCGGACGCGGTTTCGCGGTGGTTGCTGATGAAGTACAGCGACTGGCTGAACGTTCAGCGGAGGCAACAAAACAGATTGCTGACCTGGTCGGCAACATTCAGGCAGATACCAATGAAGCGGTGAGCTCGATGGAAGACGCTACACGCGAAGTGGTTGAAAACACTCGACTGGCTGATGAAGCCGGCCGTGCCCTGGGTGAGATTGAAAAAGTGTCTGAAGAGCTGTCCACACTTATTTCTACCATGGCGAATACAGCGCGACAGCAGTCTGAGGAAGCCACAGGTGTATCTGACACGATGGTTCATATTAGAGAATTAACGACTCTGGCATCCAAAACAACGACTGAGACGGCTGAATCAGTAGGCAGATTATCAGTACTTGCCGGGCAGCTTAAATCTTCGGTTGCCGGCTTCAGATTGCCGGCAGAAGAGTACTAATATTCACACGAGTAGTAATTACTTGTTCCTTTATGCAGGCCTGGTGAAGACATGAGTCGAGTAGACCCCAGTACATTCAGTTGGGTTAAAGATGAGATAGACGAGTCAATTAAACAGGCTCGCTTATCGTTGGAGGCATTTTCCACCTCTACTGATGACACTAGCCAGATGCGTATGGCAGTTGCCTTTCTGCATCAGGTTTCTGGCACATTACAAATAGTCGAACTTGACGGGGCCGCCCGGCTGGTTAACGAACTTGAACTGGTATGTGAGGGACTCATTGATGAAAGTATTCCTGCCTCCGAAGAAAACCTGGATATACTAAGCAGAGGTGTATTAAGCCTTAGTACCTATATTTCACAGCTGCATGCCGGTTATCCTGATTCCATCGTCGCCCTGACAGATCTGGTCAACGAACTGCGATCGACACGTGAGGCGGACCTCGTAAGCGAGTTTGATTTGTTTAACCCGGAGCTGGATATTTTTCCAGAGATATCCGTTGTCAGACCAACGCGTTTAAGCGACGAAAACTTCATTTCTGAGGCCAGTCAGGCGCGCAAACAATTACTTGCGACGATGGTAAGCTGGTTTAAACTTAAGGATGAGAAGCAGTCACTAAACACAATCCTTCTGCTATTTACACATCTAAAAAATATTTCCCGTTTCGACGTCACCTCACAATTATGGTGGGTAGCTACCGCACTGACTGAAGCATTGCGTGATGGTGGCATTGACAGTACAGAGAATGAAGTTAGACGTTTTTTTGCTACTCTGGAGCAGGAACTGAAGCGCATAATCATCAATGGTGAGTCTGCACTGGTCAAAAAGCCACTTGAAGCTCTTTTGCGGAGGATGCTGTTCCTGATCGGTAAGGCAACAAGCCGTGGCCCACTGGTGACTGAAGTTGTACATGCTTTTGAACTTGATGAACAGGTCAGCGGCAAACCGACTAAAGATACAGGCGCTATATATGAAGCAACAAGCCCCGATGTGCTGAAGCCTGTTATGAAAGCACTGGCAGTGGAACTCTCTGTTGCGGAAGATCATCTCAATGACTATTTTGATAGCGAAAAATCTGACAAATCGGTAGAGCTTTTACTCTCCAGTCTGGATAAGATTCGTGGCGCAGTTGAGGTAATAAACAAGAAAAAACTTCGCCACCTGGTTGAAGAAATTTCTCATACAGCGCTTGCCTATGATGCGGGCGCTATCGTAATAAATAACAATATTGCATTAGAGCTTGCCGAAGCTTTATTGACACTGGAGAATGCCTGCAACGAGCTTGATGATCCATCCTCTGACTGGGAAGAAAAAGTAGATCGTGCGGTTACTGATTTATACTGGATAAGAACCGGTGAGCATGCTGAAACAGGCTCTTTTGAAGAAACCGGTATAGATATTGACGAGGAAGGGACATTAACAGATGTCGAGTTCTCTCAGCTAGTTAAAATAGTGGCGACAGAAATCAGCACCAACCTCCAGGACGTCGTCGAAAAGTTCGAGCAATATTCATTAAATATGCACCTTAATGAAATTCTCAAACCTGTCCCGGATAAATTACGTCAGATAGAAGGCGCACTGCAGATACTTGAGCGTGAACGTGCTATTGAACTGGTCTCATTGATCAATGAGCAGATCACAGGCATGGCCGACAGGCGTGTTAAACCATCAACTAAGCACGTGGAAACAACGGCTCTTGCAATTAGTGCAATAGAGACCTATGCAGAGTCACTGCAGCATAATCAACCGACCAGCGAACTTATTATAGAACGTGCAATGGAAGAGCTGTTGCGAACAGCACCGTCTGATATTTCAGACCGGGAGACTGCCGTTGCGCGAGTTAAACATATCCGTGATGAAGCCGATGACTGGTTGCGAAATCCAGAGGATGAACTTCATCTGGCTACCTTGCGCAAAGATATGGCAGCTATTATTGCGCTGGCAAAGGGTAATAAAGATGAAAAGCTGGAGAAAATAGCTGACGAGGTTTCAGCCCTGGTCACTATGTTATCGACAGATCCGGATTTACTCACTGATGACATAATGACGACTTTCCATCAGTCATTATCAATACTTGAAAAACTTACAGGAAGATTGCCTGATGAAATATCCCTGGTTGAGTATGAAAAGAGTGATGTGCCTCAACTTGACGAGGTAATCTCTACAGATATTGATCTCGGTATTGAACTGGAAGAAATAGATGTTTCGGAATTCACTTCAGAGCAGGAAGCTTTTATTGAAAATGCCGATGGAGCTGCTGAGGTAGTCCAGGCTAAAGAAAAGGATGCTGAACCTGTAGTGCCACAGGCAGCAGTGGATGTACCAAGAGAACCGGCCGTTTTTAACGATGAGATACTTGAAATTTTTCTTGAAGAAGCCAGAGAAATTGCTGTCACCAGTAAAGATCTTTTACAAAACTGGAGGGCAGATGCTACTGATGAAAGATCACTGGCAGACCTGCGAAGAAGCTTTCACACCCTGAAAGGCTCTGGGCGGATGTCCGGTGCAGTCGAGTTTGGTGAATTCAGCTGGTTGATGGAAGAATTACTCAACAATGTGATTGCTAAAAAGCTAGAAGTAAATGATCAGATATTTGCATTGCTTGAAGAGTCACTCGATACCCTGCCGTCAATGCTTGATGATCTTGAAAGGCACGACGAATCAAACATAGATGTTTCTTGTTGGCAGGCAAAGATAGAAGAGTTTAGCAGCGGTGATAAGCTGCTTGCAGAAGTCGAAGTAGTAGATGTCATTGCAGATGAAGAATTAGAAGGCGCTGTTTCTGTGAGCGAAGAATCTGCCGAAGAGCTGACAGCTGTTGTAAGTAGTGTTGAGGCTAAGCTTGAAGGTGAGGAAGAAGCTGAGGTCGTAGAAGAATTTGAGCTTGTAGAGTTAGAGGAAGCATCTGATGTAGAAG
>BTQX01000110.1:0-5646 GCA_036986095.1 Gammaproteobacteria bacterium
GTCAGTCACTACGGAGTCGTCCTTTATCATTGTTCCAGTCTGCATTGTATCAGGCTCTACTTTAGTTCGAATCGCTTACGCAGGTAAATAGCCAGCGCATTCATCATGATCAAAAACCCCAGCAGTACCATGATAGCTGCAGAGGTTTTTTCCAAAAACCCGCGCTCCGGACTGTCGGCCCATAGATAGATCTGTATCGGTAGTACCGTTGACGGATCCGTTACACTGCCAGGTACGTCCACAATAAAAGCGACCATGCCGATCATTAACAAAGGCGCAGATTCGCCCAGTGCCTGGGCCATGCCAATGATGGCCCCGGTTAATATACCGGGCATGGCGACGGGCAGCACATGATGGAATATAGTTTGCAGTTTTGACGCACCAATGCCGAGCGCGGCCTCACGGATAGAAGGTGAAACTGCCTGAATTGCGGCGCGCGATGTAATGATGATTGTCGGCAGCGTCATCAGCGCCAGCACGATACCGCCAACCAGTGGTGCGGAGCGTGGCAGGCCAAAGAAGTTGATGAAAACAGCCAGCCCCAGTAGACCATAAATAATGGATGGCACGGCGGCCAGGTTGTTGATATTGATTTCGATTAGATCGGTGAGCCGGTTACGCGGTGCAAATTCCTGTAAATAAATGGCGGCAAAAAGGCCTACCGGGAAAGATAACAGAAAGGTAACCGACAGGGTAAAGAAGGATCCAAACAAGGCGGCTTTGATACCAGCGAGTTCCGGTTCACGGGAGTCGCCGGCAGTAAAGAAGGTAGTATTGAAGCGGGTGTCGGTAAGGCCCGCTTCTTCCAGCTGATTTAACCAGCCTATTTGATTGTCTTTTACACGCCGGTCGGATTCCGGGGTGTCTATATTCACCTGCCCTTTCAAGTAGCTGTCGGCTTCGGAATGAGCCCGCAGCCAGAATTTCCTGGTCTGTCCAATATCCTCAGGGTGGTCAACGACATAATCGCGCAGGTCATATTCGGCCCCGACACTGATTAGCCGGTATAGTTGGCGCTTCTCTTTTCGTCCGGTGACTTCAGGAAATTTTTTACGCAGACTGCTTTTGATCACAGCGGCATAATCCGCCTGCCATAATTCTTCTGCCGTTGCATTCACTGCTACGCCAAGCTGCTCGGGGTCCAGATTAATGGAGAGCTGGATAAAGCTTTGAGTAAAGGCAGGCGTCCCTTTGCTGACGATATCTGCAAGCAGCAGAAACAAAAAAACAAAGCCCGTTAACACAGCTAGCCGGCCATACCACTGGAATCGTTTTTCACGCGCATAGCGCTTTTTTAACGATGCCGCTATTACTGCGGTATTCGGATTTGTGCTTTTGTCAGTATTGCTGTCCGTCTGTTTATTCATATTGTTCATGATATTTTCTGACCACATAGAGGGCGATGACGTTAAGCAGTAGGGTTATGAAGAAAAGAACCAGGCCCAGAGCAAAAGCGGCCAGCGTTTTTGGGTTGTCGAATTCCTGATCACCGACCAGCAGGGTGACGATCTGCACCGTCACCGTGGTGACTGCCTCCAGCGGATTGATGGTCAGTTTCGCCGACAGCCCGGCGGCCATGACGACTATCATGGTCTCGCCGATGGCGCGGGACACGGCAAGCAACACACCGCCGACGATGCCCGGTAAGGCGGCAGGCAGCACGACCTTTCGTATCGTCTCGTTCATCGTTGCGCCCAGACCCAGTGAAGCTTCACGCATGGCATCGGGTACTGCATTGATAATGTCGTCTGACAATGACATGACGAAAGGAATGATCATGATGCCCATAACCAGTCCGACGGCCAGCGCGCTTTCGGAAGATACGCTGAGACCGAAGGACTCACCCAAATCGCGGATAAAAGGCGCCACAGTGAGCGCGGCAAAAAAACCGTAAACCACTGTCGGCACACCGGCCAGTATTTCCAGCACCGGTTTACTTATAGAGCGAAAGCGCCGGGTGGCATATTCGGACATGTAGATAGCGGACATCAGCCCGACAGGTACAGCAATCAACATAGCAATCAGGCTGATCAGCAGCGTGCCAGCGAGTAATGGTACAAAGCCGAATGAACCGGATGCCGCCACCTGGTCAGCACGAATGGCCATTTGCGGGCTCCATTCCAGCCCGAACAGAAAGTCAGTAACAGGAATGACCTGGAAAAAACGTACGGCTTCAAACAATACAGACAGGACGATGCCGAGCGTTGTCAGTACCGCAATAAAAGAACAGGCGAAGAGTATCCACCTGAAAATACTCTCAACATTATTGCGCGCACGGAATGAAGGCCTGATGCGCTGTATGGCTATGCCTGCACCAAAGACGATTATGGCAAAGACCAGTGCGGTTTTGAGCAGACGCCCGGTAGATAATAATGAATTGTAATAGGAAGCCGCTGCAATTTGCGCTGCATCGAGTTCTAAACTGTCTATATTGCCAGCGGCAAAACTGACGATTTGATTGTAGTAGAGCCCGAGCTGGCTTTCCTGCAAGCCCTGTACGCTCTCCGGCAGGTCTGCCAGAACCAGATTGTACAGTACGCTTTGTTCAAGCCCCATCCACAGGAGAAGAACGAATAAGGCCGGCAAGCCGGCCCACAGTGCCGTCATATAGCCGTAATGCCTGGGCAAAGAGTGCAGCGACTTTATACCACCATGCCCGGTTGCTACAGCATGCGAACGTCTGTACCCCAGTGCGAAACTGATCGCTGTTAGGATAATCAGTGCGAGAAATACGGTAGATGTCTGCATGCGTGTAAATAAACGACTCAACAATCAGGAAATAATTACATTTTCAGCGCCTTAAGATTTTTTATGTCTTTCTGAACTTGCAGCAAGTCTTTATTGCTTAGTGGGATTAGCCCTCTTTCAGGGAGGTAACCGTCTTCACCCATGGCCTTTTTTGAGGCGAACGCCAGGGCGTACTCCAGAATACCGGGAATTTTGCCCACATGCGCATTCTTTATATAGAAGTAAAGTGGCCGTGATATCGGGTATTTGCCACTGGCGATTGATTCAAATGTGGGCCCGATGCCGTCAATGGTAGATCCCTGTACCTTGTCGCCATTCTCTTCCAGAAAGCTATAGCCGAAGATGCCCAGTGCATTCGGATTGGCCTGCAGTTTCTGTACGATCAGATTGTCGTTCTCACCAGCTTCAATATAGGTACCATCTTCACGTACCGCATAGACGATAGCTTTAAAGAGACTCTTGCCTTTGGGAGCCTTGCCCTTTTTCTTCAGCATGCCGTCATACACCGCAGGCGCAATGCCCAGTTTGGCTATTAAGGCCCTGATTTTGTCAGCCTGAGAGGCCTTCATGCTGTGCAATGCCCTGAGCTCAGGAATCATCTTTGCGCCGCCGCCAAGAGCGAGTTCAGCAAAGGCATCACGGGTACCAGAGGTCGGTGGTGGTCCGAGTACTTCAATTTTTGTTGTTGGCAAGCTTGGGTTGACGTCTTTCCAGGTAGTATTAGGGTTGGCTATCAGCTTGCCGTCAGCACCGGGTACTGTTCTGGCAAGCGCCAAATATAAATCCTTACGCGTCAGTTCAAAATGTGGCGCACTTTTTGAGTTAGCAATGACTATGCCGTCATAGCCGATCAGTACTTCGGTTATGCTGGTGACCCCATTCCTCTGGCACATATCATATTCACTTTTCTTGATACGACGTGAGGCATTGGTAATATCCGGTGTGTTGGCCCCAACACCTTTGCAGAATAATTTAAGTCCACCACCGGAGCCGGTAGATTCAATCTTGGGTGTTTTGAATTTACTGGAACGTCCGAAGCGCTCAGCAACAACCGTGGCAAAGGGATAGACAGTCGAAGAGCCGACAATGTTCACGGTATTACGCCCAATCGCATGGGCGGTGGTGATGCTGCTCAGGGCCGCTGCAATGGTAATGCTGAATGTAAAAAATTTATTCATGTTTGATAGTCCCATTGTTACCAAGAATCAGTGCCTCAGTTACTGAACGGGATTTTAGAAACTTATTGTTACAGGATTATGACAATGCATATTCTTTTAAGGCAGTTTTCGCACTGCGTTGAATGGTCTGCTGTAGGAGCGTCGCTCGGCGCGATTTTCCTGGATGAAGGACTAAAGGGCACCTCTATTTATTCATGAATAATCATCTTGAATCCAAAATCAGCCATCTCTGCGTTAAGAATCTTCGCAATAGCTCGCTATTACGTGCGTTTCTTGCCTTGATCTGGCAGATTTTGAATCCAATCTGTATTATCCAGAATAAATAGAGGTGCCCTAAAGATTAAAGATCAAGGATGAAAGGCAAACAAATGTATGTCCTGCTCTTTTATCCTTTATCATTAATCCTTCATCTTTTATCTAAAAAAAATCGCGCCGAGCGACGCTCCTACAATAGTAGCAAAGGGGTTTTAGGATTTGTCACCGGCGCATTCAACAGCCCGTGATGTTGCAAAACAGCAGGTAAAAGATGAACCGACAGCGGGTGTACTGGAAATATCAATATGCCCACCATGACGTTGAACAATATGCTTGACGATGGCCAGCCCCAGGCCGGTGCCGCCGGATTCTCGTGAACGGCTGGAATCAACACGATAGAATCGTTCAGTCAGGCGGCCCAAATGCTGCTGTTCAATGCCCTCACCATCGTCATTTACGACCAGGCATGGCGCACCGGTACCGCTGCGGAACCATTGTAGCTCTATGGGTGTTTGTGCAGGGTTATGCTGCAGGGCGTTATACAGAAGATTATTGCAAATGCTCAATATCTCTGACCGCATGCCAATGAGGCAAAGGCTGTCATCCGCAGTAACAGTGATTTGCCCGGTCTCAGCCTTGCCGGATTGAACGACATCCAGTGCCAGTTGCCGTAACATTTGTGCCACGCTGAGAGTCTCTCCTTCGCCAGCCTCCAGCGTAGAGCTTTCCAGCCGGGAAAGTGTCAGCATTTCGTTGATTATATTCTCCATCAGTGTCGTTTGTTCAAGTAAGATTTGTATCTTGTCACGTAACTCATCCGTACTCCTGCTGTCAGCAGACATCACATCAAGATAACCCCGGATCACCGTAAGTGGAGTACGTAGCTCATGTGAAGCATTCGAGACAAATTCTCGTCGTACACGATTGAGCTGTTCGCGGATGCTGACATCACGCACCGTCAGTAAAAGCCTGTTCTTGCCATAATTGATCAGGCGACAGGATAAAATGACTTCATTATTCTGTGGAGAAGTGAGGCGTAGCTCCTGCTGTCGTTTCGTCGCCCGCAGGAATTTATGAAACTTGGGGTCGCGTAGCAGGTTATCAATACGCTGGTCCAGATCTCTCGGTGACTGCAGGCCTAGCAGGGTTTCGGCCGCTTCATTGAACCACTGGATTTCACCTGTGGTGGTAAGAATAACTGTTGCATCAGGCAGCGCTTCCGCAGAGGCTTTGAACTGGCCAAGCAGCTGTGCAAGTTTTTTCTTGCCGCGCTCCCTGCTGGTTTTAAGGCGGTGGATATTAGAAATTATATTTTCCAGCACACCTCCTGCATTCGGCGTTTGTGAGCGTTTAAGGCCTTGCTGTATCCAGCGGTCGAGCCTGAACAGCTGGTATAGCTGCCAGATGCAGTACGCTAGAAGAGCCAGGGCAATAGTCGGCCAGAACTGTGATGTCATCAAGCCGG
>BTQX01000111.1:0-5634 GCA_036986095.1 Gammaproteobacteria bacterium
TATCCAGCAGCAGTCTTTCCGGTGACAGACAGGGTTTCAGCGAAATGAGAAAATCATCATCCAGGTTTTTGGGAGGATCTTTAGATGATTTTTCAGATGATTCTTCTGTCAGCATAGAATCAGGTTCTAATCTTTTTGATTAGATCACTGGTAGAGCGTTGATAGCGAAAGGGGATGGAATGAACTTCGCCACCACCCTGAATAACCTCAGCAGCACCGACAATATCTTCCACCGGCCAGTCGCCGCCCTTGACCAGAATATCAGGCATAAGCAGGCGGATTAGTTCCAGTGGTGTCTCTGCATCGAAGGGGATGACTATGTCAACACTTTGCAGGGCAGCAAGTAATGCCAGTCTGTCAGACAGGGGGTTGACGGGCCTGTCATATCCCTTGCTCAATCGGCGCACCGAAGCATCAGTATTCACTGCCACTAGCAGGCAGTTTCCCAATTGTGCTGCTTCTTCAAGGTAGCTGACATGACCTCGGTGCAGGATATCAAAACAGCCATTTGTGAACACCAGGGGGCGAGGAAGGCTGGACAGCAGATGGCTGTTAACATCTGTTTCAGTAAGAATTTTGTTTTCGATCCGATCCATAAATACCGATTGAGCAGACTTATACCGGCCCCAGAAGCTGAGTGTCGATTAGATCACACAGGCAATGGATAATGATGATGTGAATTTCCTGTATTCGCGCCGTCGACTTTGCCGATACTGACAGAAAAATATCATCATCATTCAGTATGCCTACCAGATCGCCGCCGGTTTTGCCGGAGAGTACCACGCAGTGCATTTGTCGTTGATGCGCTGACATCACGGCCCGTAGTATGTTTGCAGAATTGCCCGAAGTTGAAATAGCCAGCAGGATATCACCCTGCTGCCCCAGTGCGCTAATCTGCTTGGAGAAAATATCATCAAATGTATAGTCGTTGGAGATCGAAGTGATTGTGGATGAATCAGTGGTCAGTGCGATGGCAGGCAGGCCGGGTCGTTCACGTTCAAAACGATTCAGCAGTTCTGATGAAAAATGCTGGGCATCGGCGGCAGAGCCACCATTGCCGCAGCTTAAAATTTTATGGTCTGCCAATAATGCATTCGTTATTAATGTAGCGGCATCAACAATATCCGTCACAAGTTCCTCGAGTGCCGCATGAGCTGTTTCGATATGTGAAGTGAAAATGTTAGTGACGCGTTCAGAAATTTCCATGATTTAGCTCTATTGTTGTGCTCTCTGTCCGTTCAGACTGCTGCTAATACTTTAACAGTGAGGGTGTCAGAATGCATCTTTGATCCATAATAATTCCTGTTTGGCTGTCTGTGCAGAGATCGCAATCACATCAAAGCGCTTAAATAAGTGTGCATATTGCCTGTGCGTTAGCAGGAAATGTTCAGCAGTTTTCCTTATGCGCTGCATTTTTCGCGGGGTGATCGATTCAGCAGCAGTACCGAAAAATGGATTGCTGCGGTAGCGTACTTCGATAAAGACCAGGGTGTCCGCATCCTGCATCAGCAGATCGATCTCGCCAGCCTTGCAGCGGTAGTTGCTTTCAATCGCAAGTAAGCCATGATTGATGAGATGTTTTTCTGCTAGTGTTTCGGCATTATTGCCCCGCCGCAGGTGCAATGGCAGGTATGGCTTCGAATTCTTTTTCACTGAATCGTCCTTGATAAGTGGGTTGCCTGTCGATCAGGTCGGGTATGCCTTTGATGAACCTGGCCCATAACATTTGCCTGTGGACTACGCCGTCTGTATCAATGTGGAGAATTCCAGATTGTCCCTGATAGTGCAATAAGGAATTTTCTCTCATCATTTGCAGACGAGGCAGGATGCTGAAGATATCCATACCCAGTCCGTACAATCTGTTATAGCTGGTCTCTCTGTTGGGCCAGCCTCCTTGCAGGAATGTACGCAATGACTCCAGTTCAATGTTGCTCGCTATCATCCATGGCATATCAGGGAAGCGTATTCTGTCGAGATCTCTGTCGTTCACAGGATCCGGCTTGCCGGAAAATATCCGGGAAGTGGAATAGATGGGAAGATCCAGCGCATAGAAAAAGTCTAGCACCGGTTTTATCAGGCGCGCATTTCGTTTGCCCGCCGGTAAAAAGATGAAACCAATATCCTGTCTGCGCCGGGCCTCGGTGGTAATCTTACCGCCGAGCAATACTTTCATTTCAGTTATCCGCTGCTCACTTCGGTCTACACCCAGCAGGCGACGTACCACAGGTGAAAATTCTGTTTCCTTTGCAGCGTAACTCTCGCTACTGACAATCTCTCCACCCAGTTCGTTGAAGCGCTGAGTAAAGGCAGTTGCCATGCGCTGACCGATGGAGGTTTGCGGAAATAGAATGACACCGTATCTGTGCCCGTCCAGCCAGGCTCGCTGGGCGGTTTGTTGTGCTTCCAGTTCCTGAGAGAGGCTGAACTGAAAAAGATCCTGCTGTGTATTGTTTTGCTCTGCAGGAGGGGATAGCAAAAGTGTTGGAACATGTATTTCAGTTGCTGTCAGCAGGCTATCAATAGATTTTCGCCCCAGCGGGCCAATGATGATATCAGCACCGTCATTGACGGCCTGGTTGTAGTATAGAACAGCTGCATCTGCGTCCCGGCCATAATCATAAAAGCGTAGTTGGTAGCGACTGCCTGCTGCCTGCTCATTGTTTATCGCCTCGAAACCATCTCGGATCGCACTGGCTGCCGGTTCATAGGCTGAAGTTAAGGGCAGCAGGAAAGCAATATTTTTTGGTGATTTCGTGAGGCTGGTTTCGTTAGTAATCTGATCAAGCAGTTCAGCACTTGCGGGATGTGACAGGTTTTTTATCCGCCAGTTGTTTATTGCCTGTTCTATACTCGGATAGGAACTGTTTCTCTTCACTATCATCGCCAGTTCAAGCCAGCCCGCCAGTTCAGCAGACATGTCCTGTTGCTGAATTTTTTTCAGTTTTCGGGTGTCGGCAATCATCAGTATGCTCCAGATCATGCGCTGATTTTCCAGCACTTGATTTGCAGCCATAAACTGTTCGCGTTTTAGCAGGGCATACAGTGCATCCGCTGTTTCGGCCTGAATCATGGCTGCCTTTGCCCGCATCAGATAAAACGCCGCCAGTGTTGCAGGCTGATAACTCTCAACGCCTCTCCTGAGAACTTGCCGGGCTTGAAAACTGCCTCCGGCCTGTAACAGTATTACCGCCTGTAAAATACGTCTGCGTGTCCTCTGGTCGGGACTCAAAGAGTTGCCTTCAATGCTGTCCAGCATGTCAAGAGCAAGTCCGGGATTGCCAGATTGAAACAATGCGGCGGCCTGCTGAAGTCTGACGTCATCGCTGCTGATTGTTAGCGGAAAGTCCCCGGGCAATGAATGTTGATCGAGCGGCTCTGTAACCGTCTGCGGCGTGAAAATTCCCCTGTCTATCGAGGCAGGCCGGGTAATTGTATCCGGTACACGTGAAGTAGGTGGTGTAGACTGACAGGCAGACAGGATGAGCGCCAGGCTAAAAAGCCCGACAAGCTGAGTAATTAATTTTGAATGCTTCAAGGGAGGTTATTATCCACAGATTAAATGTTCATATACGGTATCATTCCTTCCTACCGCATCCGGAAAAAAGGGGATTATAGCGAGGGAAGATGAAAACAGGCAAAGCTGAAAGACCTGGAAAATTGTACGTTGTTGCGACGCCTATTGGCAATCTCTCCGATATTACAAACCGTGCGCTTGAAACTTTGGCAGCTGTCGAGCTGATTGCTGCGGAAGATACACGCCATAGTAGAACGCTGTTACAGCATTATGGCATCAAGACAGCAATGTTGTCGCTGCATGAACATAATGAATCCTCCAGGATTAAACAAATCATCGGCTTATTGCAGGCTGGCAGCTCAGTGGCGTTGATATGTAATGCAGGGACACCGTTGATTTCTGACCCGGGTTCCCGTCTGGTACAAGCTGTACACGAAGCAGGCCTGCAGCCTGTGCCCTTGCCCGGGCCCAGCGCTGTCAGCGCTATGCTCTCAGTCGCCGGGCAGCCGCTAGAACGGTTCTGCTTTGAAGGTTTCCTTCCTTCAAAAGCCACGGCACGACGCAAGCAGCTGGAGTCTCTGGTAACAGAAACCCGCACCCTGGTATTCTACGAATCATCCCATCGTATCAGTGATTCCCTTCATGATATGGAAAGCGCCTTTTCCGCATCGCGCCCCTGTACCGTTGGCAGGGAACTTACCAAACGTTTCGAATCGCTCTACCGGGGAACGCTTGCTGAAGTTTTACTGGCAATGCAGCAGGATGAAAATTCAGGCCGTGGAGAATTTGTCATTGTGGTAACCGGAGCTGAAGAAAACCCTGATAAAAGTATTGAAGCAGGACAGTCGATGATGGATGTCCTGCTGACCGAGTTGTCTGTGTCACAGGCGGCGAGCCTGGCTGCACGCATGTCGGGGGCAAGGAAGAAGGTGTTATATGAGTATGGACTTAAGATCAAAGACGAAGGATTAAAGATTAAGTAAAAACAAATCACATTCTTTCATCCTTAATCCTTAATCTTTCATCTTGTGTTAAAATCGTTAGCGAGCTGGCCAGGCAGTCGCTGTAGATGGTTTCGATTAGCTACAGAGGAAAGTCCGGGCTCCAAAGGGTAGAGTGCCAGGTAACGCCTGGACGGCGCGAGCCGATGGAAAGTGCCACAGAAAATATACCGCCTAAGCCTCTCGGGGCCGGTAAGGTTGAAATGGTGCGGTAAGAGCGCACCGCGCCTGTGGTAACACAGGTGGCAGGGTAAACCCCACTCGGAGCAAGACCAAATAGGGATCCAATGGCATGACCCGTGCCAGATCCGGGTAGGTTGCTTGAGGTGTTCGGCGACGGACATCCCAGATGAATGACTGTCCATGACAGAACCCGGCTTACCGGCCAGCTCGTTTTTTCTTTTTTTGTGCTTGCGCACGGCTAAGGGTTTCACCCTTCGCGGGTGGTTTTCTTTTTATTCGATTTCTCGAATTAATCTTTGTTTTTCGCCCATAAAGTGCGAAAACCTTGACTGTGCGTATGCACAAAAACAAAAAAGAAGGGAACTACCCATTTTTTCATCAAGTATTTTTCAGAAACTTATATTTCAGATTTAAAGTATGTTATTAACCACTGGTCGGAAAATAGGCTAATTCACTGTTTTTAAAGAAAGAATTTATATGAGAGCTTGACATTTCTGGTTTTTGGGCATTATAGTGTCAAAAAGTGGGTAAAAGTGGAATAAATTACCCCGTCAATAGGTGGCTGTGACACAAGTGGTGGATAATGTTTAGAGGAGTCAATCAGGTCAATCTGGACAGCAAAGGGAGGATTGCCATCCCGACTCGCTATCGCGAGGAATTGCGTTCGGGTGCTGAAAATCACATGGTCGTCACCGTCAATAATACTAATGACCGCTGCCTGTGGCTTTATACCCTGCCTGAATGGGAGCGCATCGAGGCCGATGTTACTGCGCTGCCTTCATTTGATAAGCGTGCTGCAAAACTCAAGAGATTTTTTATCGGCCAGGCCACTGATGTTGATATGGATGCCAGTGGCCGCCTGCTGCTACCACCTCCTTTGCGTGAATTCGCACAATTGAAAAAACATATCGTACTGGCCGGTCAGGGCAACAAATT
>BTQX01000112.1:0-5622 GCA_036986095.1 Gammaproteobacteria bacterium
CGTGTGATCCTTGCCTTGATATGAACGATTTGGAATGCAATCTGATCTATCCAGAATTAATGGAGGTGCCCTTAAGTTATGGTATTTACTGATCTACTAAAATTAATGGTACTAAAAAATGCATCGGATTTGTTTATTACGGCAGGTATTCCACCCTGTTTGAAAGTCGATGGCAAAATCACACCTGTCACCAAGCAGGCACTGACACCGGATGAAAGCCGTAGCTTTGCCTACGGCATAATGAATGAAGAGCAGCGACGCAGTTTTGAAGAAGATAATGAATGCAATTTTGCTATTCATCCGAAAAAAATTGGTCGTTTTCGTGTCAATGTTTTTATTCAGCAGGGCATGGTGGGCATGGTACTGCGTACTATTGAAACCCGTATCCCCAAGTTCGAGGAATTAAATCTACCACCGGTACTCAGTGAGATTGCCATGGTTCAGCGTGGGCTGGTGTTGTTTGTAGGGGGTACAGGTACCGGTAAATCTACCTCTCTGGCGGCACTGATAGGCTACCGGAACGAGAACAGTTTCGGCCATATCATTACAATAGAAGACCCGATTGAATACATCCACGAACACAGAAACTGTGTCGTGACCCAGCGCGAAGTCGGGGTCGATACTAATACCTTCGAATCGGGGCTGGTCAATGCTATGCGCCAGGCCCCGGATGTGATTCTGATTGGCGAAATCCGCACACGTGACACTATGGAAAAGGCCATTATTTTTTCGGAGACAGGCCACCTTTGTCTTGCAACCCTGCACGCAAATAATACCTATCAGGCGCTGGAGCGTATTCTCAACTTTTTCCCCGAGGAAAGGCATAATCAGTTATATCTTGATTTGTCGATGAATCTGCATGCCATTATTTCGCAAAGATTGCTACGTAAACGTGGAGAAGAAGGCCGGGTTCCTGCGATTGAGATTATGATTCGTTCACCGCTGATTGCAGAAATGATTCTCAAGGGCCGGGTTTCAGAAATCAGGGCTGTTATCGCCAAGTCAACAGACACAGGCATGCAAACCTTTGATCAGTCGTTATTTCAACTGTTTGAGGATGGTTTGATTGATTATGATGATGCGATCCGTGCGGCAGATTCTGGTAACGACCTGCGCTTGAAGATCAAGCTTGAAAGTAGCCGAAATGAATCAGGGGAACTGGGAGACAGCCTGACCGATGTGTCTTTTTCCTCACTCAATCAAGTGCCTTCGGAATAGTAAATTATTAAGGAACCTCTGATTAATTATTTCCCCGATTTTTCTTTACAGCTACCGGTCTGTTCACTATGTTTCACTCTATGGTAAACTTTGTAGACAGGGTGGCCGCATACGGGGGTTTTGTAATATTCTGCACTGCTGAGATTACGAGTTCCGTACTAACATAATACAAATTAAGCCAAATTATTATAACTTTCTTGAAAAATAACTCGATATTAAATCGCGACAGTCTATAGCAGATGTACTCAAAACATTCGGAGGAGAATAAATGAATCTTTCACGCAGAGAATTTGTCCAGTTGATTGGCATTGCCAGTGCATCAGGCATGCTACCAACCAATGCACTGGCCGCTCGCAATCCCGCAGTAATGTATGATCAGAAAAAATTTGGCAATGTCTGCCTGATGCATATGACTGATTGTCATGCCCAGCTCAATCCAATTTATTTTCGTGAGCCGAATGTCAATATCGGCGTGGGTGGTGCTTTCGGTAAACCACCACATATCGTCGGCAAAAAATTTCTCGATCATTTCAAGATCAAACCTGGAACCATCGAAGCCCATGCATTTACTTATCTGGGCTATGACAAGGCAGCCAGAACCTATGGCAAAGTGGGTGGATTTGCCCATCTTGCTACTCTGGTAAAGAAAGTGCGCGCTGATCGAGGAGACAAGAATTGCCTGCTGCTTGATGGTGGTGATACCTGGCAGGGCTCTGCCACTGCCTACTGGACGCGCGGCAAGGATATGGTGGGTGCTACCAATTTACTTGGTGTTGATGTCATGACAGGGCATTGGGAGTTCACTTATCCGGATCAGGAAATGATCAATAATGTGCGCGATTTTAAAGGTGATTTCGTCGCCCAGAACGTCCGCGTTAAGGAAGATGCCCTGTTTGATTATAAATTCGCAGATTTTAGCGATTTTAACGAAGAAACTGGAAATGCCTTCAAGCCTTATGTAATAAAAAATGTAAACGGTATCAAAGTGGCTGTCATCGGCCAGGCCTTCCCCTATACACCTATTGCTAATCCTAAACGGTTTATCCCGGACTGGACCTTCGGCATTAATGACGATTCGATGCAGGAAGTGGTGGACCAGGTTCGTTCGCAGGAAAAACCCGCCGTTGTTGTTGTAATCTCGCATAACGGCATGGACGTGGATTTAAAAATGGCCTCACGGGTTACTGGCATTGACGTTATCTTCGGTGGCCACACGCATGATGGTGTGCCCAAGCCCTCGGTAGTCAAGAACCCGGGCGGTAAAACGCTGGTTACCAATGCGGGTTCAAACGGTAAATTTCTTGGGGTCATGGATCTCGATGTACGAAAGGGCAAGGTGCAGGGATTTCGTTACCGCCTGATGCCGGTATTTTCAAATCTGCTGGATGCCGATTCTGAAATGTTCAGGTACATTGAGAAAGTTCGCGCGCCATATCGAAAAAAATTGCGTAAGAAGCTGGCGGTTGCCGACCAGACTCTGTATCGCCGTGGAAATTTCAACGGTACTTTCGACCAGGTCATTTGTGATGCCCTGCGCGAGGTGAATGATGCAGAAATCTCGTTGTCTCCGGGTTTCCGTTGGGGTACCACCGTGCTAGGTGGCCAGAGCATTACTTTTGAGAATGTCATGGATCAGACCAGTATTACCTATCCAAACACCTATCGTCGCGAGATGAGTGGTAAAGATATAAAGATCATCCTTGAGGATATAGCGGATAACCTCTACAACGTAGATCCCTACTACCAGCAGGGCGGTGACATGGTTCGTGTGGGGGGTATTGACTATACGCTGGCACCCAACAAAAAGATTGGTAGTCGGGTAACAGATGTGCGGCTCGATAATGGCAAGAAGCTCGAAGCGTCCAAGAAATATATGGTATCCGGCTGGGCAGCGGTCAATTCGATACCTGACGGCAAGCCAATTTGGGATGTCGTTTCTGCCTATCTTAAAGACAAAAAGACCGTCAAGATTAAGAAGATGAATATACCTAAGCTGGTTGGTATTAAGGGTAATCCGGGTATAGCTGACTATGGTAAAGTTTGATTTTAGAGGCACCCTTTAGTTGTATATGCAGTTCACCCGGCTGAAATATTTGACTGGCATTTTGTTAGCGGTGCTTGTTGTCGCTATAGCGGGCTGCCAGTCAGATTCACAGGTATCTCAGCCGCGCCAGGTTGACTACGATCTCGGCAAGTATTTTTCAGGCATCCCCAGGGAGTTTCCCGAACAACGGGAATTCCATGCCAGTGATGGCTCTCTCCAGGCATTTACTGGATATCGACGCGGTGGCAAGCAGCGGGTTGCTATAATTTATCTTCATGGACTGGAAGGTCATGCAGGTTGGGGCCGCGCTCTATCCGAAAAACTTTTGGAGCGGGGTTACGATGTATTTGCACTGGACCGTCGTGGAAGTGGCTACAGCAGTAAAAGCTCTCTCAAAGTCAACGGTAAGCCTGTTCAGTACGAGGATTATGTCAGCGACGTCCATTCTTTTTTAAAGCCATTAAAAGCCTATTACCAGTCAGTCTACATTGTTGGTTATGACTGGGGGGCGAGGCTTGCACTTGCCTATGGAATTGCCTATCGGGGGCATAGCCGAGGACTGGTGTTAATCAGTCCGCGGCTAATAAAACCCGGTACCAGTCTGACGCAAAAAGTTAAATCCATGGCCGGGATGTCAGACCTGAGCGAGCGGGATATGGCCGCAGAATTCGATCCTGAGCTTCATGTCACGAACAGTGAAATTCAAATAGCCCTGGCAACGGACAAGTCACGGGTTAAAAAACTGGATGAGAATTTTCTCAGGCAAAGCATGCGTATGAGTGAATTTATTAAAAAGTATATCAAGCGTATCAGACAGCCGGTTCAGCTTTTTCTGGCCAGACCTGATCCTCTTGTTGATGAAAAGGGTCTAATTACTCTGCTCGAAAAGGGTAGCCAGCCTTCCTTTGATGTTCAATATATCGATGGTGCGAAGCACGCGCTGCAAATTGAGGCACCGGATCGCCTCGCCCGCGATATTTACCACTGGATACGCTACCAGGAGCTGTCACGAAATGGCGGGTAGATTGGTTGAGCCGAAAGTCATTACCGATTTTAATCAGGAGCTTGTTTGTGTGTTACCGAAAGGCTTCTGGTTTGATGATGTCAGATGGCAGAAGGTTTGGGCCGCATTTGACGAAAAAGGTGCAACGCTGAGTATGGCCGATCTGAGAGAAATATTTCCTGAAGAAGAGGTGTTGTATGAGGAAAATCAGAGAATCAGACAAGCCCGTAAAAATTCTATGTAGCTCTGGCTACGCAAAACTCGAATAAAGTGTGCTCCTTGCATGCTTCAGATTGTAAGATATGTTAATGTTGAATGTCTCTAATAAGTGGAGATGGCAGGGCATTTCCCCTGATTTCGCAGGTCTTCGAATTACAGCGACTGCTGTGGGCAGTGGACGAAGAGGCCGTGCGTTATTTAATGTTTTAAACTATTGAATGTAATGATTGTGTTTGCCGGGGCCTTGCCAGGCTGGGTGTGCACATCGGGAACTCCAGAAAAGAGGAATATCCATGGCAGTATATCGGGCAGGTCTCCCGCTGCAGAAAAATAAGTTCAAGTTCTTGCAATTTATAGCAGCACTTTGTCTTACGCTTGCATTCCCGGTTGCAAATGCCTGGAAAATTGTGAATGTTGAGCAACAGATTGTGGGCAGTTCATCAGTGCTGGGCGGCACAGTTATCCCCTATAAGGAAGTTGTGCTGAATGCTCAAATGCCAGGGCGAGTTACTTTTATTGGCGGCTCAGAAGGCGACAGTTTTACCAAGAATGCTTTGCTGGTAGCACTTGACGACGATGAGTTGCAGGCAAAGCGCCAGGCAATACAATCACGTATCTACAGTGCTGACAGCGCTTTGCGCAATGCCCGCGCACAGTATAACCGAGAGCTCTGGGCACCACAAAGCAGAGATGTTACGCGTTCACCCGGTATGGCAATTCCTGGTTTGTTTGACAATATGTTCACCAAAAACTTTGCCAGCATGTTTGACAGTGGTGAACCGGGGCTCGTACGTCAATCCGATCTCATTCAGCGCGGCACAGGTATGAATCAGGCCTATGCTGGCTTCCTTGAGGCCCAGGCAGGGCTGGCTGAACTAGACGCAAAAATTCGCGACACAAAGTCCATGGCGCCATTCGATGGTGTAATTACAGATAAGCTGGTTGAAGTCGGTGATACCGTTCAGCCGGGGCAGCCTTTGTTAAAATTTGCCCATATCAAATATCTAAGGGTTGAAGTCGATGTTCCTGTCCGGCTGGTCAGAAACCTGAAACTGAAACAAATGGTTCCTGTCAGACTGGATGGTAGCAATAAAGATGTCATGGCACGCGTCAGCCGTATTTATCCAGTCGCAGACTC
>BTQX01000113.1:0-5586 GCA_036986095.1 Gammaproteobacteria bacterium
GGCAGTACGCATCCTGGTCGATACCATACCTGATTGTTATGCCGCGCTCGGGGTGGCACATTCACTATGGCCTTACATAAAAGAAGAGTTCGATGACTACATCACCACCCCGAAGAACAATAACTATCAGTCCATTCATACCGCCGTGCGTGGGCCAGATGGCAAGCTGGTAGAGATACAGATTCGTACCCATGCCATGCATGAACGTGGTGAACTCGGTGTAGCCGCCCACTGGCGTTACAAGGAAGGGGTCGGTCAGGATGAAAGTTTTGATCGCAAGATTGCCTGGCTCAGACAGTTGCTGGAATGGAAGGACGAAGCGGCTGATGGTAGCGACTTTGTTGCCGAATTTCGCAGTCAGGTATTTGAAGATCGGGTCTATGTTTTTACCCCGGCAGGCAAAATCATAGATTTACCGAGCGGTTCCACCCCGCTGGATTTTGCCTACACCGTACACACCGAAATAGGTCACCGTTGCCGAGGTGCTCGGGTGAATGGCGCTATTGCTCAACTAACCTATCAGTTAAAAACAGGTGATAAAGTTGAAATTCTGACAATTAAAGAAGGCAAGCCCAGTCGTGACTGGATCAACCCACATCTGGGTTACACACAATCACATCGGGCGAAATCAAAAATACAACAATGGTTCCGTCATCAGGAATATGATCAGAATGCAGCAGATGGAAGAACCATACTCGATAAGGAGCTGTTGCGTCTTGGTTTGAAAGACGTCAACATCGACAAACTTTCGCAACGACTGAAATTTAAAAAAACCAGCGACATGATGGCCGCAGTTGGGCGCAGTGAAGTAAAAATCACCCAGATTGCAAACGCACTGCAGGGCTTTCTGAGCCCGCAAACGAAAAAAGAGCCAGAGTTAAAACTGCGCCAGCAGCCTTCTAAAAAAAATCGTTCCGATATACAGGTACTGGGGGTCGGCAATTTGATGACGCACATGGCGCAGTGCTGCAAGCCGCTGCCGGGTGATGATATCGTTGGCTACATTACCCTGGGCAGGGGAGTCAGTATCCATCGCAGCGATTGCAGCAATGCCCTACGTGCAAGAAATCAGGAAGATCAACACCTGATCGAGGTCAACTGGGGAGGCCCGGAAGAGGATTTTTATACCGTAGATATAAAGATAGTGGCTTATGACCGAAAAGGATTGTTACACGATATTACGGCATTGCTTTCAAATGAAAAAATCAACGTCACAGCGGTCAGTACAAAATCTAATAGCCATACAAATGAAGCTACGATGAAGCTAACAATAGAAGTTGAGAACTTAAGCAGACTGAGTCAACTGCTGTCTCGAATTAATGAATTACCTAATGTGCATGAAGCCAGAAGAATCACTGACTAATTATGAAAATGAGTATACTTGCCCTGGATAGCTCTACCGAAGCTTGCTCAGTTGCATTGCTGACCGGGCAAGAAGTGGTGGAGAAATTTGAGGTGATTGGTCGTGGTCATGCCGAGCAGCTATTGCCGATGATCAATGCCTTGCTCGAAGAGAACGATGCCAGCCTTGATGACATTGACCTGTTTGCCTATGGCTCAGGTCCGGGTTCATTTACAGGCTTGCGAATCGGTGCAGCAATGATGCAGGGGCTGGCATTGGCCAGAGAGCGTAAATTGATTGCCGTATCTTCACTCGCAGCGTTGGCATCGAGGCAACAGGGGATCGTGCTGAGTGTTATCGATGCACGCATGGATCAGGTTTATCATGGCTTGTATCGTATTCAAAAAGATGCACCACCTGAGTTGACAGGAGAAATTTCTGTGTCATTCCCTGATGAGATTAACCTGCCGGACCGTGGCAATATTATCCTTACTGGCACAGGCTTGGATCGCTACAAAGATAAGTTCATGTTGATGAATACGGCTGACAGGGGGATCACCGGTATCAATGATGAGTACCCGCATGCGGCTGATATTGCCCGCCTGGCATTATATGAATCAGTGCAGGGAAGAGAAACTGATCCAGCGGATGCATTGCCTCATTATGTGCGTGATAAGGTGGCTAAGACGGTGGCAGAACGATAAGGGAAACGGAAAAGGTGACCCTTTTTCCTCGAATTGCCAATTCTTACCAGTTATTTTGTTTTAGGAATTGCACTTATGATATGAATTCAGGAGAGGCGTTTGTGATTGGGTGAACGTATTGTTGTCAGGAAAGAGGGACATGTCATGCAAAAATTACAGATTAAGAACTTTAACATGAAATGGCGAATACTATATTGCTAAACCTTTAATGGTTTTGCCTGCATTGTATTTTAGTGGGTTTACTCCTAATATGAAGCTTAAATACTCACCATATTTGATGAGATCATGGCTATAGACACTGTTCCTTTACCACGAACATTAGCCGCTATTCTGTACGCGGATGCGGTGGGTTTTAGCCGCATGACTGAAGCCGATGAGGACAACACCTATCGGAAACTTCGGGATATCATGGATGTATTCACTGCAACCGTTGAGAGCCACGGAGGGCTAATTATGAACTACGCGGGCGATGCTGTGCTCGCGATGTTTGGCTCAGCAGTGGATGCTCTGATTTGTGCTGCCAATATGCAAAAATTTCTTCATGATCTGCATGAAGGCTTCCCTCCAGAACACACGATAGCTTTTCGTATTGGTCTCAACCTGGGTGATGTAATTGAAGACCGCGACGATGTGTTTGGAGACGGGGTTAATGTCGCTGCACGATTAGAAGGTATTGCCGAGCCAGGCGGGATTTGCATCTCAGGATCATTCTTTGATGCCATTGGCCAAAAATTACCCTTTGATTATGAGTCTATTGGGGAGCAACAGGTTAAGAATCTATCAAAGCCCATTCGTGCCTATCATGCGAGATTGATACCTGGTTCAAATATACCGGTAGTAAACCCAGGGCGGATCATACGTGCAAAGAAAGACTCACGCCGAGTAATTCCCCGAATTTCTCGGCCTGCTTTATTGGGAATTGTCACCGCACTAGTAATCGCCAGTGTGGTTTATGTTCTCAAAAATGGCAGTGAGGAATCGACTATAGAAAGCAGTGATCAGTCTCAGGCAACAATGAATGCCAAACTTAATGAACAACTGGATGATGCCAAATTTCGTTTAGAAACACCTTCTCTTGCCGTATTGCCTTTTACTAATATCAGCAACGACCCGAGCCAGGAATACTTTGTTGATGGATTGACAGATGACTTAATTACAGAACTTTCAAAAATATCCGGCTTATTAGTTATCTCACGTATCTCTGCCTTTCAATATAAGGGTATTTCAAAAGATATCCGTGAAATCGCGAAGGAACTAGGCACACGTTACATGCTGGAAGGTAGCGCACGTCGAGTGGAAGGCCGGGTGCGAATCAATGCCCAGCTTATTGAAGCAAGTTCAGGAAACCATTTGTGGGCAGAACGATATGATGGCGAAATAGGGAATATTTTTGATTTTCAGGACGAAATTATCAAAAAGATTAGTGTGGCATTGAAAGTTCAGTTGACGGAAGGAGAGTCACTCAATATAGATCGAAAGTTAACCAGCAATGTTGATGCCTACGATTATTATTTAAGAGGAAAGGAGAAATTCTTTCTACTTTCAAAGGATGACAACTCAAAAGCCCGTAGCTATTTTGAGCAAGCAATACAGCATGACCCTGAGTTTGCAGATGCATACGCAATGTTAGGCTGGACCCATGTGTTTGAATACATGAACGGCTGGAGCAAAAACCCCGATATTTCACTGGATTTAGCGTTGAAAAATTCCAGAGAAGCACTTAAACGAGACCAGAAACTTACTCTGGCATATTTTGTCGGCGGGTTGGTTAAAAGAGAAAAAGGTGATTGGGATGGAGCATTAAGATATTTGGAAGAAGCTATCGCACTTGATTCTAATTACGCTAATGCTCATGTCTTGCTTGCTACCTTACTATATTTTGCTGGTCGCCCGGAAGAAGGACTCAAGAGAATGCAAAAAGCAATTCGCCTGGAGCCGCATCATCCCTATAATTACCCATTTCACCTTGGACAGGCGTACTTTATTTTAAAACAGTATGCAAAAGCTATAGATACCTTTCAAGAAGCACTCGATCGGAATCCTCTTTCAGATCGTGTTCGTGTCTGGTTAGCTGCCGCACTTGCAAAAGAGGGAAAACAGGATGAGGCAGAATGGGAGGTCAGTCAGGTATTAATAGGCAATCCTGATTTCTCCCTCAAAGATTTTCTTGAGGCCTTTCCATTTCGAAAGTCTAAAGATAGAAACCATTTTCTAAGCGGCCTTCAAATGGCTGGTTTTAAGTAATATCTTCCTAATAAAATCTATTAAAAAAGTAAAAGCATAAAAGAACATAAAAGCATAAAAGGGGTCAGGTCTTTCATTATTCATAACGACATGTTAACCTCTCATTATGGCAAGACCACTACGACTGGAATTTGCGGGGGCTCTCTATCACGTTACATCCAGGGGTGATAGGCAAGAGGATATCTATCTTACTGATGATGACCGATTAGCTTATCTTGAGATCCTGGGTAAAGTGTGTGAACGGTTTAACTGGATCGTTCACGCATACTGCTTAATGGGCAACCATTATCATTTATTGTTTGAGACACCCGACAGTAATCTATCAAAAGGGATGCGTCAGTTGAACGGGGTGTATACCCAGAATTTCAACCGAACACATAAAAGTGTAGGTCATGTCTATCAAGGACGCTACAAAGCCGTTATCGTGCAAAAAGAGACTTATTTACTCGAAGTCGCGCGTTATATTGTCCTGAATCCAGTTAGAGCGAGAATGGTCCGTTCTGCTAAAGATTGGCCCTGGAGCAGTTATCGTGCCACGGCGGGGCAAGTCAGTCCGCCCGAGTGGCTCAACACGCTGTCGATCATTGCTCATTTTTCCAGGCGGAAAGCTGCAGCTATTGATCGTTATCGTCAATTTATTTCCGAAGGGAAAAACCAGCCGACTATCTGGGAGCAACTTAAAAACCAGATATATATTGCAGATGAAGAATACATCGAGAATATACAAAGAAAAATTGATAAAGATATTGACATTAGTGAGATACCGACGAGTCAACGACGTTCTCTACCAAAACCCTTAGATTATTATACAGAGCGATTCACAGACAGGGATCGAGCAATACAAGCAGCTTACGAAAGCGGTGGTTATACTATGAAAACACTTGCTACATATTTTGGGCTGCATTACACGAGTATCAGTCGAATAATCAATGGGCAGTACTATGCAAAATGAAAGACCTGACCCCAAACACACCAAACACACAAACACCACAAAACAAAACTTTGTATATCTTTTACGTAAACTACGCTTACTACAGCTGGTCGATAACCTCCGCTATTTAATAGAATTAAAAAATACCCGGCGGATAAATAGTGACTTTAAGAAAACACAGCCTGGTTTCATCTTTCCGCCATCATTTCTTTCCTATGATGCATACAGCCATACCAACTGGCCAGTGTATTACTACACCGGTAAAGCGCATGCAAAATACATAGCTCAATTGATCAAAGACAACCTTGATGAACAGTTGCCAGTAATTTGTGAATGGGGATGTGGGCCGGCGCGAATAATTCGAC
>BTQX01000114.1:0-5514 GCA_036986095.1 Gammaproteobacteria bacterium
GCTCAACATTTTTATCAGATGGACAACCATGAATGGCAACAAAGGATCACTGATTTCGCCGCTCAACATAAAAAATGGCTGGATGATTACGCCTTATTCATGGCACTTAAATACCAACATCAGAACAAGCCATGGTATGACTGGCCAGGCCCGCTACGTCACCGCAATCAGGGTGCACTGGAGGATGCCAGTATCAGGCTTAAAGATTCGGTTATGCAGATAATTTTTGAGCAATTTATTTTTTTTACACAGTGGCAGGAAATCAGACAGTATGCGTCAGACCATAACATTGAGTTGTTCGGCGACATGCCGATTTTTGTCGCTCGTGACAGCGCTGATGTCTGGGCTGGAAGAGAAAACTTCTTAATGAATAATGATGGCGAGATGCCGGTTATTGCGGGCGTACCCCCAGATGCTTTCTCTGACACAGGCCAGAGATGGGGCAATCCATTATATGACTGGAACCACATGAAAAAGACAGGGTTCAGCTGGTGGAAAGATCGCTTTGATACCCAGCTACAGCTTTTTGATCTACTTCGTGTTGACCATTTTCGTGGCTTACAGGCCCACTGGCAAGTTCCATATGAGGATGAAACGGCCATCAATGGGAACTGGGTAGAAGTCCCCGGCAGGGAAATGCTAGGTGAGATGTTTGACAGCTTCCATCATCTGCCCCTGGTTGCAGAAGACCTGGGTGACATTACTGATCAGGTTATTGAGTTAAAGAAATCATTTAACTTACCCGGTATGAAAGTTTTACAGTTCGCTTTTGACGGCAATAATAAAAATCCGCACTTACCTCACCATCATGAAATCGATGATGTAGTGTATACCGGCACACATGATAATAATACAACGCTCGGCTGGCTCCGTGACGAACAGTATTATAACAGGACGTATTTCAATGGATACGCCGGGTTGATGAAAGGGTCTGATGATCAGCGTCTCTGGGCGATGATAAGGCTGGCCATGTCATCTGTTTCTTTCTTATGCATTCTGCCGATGCAGGACCTGCTGATGCTTGGCTCATCAGCTCGCATGAATGTTCCAGGCACAACTGAGGGAAACTGGAACTGGCGTTTTGAATGGTCTCAGCTTCGACCAATGAGTAAAAAAAACATATCTCAATTTATGATATTGTATCAGAGGTAACACATGTCCAAATCTCTTCCGCTATCTACTTCAGAAATTCCTGTCATGGAAAAATTACCTACTGACAGCGAAACATTAGCTAAAGACTTTGAAAGGTATTTGACCCTCCACATGGGGCGCTTTGTCGGTTGTGTGCCGTATTACCTGTACGAAGCACTGTCCCTGACAATCCGTGACCACATAATGATGGGATGGAGGAACACATGGCGATTGTATGAGAAAAAAGGTGTCAGAAAAGCCTATTACATATCACTGGAGTTTCTTATCGGGCGATCACTTGGCAATCATATTCTTAACCTTGGTATTGACAGTCAATCAAAAACCGCCATGAATCAGTATGCACTGGATCTTGAGGAGATACTAAGCGAGGAACACGATGCAGGCCTTGGCAATGGCGGGCTGGGTCGCCTGGCTGCCTGTTTTATGGATAGTTGTGCAACACTGAAACTCCCGGTCGTCGGATATGGAATTCGATATGAATATGGCATGTTTCGCCAGGAAATCGAAAACGGATACCAGATTGAGGAGCCTGACCACTGGTTAAAGAATGGCAACCCCTGGGAACTTGAACGTCCCGAGTACGCCCAGGTAATAAAGTTCGGTGGACATGTTGAAACGTTCACCGACCAGTATGGCAACAAGCAACATCTTCTGCTTGATGCGTCTGATGTCCTGGCAATTCCGTATGATGTGCCAATTTCTGGCTACCGAAATGACTGCGTCAATACCTTACGCTTATGGACCGCCAGTACAACCGATGTCTTTAACCTGGACGATTTCAACGCGGGCAGTTACCCAGAAGCGGTAGAAGCGATCAATGAGGCTGAGCATATCACTATGGTGCTCTATCCAAATGACAGCAGTGAGAATGGTAAGGCACTAAGGCTTAAGCAGCAATATTTCCTTGCTTCGGCTAGCCTTCAGGATGTGATACGCATGTGGTCAATCAACGAAGGCGACAACTTTACACATTTTGCCAGACAAAATGTTTTTCAGTTGAATGACACACATCCAGCAATTGCTGTGGCTGAACTGATGCGATTACTAATGGATGAAAAAAATATTCCCTGGGATGAAGCCTGGGACATCACCCAAAAGACAATGGCATACACCAATCATACATTGTTGCCTGAAGCTCTGGAGAAATGGCCAGTAGCACTTTTCGAGAAACTTCTACCTCGGTTACTCCAGATAATTTATGAAATAAATGCCCGCTTTTTAAAAATGGTAGCCAGACAATGGCCGGGTGACACAGATCGGCAGAAAAGGATGTCAATCATAGAGGAAGGTGATACTAGTTATGTACGCATGGCGTACCTCGCAATCGTTGGGAGTTTCTCTGTAAATGGCGTTGCTGCCCTGCATACACGCTTACTGACAGAAGGTCTGTTCAAGGATTTTTACCAGTTATTGCCAGACAGGTTCAATAATAAAACCAATGGAGTCACACCTCGTAGATGGGTTGCGCATTGTAACCCCTTAATGAGTTCGCTTATCACAGAAAAAATTGGTAGTGACTGGATACGTCACTTTGAAAAAGTAAATAAATTAAGGAAATTTGTAGATGATAGTGATTTTTCTGAACGTTGGTTTAATGTCAAAAAAGCTAATAAACAGCGACTTGCACAACTGGTAAAAGAAAAATGTCATATCGATTTTGATATCGATTCATTATTTGACGTACAGGTAAAAAGAATACATGAGTATAAGCGGCAGTTACTGAATGTCTTACATGTCATTCATCTTTATGATCGCATCAAGCGAAGTGACACGAAAAACTGGACCAATCGTTGTGTACTTATCGGTGGCAAGGCAGCACCAGGATATCGACTGGCAAAGTTGATAATAAAGTTGATCAATAATGTCGCTGATGTCATCAACACCGACCCTCAGGTCGGGGAAAAATTGAAACTTGCTTTCATACCGAATTTCAACGTTTCAAGCATGGAAATCATCTGTCCTGGTACCGATTTATCTGAACAAATTTCAACCGCAGGAAAGGAAGCATCCGGAACTGGAAACATGAAATTCATGATGAATGGTGCCGTTATTATAGGTACTTATGATGGTGCAAATATTGAAATACTTGAAGCAGTTGGAAAGGAAAATTTTTTCCTGTTCGGGCTACGTGTTGACGAAGTCGAACAATGGCGAAAAAATTATCAACCTGAACGAATTATTGCCGAAGATAATGATCTGAAGCGCGTCATGCATCTCCTTAACTGTGGGCATTTTAATTCATTTGAATCTAGCATTTTTGATGAAATAATTAAATCACTGATGAATCCGCATGACCCATGGCTTACGCTGGCAGATTTCAGAAGCTATATTGAAGCACAGGAACAGATATCTCGAGCTTACCGTAACCGAGCGAACTGGATAAAAATGAGCATCAACAACACTGCCAGTAGTGGCTATTTCTCAACTGACAGAACGATGATGGAGTATAATGACGACATCTGGAAACTGAACCTCTGACAGATACTACTCCGACCCCCTAAATAGCAGACACTTATGTAATGACATCAGGACCATCTCGATTGAGACGGTTTTTGATGTCAGCAATGCTGTTGGCGACACCAATCAGTTCGGCCAACGCTGTCTGAGCTGGCATATTATGCAAGGTTGGGTCCGTTACATACCTTTCAATATAGATACGCAGCGTCGCACCCTCAGTCCTGGTGCCAGATAACCTGAAGACTATGCGGGACTCGTCTTCAAAGATGATTCTAATTCCATGATTTTTACTAAGGCTGTTATCAACCGGGTCCTCGTAGTAAAAGTCATCGCACAGTGACACTTTGTTTTCAGAAAATGTCTGGCCTGCCAGAGATGGCACGCTATCCCTGAGGTCTCGTATAAGTCTATCAGCCACATTATTTGCAATAGCTTCATAATCATGACGGGTATAATAATGACGGCCAAATCGTTTCCAGTGTGAACGGGTAATTTCCTCTACTGATTGCTGTTTGACTGCAATCAAATTCAACCAGAATAATACTGACCAGATTCCATCCTTTTCACGGATATGATCTGAGCCTGATCCAGAACTTTCTTCTCCACAAAGTGTAATTCGAGAATCATCCAGCAGGTTTCCAAAATATTTCCAGCCAGTTGGCGTTTCATAGCAGTCGATTCCGAGTGCATCGGCGACCTTATCTGCAGCGCAGCTAGTCGGCAATGATCGTGCGATACCACGATTACCCAGCTTGTAGCCGGGTAATAGATGAGCATTCGCCGCCATAATCGCCAGGCTGTCACTGGCGTTAACGTAAAAATTGCGTCCGAGAATCATACTTCGGTCACCGTCTCCGCATGCGGCAGCCCCAAACCCGGGTGCACCAGGGCCGGAATTTAATCGTTCAACCAGTTCTCTGGCGTAGGTTAGATTTGGGTCAGGGTGTCCCCCACCAAAATCTTCCAGAGGAATACCATTGATCACCGCACCGACATTGGCTGACAGGCGCTTATTGAAGATCTCTTTGGCATATGGACCCGTTACCGCATGCATTGCATCAAAGCACATGGTAAGCATGCCCGAGGTAAACAGCGATTTAATCTTTTCAAAGTCAAACAGATGCTCCATCAATTCAGCATAATCACCAACAGGATCAATCACGTCGATCTGCATATCGCCTATATAACAGGCCTGCTGTTTGTCGAGAGGAACATCGTCACAGTCGACAATCTGATATTCATGTAGAGTTTTGCTTGTTTCATACACCGCATCAGTAAAACCCGTTGGTGCTGGCCCGCCATTAGCAATATTAAACTTGATACCAAAATCACCTTCCGGACCACCTGGGTTATGGCTGGCAGACAGAATAATGCCTCCGGCTGCCTGATGCTTGCGTATCAGGTAGGAAACGGCAGGCGTAGACAGCAGGCCATTTTCTCCTACCATCACCTGCTTAACACCAAAAGCGGCTGACATCTTCAGAATGATCTGTATTGCGTGAGTATTGTAATAGCGTCCATCACCGCCCAGTATCAATAAATGCCCTTTTAACTCCTCAGCATTGGCAAAAATAGACTGTACGAAGTTTTCAAGATAGTGTTCCTGCTGAAAAACTTCGACTTTTTTACGAAGTCCGGATGTGCCCGGCTTCTGGTCCCTGTAAGGGGA
This sequence comes from Gammaproteobacteria bacterium, assembly GCA_036986095.1. Classification (GTDB taxonomy): domain Bacteria; phylum Pseudomonadota; class Gammaproteobacteria; order BMS3Bbin11; family BMS3Bbin11; genus BMS3Bbin11. The sequence goes on from BTQX01000114.1 coordinate 5,279, forward strand.
TGTTTCTCTATTTAAAATTTTCATAAAAGATCTTCGGCTTTATTCTGTCAGTATTCTATCACGCATAACACAGACCGGGTCTTTCCTGTTATATTTTAGTACAGAATAAGGAAAAAATTTGAAATTTAGCAAAGTAGATGCACTGAATTTGTGCATGTAGACTATCTTGATTTAAAAATGTCCATCCGTTTTGCCATTGCGGGATCAGTCGTGGCAGGCGCAAGCTCTGTTACAAA
>BTQX01000115.1:0-5466 GCA_036986095.1 Gammaproteobacteria bacterium
TGCCTGGAGCTACTGACAAGGTACATGGCAATTGCATGGTATACGATGCCCTCAACATGGGAGGGAGTAATGGTTATACGGGGTAAAAATTGGAACGGGTGAAAAGTGCTACTCGGCCTTTGCTTGGTCAGCAGCACGTGCGACACCCGCGGCCTTAATTTCGATGGCCTTAAGAACGGCATCGCGACGATTACTAACATAGAGTTTTTGATACAAGTTTTTCAGATGGTACTTTACCGTTTCGGGCGAAATGAATAGGCGGGCGGCGATCTCTTTGTTTTGAAGCCGCTGGGCCAGAAGTTCAAGCGCTTCGTACTCACGTTTTGTCAGTTGTTCCAGGATCAGAATATTGTTATCCGAGGTAGCATGTGGCTTATCAACTGCGCTATCGACCTGTTGTTCCGCACTCGTTAAACAGTGGTCGAGAACACAACGTAGATACTCTGTAGAGCCCTTTTTTTCTGTGAAACGGCTGAGTAGTTCAACCATGGGAAGGCCCAATTCGACAAACGGCCTGACCCAGCCGCCGGGTTGCGCCAGCTTGACTACCTGTTGCAAAACGTCCAGAGCCTCATCAACACGTTCCAACTTTTTCAGGGCTACGCACTGCAGTACCTGTATCTGGATCATCTGGTAAGTGTTGTGTACTACCTCAACTGATTTGTAAAGCGTCACCAGCGACTCGCTGGCCTGCTGCAGGTTTTCTTGGGAATCGGTAGAGATCAATACCCTGAGATATGTAATCACGGGTACTTCCAGCCACATAAACATGCTTGGCGCATGAGCCTCTACGTCGAATGAACGCGCCCATTCAATCGCCGGTTTGTCGTCACCCTGTAACAGCGAGAGTCTTGCTTGACAGGATTGGGCCACAGCAATGTGTTCAGGTTCACCTGTATCCAGGGCATACATCATCAGCTGCTTTATTGCGGTGCTGGCATCATCCGAACGCTGCAGAGCCTGGTTGGTAAGAACCAGCCCCACCTGGGAGTCGATGGCGATTCTCCTGTGCAGAATATCCCGCTTTTGCACAGCACTCTGGAAGCCATGCAATGCTTCGTCGAGGTGGTAAGACTGCAGGTCTGCACTTGCCCGCAGATAGAGGCTTGAGCCTTCACTGTTGGTAAGTTCAGTATTTTTACATACGCTGGTGAAGTGCTGTGCGGCTGGTATCACCTCCTTCAGATTACCGGATAGCAGGAGACTAAATACGGGGGCCGCAACCAACCGTGAAAGAAGCAGGCCTTTACTCGCACCTATCGCGTGGATTCTCTGGTTAAGGGACTGAATAGACAGCGCCCCCTTACCGGCCATTTGATGAGCTATAGCATCAACAATTTCGAGTTCGCACTCGATGATTCGTGCCTGCGATTCGGAAAACCTCTTTCGTGCCTGTTCGAACTCAATTAAAGCCCCTTCAGCGTCACCATGAAACATGGTGAGCATGAAACCCCGGTAGAAGTTAAGCTCGCCTAGAATGTCTTCATCAGCAGCCTCATTGACGAGTATAGACTCTACCTGCTCAATGAGTGGAGGAATCTCCAGCATATGGTGTTTGTTGTACAACCCCCACATCTGAGCCAATAACAACCTCGGTTTTTGCTCTATTATCTCCAGCGGAAGCATCGTAAGCCACCGCTCTACAATGTACCAGCGGTGCTGGTTCAACTCGCTCTGGTAATGTTGTTCAATGATCTCCGCTGCACCAGCCCCTTCGTTAGCTTTCAGGGCGTGCTGAATTGCTTCGTCAATCAGCCCCCTGCTCTCAAACCACTCACTGGCTCGCAAGTGAAGCCCTGCGATCTCACCAGCCGACATGTCCTTCGCCAACTCAAGCTGCAGCATCTGTTGGAACAGATGATGATATCGGAACCACTCACCACGAACATCCTGCGGGATAGCGAAAAGATTGCTGTAAAATACCTTTTTGATGAATTTATCGCCTTCAATTTCCGGCTTCTCGTTACCAAGCTCCGCCGAACACACTGCATCACACAGTGACGCACAAAATCGATCGAGTATCGTAGTTTTTAATAACCAGTCATGCATCGAGGGTGATTGGCGGTCGAGTACTTCCTTGATTAGATACTCCTGAGTTTGCTGCTGCCCGCCCTGCAGGTTAATCAAAAACTGATTTGGATCACCGATGTGGCACAAAGTTAATGTTACTAATTGCAGTCCGACTACCCAACCTTCCATCTCATGCTGCAAGTTTGTCAGAGCCTCGTCTGATGCGGTAAATTCCACGCTCTGTTCCAACAGCTCGCGGGTTTCCTGCAAGGTAAAACTCAGATCCGCCATACGGAATTCGGTTATTTGACCCTGAGCTCGTAGCTTGAGCAATTGCAACGGCGGATCACGTCGGGTCACTATCACCAGATGCAAAGAGATTGGAGGGTATTTCAGTAATAGATTGAGCAGCTTGTTGACCGGGGAGCTGGTATCGATTTGATGATAGTCATCGAGCACGAGGATGCATGGCTGTTTAATTTCATCCAGCTCGTTGGCCAGACTTCCGGCCAGGGTGCGAAGAGAGGGAAATTGTGGCGCACTGAGCATGCTAAGCGTGTTTTCGCACGCATTCGGAAAGGCGCTTTGAATTTCCGCCAAAAAATAACTCAGAAACTGGTGTAAATTACTATCACCCTTATCCAGTGAAAGCCAGCCACTGAGATAGTCATTGGTCTCCAGCCAGCTGCTTATCAGAATGCTTTTGCCGTAGCCTGCAGGTGCTGAAACCAGGATCAGCGGCTGTACTCGGCCGGCGTCTAGTTTCTCGTGCAAGCAAGTACGGGGCACCAGATGCAACGGTGCTGCCGGGCGGTGTAGTTTGGTTTGCAAAATGCTGAAGTCCGTTTCAGGCCTATTGTCCTGTTCTCTAGAAATTCCCTCTACGTAGGCGGAGACCACTGTACTGGTGGTAGCACTGCTAAGGTACATATCACCTCCCATGACTGCCCGGATTCCAAGTAACAACTCCTCTGGCACGCTTTCTTTGAGAAGATAGCCAACCGCCCCGGCGCTGAGCATGTCATCGACAAAGTGCTTGCCCGAGTTGATGGAAAGTGCGATGACCTTGCTGTCAGGTGACTCGGCGACGATCTGCCGGGTCGCCTCGATGCCATTCAGCCTGGGCATATTGATATCCATAACGACGACATCGGGCTTTAGTTCCCGTGCCTGTGCAATCGCTTGCTCGCCATCGCAGGCCTCGCCGATGACCTCGGTATCCGCTTCCTCACCAAGCAGCAGTGCCATGCCCTTGCGCAGCATCGCGTGATCATCAACCAGCAAGATCCTTATTTTGTCGTTCATACTTTTATTTCCTGCTTCTGTTGCTGGATGGGTAAAACCAGAACGGCCTTGCAGCCTGCACCTGCTTGAGAGGTGATCATCAGCTTGCCACCCAGGTCCTTCATCCGTTCCTGGACGCTGAACAGACCGAATCCCCTGCCAGCACCATTGCTACGCGAGAAGGTATCGAAGTCGAAACCCACCCCATCATCCTGAACCGTGATTTCCAGGCCGTCTGTTGTACTTTCCAGCCAGACGGAAATTGTTTTCGCCTGGGCATGCTTGATCGCGTTGGTGAGCAGTTCGCGTACATTACGAAATAGAATGGCCCGCAGGTCGCCATCCAGTGACAGACCCTGTGCATGATCGAAAACTTCGAATTTAATTCCGTGTTTGTCTTCGGTTTGTTGTTCCATCCACTCACTGATTGCCGCACTCAGGCCCAGCTCATTCAATGAAGGTGAACTCAACTCAAAAATCAGGTGCCGCGTATCCTTGATCGCCTTCAACAAAGTTTGTGACATTTCATCGAACTGTGCATCCCGCTTATCATCCTTCGGCAAACTCTTACGCGCAGCCGCCAACTGCATACGTGTCAAAGCTAGCGACTGACCGACATGATCATGTAGATTTTCAGCGATACGCCGACGCTCCTGTTCCTCGGCCAGGGTCAGCTGAACAGCCAGTGATTTGAGCCTCTGCTGGTATTCCTGTAGTCTGTTCTCCGCCTGCTTCTGCTCGGTAATGTTTACTGATAAACCCAATAATCCAATTGTGTTACCTTCATTATTTTTATGAGGTGTGTACCAGTTTCTAAAATAATTACCGTTAACGCATACTTCTATGGTTACCGTTTCACCACTAAATACCCTTCCCATTTCCTCCAGCATTTCCGGGTAATCTTTATACAGCTCAAAAACAGACATTCCGACAACCTGTCCCGGTTTCAAGCCTAATTTTGCAAGACCTTTCCCTTCGGAAAGAAGAAACGTTCCGTCTTTAGCGATCATATAAACTATTTCTTCGGAATTGGTAACAAGTGTTCTGAATTTTTCTTCACTCTCCAGCAAAGCGTCCTCTGCCTGCTTGCGCTTGGTGATGTCCATCACCATGCCAGTGATTTCTTCACCATTCAGCTTCGCCGAAAACAGCACTTGGATATGCCGGCCTGTTAGCGTGATGGCCGCAGCTTCAAAATTATCCACCCTCCCATTCTCTTTGAGTAACGCCAGCATGACCTCTCGCTCTTCAAGATTAGCCCAGATGGTGAGGCTGGTTGTGGCCAACATTTGTTCAATGCTATCGAAATCGTACATCTTTGCCATCGCATTATTGACAAAAATAAATTGCCCCGTGAGATCGGTATTGAAGACAGCAACCATAGGACTATCCACAAGTCTGCGATACTTCTCTTCGCTTTGAGAGAGCACTTTTATCGCCTCACCCAGGCGCTTCTTACTGGCCCGAGATTGATGTTCGGCAACAGTCCGGGCCGTGACCTCACGACGCAAGCGCCGGTTAGCGACAATGGCACCGATAAACAGTAGCAGTACAACCGTTGCTGTCGCCATTGACACATAAAGCAACACCTGCTCTTTGGAAATGAAGCCCATCACCTGAACATCTAACCAGCGCTTTCTCAGACTAAGGTGCTCGTCATCACTCACGGCGCTCTGCGCCTTGCTGATCAGCGATGCAAGCAGTGGCCAGTCCCTGCGAACGGCAACTTCCAGATGGTTGGGCTCAAATGGGGTCGGCGCACGCACCTCGATGTTCGATAGTCCCAATTTATGAATCAGGTAATGCCCAGTCATCAGACTGCTCACATAGGCGTCGGCCTGATGGCTGGCCAAATACCCGAGTGCTGTAGTGGAAGTATCGACTTCGATTAACTGCAGGTCTGGAAACTGGCTCCGCAGCAAACGATGAATGGCATAACCCTTTTCCACCACCACTCGCTTACCGACAAGGTCATCGATGCCAAAGATATGTTCGCCGCCTTCGTGACCGAAGATGACAAACGGGGAAGAAACAAAGGTTCCGGTAAAGATCGCCACCCGCTCCCTCTCAGCGTTTTTCTGCCAACTGGTCTGGACTGTGATGCCATCGGGCTCTGTCATGGAGCGGATGGACTGGGGGACGGTAAGACCGGCTACATAGTTGCAATCCAGG
>BTQX01000116.1:0-5435 GCA_036986095.1 Gammaproteobacteria bacterium
TGTATATTGCGTTCAAGCTTACAGAGATGCGCCCATTTGTTCAGGGTTCTGTTTAATTCACCAAAAGCTACCACCGGAAAATGGTAGGGGTTACAAAGACCGAGCAATAAACTGCGTTTATAAATATGTTCAATAAGAAAGAATTCATCGCGCATTTTTTCTTCATTGATACCACTGTTGCCGCTAATATCAAGGATAAATCGCGAGTAATTATAAATATGATGAATTTCATGCCAGATTCCGTCCGCAGTCGGCTTGTATCCCTCATAGGAGGCACGCAGTTGCGCAGCAAGAAAATGGATGGCACCGTAGCAGGCCAGGATCAGATCTTCATGTAGTACTTTTCGGCTTTTCTGAGAATCTTCCGAATTTTGCAGAACCTTTGATGCCAGGCTCATTATAGTACCTTTATACAGGTCAGCCATAATGGCATAGACCCGGCCAAGGCCATCAATATGCGTCAGTACATGATCAGGCAGAGGTAACTTTCCATCTGCAATGGCGTCCCGCACCGCATAGGCTGTGTTGCTTAATAATGGCCGTATCCAGTCCAGCAGTTCAAGTCGCTGGTGGTCACTGCATTTGACATAATGGAACTGTTTTACCTTGGCTTCAAGTTCTGGGACTTGAAGAGTAGCCGTGGATGTCAACCAATCGGTCAACTCGGGAATAGAGGCCGGATCACTAGCTTTACTTTCATCAAATGAGTGTACTTTTAGTTCGGGTTTCATGTCGTGGTCTGTAATGATCTGTATGCGAAAACTCCCAGAAGCGCCAATGTTTGCACCCTGCTCTCTCATCTAGTTTCACCCGAAATTATTTTTTTTCCAGAAACAGTTCCCGTATTTCGACCCATTATATGCTTAAAAGAGAAAACTGCAATTGCTACGGCTTTTAACGATTAATCAAAATCGCTAACCAGACTATCTCTAACTACGTCATTGAGGGAAACATCCTGTTGATATTCCGGATGATCAACACCTGCATTCATCAATGCCCCTTCCTTCAGTGCCTTTATCATTGCTTCAGAAAACTCAAAACGCATGAAATGTACCGATGAGGTTTTTTCATCTGTCTCACGGTCAAGGTCTTCATTGGCAATGGGATAAACCCTGTCAAAACCCTCTACTTTTAGCCAGGTCTTTCTTTCCACCCCAATCAATTTAGCCAGTGCTTCTTTTCGTTTTCCTGGATCACTGTATTCGATCATCATAACCACCTTCAGGTTCTGTCCATCCGGAATCAGAGGGTTATAGGCACCCAGTTCCTCATCAATGCCTTCAGCATCAAAGATTTTTTCTATCCGCAGAATCTCCTGTATCTGATACTGCATAGTTAGTCTGTCTTCAAACAGCAGGCGCAGGTTTTCCCCTAACTGGATAAAGCGGTTCTTTTTATGCTGCATCACTTCAGCACGGAAATCATCACGGATGACGGCATAGTTTTCCAGAGAATAAAGATCTGATCGCTGCAATTTTTTCATTATTTATCTCCTAATCCGTAGGCAATACGCAGCAGGCTTATCGGATGTGTAGGTGTGCTGTTATCACCGAGAATATTCCCCAGATGATGACCGGCAATCGGACAGTCTGAGGTGAAATAATCCGGTTCATTTTTCTTGATCCGGTTAGCCACTGGACGGCCTATCTTGACTGCAAAATCAAAGGTTTCTGCTTTCACACCATAGGTGCCATCATGACCGGAGCAGCGCTCAATAGTATCGATTTCAATGTCCGGGATGAGACTCAGTACATCACGAGTCCTGGGACCGATATTTTGTACCCGCTGATGACAGGCAACATGATAGGATACCTTGCCGACAGCTGATTTGAAATCTGTTTTTAACAGTCCTTCTTTTTTCCTTTGTGCCAGATATTCAAATGGATCAAAAAAAGCATCTGCTACTTTTTTAACTTCTATATCATCAGGGAACAATAATGGCAACTCCTGCTTGAACATCAGTGTGCAGGAAGGTACTGGTGAAATCAGGTCCCATCCTGCATCGACCATCGCGGCCAGGGCGGGAACATTGAAATTTTTTGCCGCTTCCACAGACTCCAGATCACCCAGCTCAAGTTTGGGCATGCCACAACATTGTTCCTTCTCCACCAGGGTGACGGGAATATCATTGTGTTCCAGAACTGCGACCATGTCGCGACCTACCGCGGGTTCATTGTAGTTGCCGTAACAGGTAGCAAACAGTGCCACCTTACCGTTGGTTTTTTCCCCTGGCTTTGCCGTTTCGGCAGAAAGCCCGGAATGGTTTGCCTGTTGTTTGCGGAAGGTATTTGAATGGTATTCAGGTACATGAGCACGGGCACTAACGCCAAGCGTTTTCTCCATTGCTTTACGAATGCCCGAATTTTTGTTCGAGGCGTTGACAAAGTTAACAACAATCGGGATACCTGCAAGCTTGCCGATAGTGTCGGTAGAGGTCAGAATTTTATCGCGCATTCTCGCCTCTCCTTTTTTAAACTTTACTGCCTTGGCGCGCAACATCAGGTGTGGGAAATCAATATTCCATTCATGCGGCGGCGTATAGGGGCATTTAGTCATATAGCAAAGGTCGCAGAGATAACACTGATCAACGACCTTCATATAATCTTTTTTATCGATACCATCCACTTCCATCGTAGGGGACTCATCAACCAGATCAAACAACACAGGGAAGGACTGACAAAGACTGACGCAGCGGCGGCATCCATGGCAGTGGTCGAAAACACGCTCCAGTTCTTTATACAGGGCATTTTCATTAAAGAAATCCGGATTTTTCCAGTTAACAGGATGTCGGGTTGGTGCCTGAAGATTTCCTTCTTTTGCTGCTGTTGCCATTATTCCAGCCTTGTCTGATTCTTTATAGTCTGATTCTGTACTCTGAGTAAAAAGGGAGAGCACCACGCCCTCCCTTTTTCGATATACTTACTGCTCAGTCATCAAGTGTATCGAGGGCTTTCTGAAATCGGTTGGCATGCGAGCGTTCCGCCTTACCCAGGGTTTCCATCCAGTCAGCAATTTCATCGAAACCTTCATCGCGCGCATCTTTTGCCATACCCGGATACATATCGGTGTATTCATGGGTTTCGCCAACAATGGATGCCTTCAGGTTATCCGAGGTGCCTCCGATAGGCAGGCCTGTTGCCGGATCACCGGTTTCTTCCAGATATTCCAGATGACCATGGGCATGGCCCGTTTCACCTTCTGCGGTTGAACGAAAGACGGATGCAACATCGTTATATCCCTCAACGTCTGCTTTTGCTGCGAAATACAGGTAACGACGGTTGGCCTGTGATTCGCCGGCGAAGGCATCTTTCAGGTTCTGTTCGGTTTTACTGCCTTTTAGTGACATTGTTAACTCCTTTATAAAAGTTTTAGTCATGCGGTTTATCCGCTGGAGAGGATAATAGAGAAACTGAGTGGTTTGTTCCAATTGAATGTAACAAATGTATTGATTGATTTTATCAATAGCCAGGCAAATCCTGCAGCATCTTTACGCTGGAAAGATCAAGTTGCCGAATGGCTATGGTCAGGGTTTCTATCGCCTGGCGACGCGGAAAGCTTTTGCGCCAGGCCAGAGCAACTCGGCGCAGCGGTTGTTTACCCGACAGACGTTTGACTGCTAGCAGGCGATGCGAATATTCATGGGCACCGGCAGCTGTCGCTGGAAAAACAGAAATGCCAATGCCGCTCATCACCATGTGTCGAATAGTTTCAAGTGAACTGCCTTCCAGGGTCTGCTGCAGTCCAATATCCTTTTGTGAGGCCTGCAAACAGTCCGGGCAAAAATCAAGAACCTGGTCGCGGAAGCAGTTACCCGCTCCCAGCAGCATGATATTTTCCTCAGGCAGGATCTCGCGCGAAATAGTCTTTTTCTCTGCCCAGGGGTGGGCGGATGGGACTACGACGACAAATGGCTCATCATACAGTGGCAGCGTTTCAATACCCGGTTCATCATAAGGGTAAGAGATGATGATGACATCCAGCTGCCCCTGCTTTAGCAGTATTGTCAGGTTTGCGGTATAGTTTTCCTGCACCACTAACGGCATTTCCGGTGCATCTTCATGCAGTACCGGTATCAATCCGGGGAACAGATAGGGGCCGATCGTATGAATGGCACCGATACGCAGAGCACCCACCAATGGTCCTTTTCCCGACTCGGCCATTTGCTTAATGACATCAATTTCCTCAAGTACACGCTGAGCCTGCTCGACAATCTGTTCACCTTCTGCTGTCAGCGACACTTCATTTCGCGAGCGCTCGAACAAAGGCATACCCAGTTCATCTTCCAGCTTGCGAACACCGATACTCAATGTAGACTGACTGACAAAACAGGCTGCTGCCGCGCGCCCGAAATGTCGTTCCCGGGCGACTGCAACGATATAGCGGAGTTCTGTCAGTGTCATACATCACCTAAATTGATATTTAATTTTCGATTGATATTATCAATAATCTACTAACATGTATTCTTCTTTTCGGTTTATGATCCCAATAATAAGCAATTTTCAAAATAAAAAACCATTACAACACACGGAGACATCCATGCCCTTACTTCTAACAGAAAAACTAAACACCCGCCTGCCGTCTATCCTGGTGCCCATCTCACTTGCACTGCTGCTCAGCTTTTCTCCGGTCTTGCTGGCAGATGATGTCAAAGACCAGATTGAAGAGGCAATAAAAGCCTATGAAAAAGAGGACTACAACATGGCCATCACTGCTCTCGATGCAGCCTCAACCCTGATCAGGCAAAAAAAAGGGGAACTGGTCAGTAAACTTCTGCCTGAACCACTTAGCGGCTGGGAAGCAGGAGCAGCTAAAAGCAGCGCGACGGCCGCCGGGATGTTTGGCGGTGGAATTAGTGCCGAAAGACGATATACGCGAAAGGACGATGGCAAGGTCGTAGCACTGACAATCTCAATCACAACAGATTCACCACTTATTCAAACAATGGGCATGATGTTTTCCAACCCTATGTTCATGGGACAGGACAATAAATTAACCGTCATCAATGGTGAAAAAGCCATTGCCAATGAACGAGATAATTCTCTTACATCAATGGTCTCTAACAAAGTGCTGGTAAAAATAGATGGTGATAAAAAGGTATCACCGGAAACGCTAAAAGAATACTTCAAGAGTATCGACTTCAAGGCTATCAAGGACTATGCAAATTAATAGAGGTGCCCAAATACCTCATTCAGGCTATCAAATGGACATGATAGCCTTATACTGAGCATATGAAAGCTCGGTTATCCCTGCTCATAATCCTTGTTGGCCTGTTTTATCTACTTGTCGCATGTAGTCATCAACAAGCCACCGTGCCGCTAGAATTGCTGTGGGAAACATCAGCTAAAAATAATGAAATTCTAGTCGTTTTCCTGCCCGGTGTACGTGATGATAAGGAAGATTTTTTAAATAAAGGAATGTTTACGCAACTAAGGAAG
>BTQX01000117.1:0-5426 GCA_036986095.1 Gammaproteobacteria bacterium
CCGATATAGGCTTCATCACGAGCCGGATACCAGGGTTCTTCATGACGCAGTGTTTGCACAGCATTTATACCCGCCAGCAGGCCCTGGGCCGCCGCCTCTTCATAGCCGGTGGTGCCATTAATCTGTCCGGCAAAGAACAGGCCGGCTATATATTTTGTTTCCAGCCAGGGATAAAGGTCTCGCGGATCCAGATAGTCGTATTCGATGGCATAACCAGGACGTGTAATAAATGCTTGCTCAAAGCCTTTGATCGAGCGTACCAGCGCCAGCTGTATATCAAACGGCAGACTGGTTGAAATGCCATTTGGGTAAACTTCATTCAGCTCCAGACCTTCCGGCTCGACAAAAATCTGATGGCTGTCGCGTTCAGCAAACCGTACCACCTTGTCTTCGATAGAGGGACAATAACGCGGCCCTATACCTGATATTTCACCAGTATACAGAGGCGATCGATGCAAGCCCTCGCGGATCAGTTCATGTGTTTGCGTATTGGTGTAAGTGATATGGCAGGGAACCTGTGTAGGGTGCTGGCCTCGATTGCCGATGTAGGAAAAGACCGGCGTAGGATCATCACCAGGTTGCTCCTGCATGACAGAAAAGTCAATGCTTGAACGGTCAAGGCGCGGTGGGGTACCTGTTTTTAAACGTTCGATACGGAAAGGCAAGTCACGCAGGCGTTTCGCCAGCGCATTCGACGGTGCGTCACCGGCACGGCCGCCCGCCTGATTAGTTTGTCCAATATGGATCACGCCATTAAGAAAGGTGCCGCTGGTGATCACTACGCTGAGGGCACGAAATGACAGCCCCATGCGCGTCACCACACCTGCCACCCTTTCCTGATCAATGATCAGGTCTATGACCTCCTGCTGAAAAATCGACAGACCAGGCTGAGATTCAACCATCTGCCGGATTGCCGCTTTGTACAATACCCGGTCAGCCTGCGCCCGAGTGGCCCGAACAGCGGGCCCCTTACGGGAGTTTAATATTCTAAACTGGATACCTGCCTGATCAGCAGCGCGAGCCATGGCACCACCCAACGCATCGATTTCCTTAACCAGATGGCCCTTACCGATGCCACCTATTGCCGGGTTACAGGACATCTGGCCGATGGTCTCTATGTTATGCGTCAGCAGCAACACACGTGCACCCATGCGCGCAGACGCAAGGGCAGCCTCAGTACCGGCATGACCGGCACCGATGACGATGACATCGAAGGATTCAGGATACTGCATAGTTGGCCGATTTAATGACACATCATATAAATGAGCCGGCCATTATACACATTGTGAGGTTTCTTATTACTCTTGTACTGGTGTGATGCTCACCAGCGCATTAGCAAAAAAAATCAGAGCACAAATTCGATCTCCACACCCGCAAGACTAATCACATCCCCATCCGCCAATGGCGTAGACTGTGATTTAAGTTCCCTGCCATTTACAGCAGGGGCTTTTCCGCTGCCACTGGCGCCGGAAATAAAGGATATAAAATAACCTTTCTTGCGGCGTGATACGACAACTACCTGCACGCCAGGACGACCCAGCGTCACCATTGAACGATTAACCTTAACTTCTTTACCAGCCGCCGGCCCTGAGCGTACCTTCAGCAAAGCTACCCGGCTCTCTGGCTCAGGCTCTATGGCCTTAGCCGCAGCGGTATCCTCGGCATCCTGCATCGCCTTTGCCTGAGATTCTGTTGCGACGTTACGCGCAATCTCCCCAGGTTTAAGGATCATTGTTTTCTCAAAATCTTCTTCATCTACACCAGGACCAGTATGATTAACATGGTATATCAACTTACTATTGCCAAGCTTTATTACATCGCCTTCCTGTAACACTGCTTTTTCAGTGCGGTTGCCATTAATAAATGTACCGTTGGTGTCACTAAGATTCTCAAGAAAAGAATCATCAAGGATGCTGATGATAAGTATGTGTCTCCCGCTGACTGCCGGATCCGCTAACACGATATCCACACCAGGCCGCCTGCCGATTACCATCCGACTCTGGTTTAATTTAAATTCTTTGCCTTCATTTTCCAGACGTAATATACCCATTTCTTTTTCCTGCTCTAGCTTCGATTTGGATCATGCTTCGAACATGATCATTACTTAAGATGCCCCGGCAAATCCACCTGTTCAGGGCCTGCGCTATCAACCCGAAAATAACTTATTCAGACGTTGCGCCCATGACTTATCCCGAGTCTGGCTGTCATCCACTCTTACCATTATTACGGTTACATTATCCTTGCCACCATTTGACAACGCCTTGTTGACCAGCTCACCGGTACCATATTCCAGATCAGTGGATGAGCGGCGAATGATATTAGCAATCTCCATATCATCCACCATATCTGTCAATCCATCCGAACAAAGCAAATAGATGTCGCCCGGGCGTGCATCGTAATCATAAAGATCTACCTCTACCGTCGGATCTATACCCAGAGCACGAGTAACGATATTCCTCTGTTCTGATGCCTTGGCCTCCTCCTGCGTATAAAAACCATGATCGACCAATTCTTGAACCACCGTATGGTCGGTAGTCAACAATTCGAGGCGATAGTCACGGTAGCGATAAATCCGTGAGTCACCGATATGTGCAATACTCACTTTGCTGTCATGAAACCATGCGACGGAGACTGTCGTCCCCATACCCCTGCAATCGTGGTCATCATGTGCTGAGTCGTAAACCTGTTGATTTGCATGGTGCAGAGCCCTGTACAGGATGGCAGATTCCTCGTGTGGCATACCATCCAGCTCCATCTTTTCTTCGCTACCCTTAATCTGTATAACAGAATGCACCAGCGATGTAATGGCTATCGCGCTGGCCACTTCACCGGCCTTATACCCACCCATGCCATCAGCGAGTACAGCCAAACCCATTTCGGCATCAAAACCGAAATTATCCTCGTTGTGTTCACGCACGCAGCCGGTATCTGATTTTGCTTCAATAACAAGTTTTGTCACTATTTTTTACCTATCATCTTTTTCGCGCATGCCAACAAGTCCCGTGCCAGTTTCTTGCCATCCTGGTATCGGTCATCAGCCTCCTTCTGTAACAACTTGTCCAGAATCTCCCTGATGCAGTCTCCATTCTCCTTCAAGTCCGGGCGCAGAGCAAAAAGATCAGGTGGTGGTTCATTTGTAATCTTGTACATCAGTTGGGTCAGGGAATCTGCCTTATAAGGCAGACGCCCAGTCAGGAGTTGGAACATCAACACCCCCAGAGAATACAAATCAGTTCTTCCATCCAGCTTTTTGCCACGCAGCTGTTCCGGTGACATTGAAGATGGTGTACCGAGTACCATGCCTGTTTTCGTCCGTCGTGAATCAGTCAGTCGAGCAATACCGAAATCCGTTATTTTCAATTGCCCAGTGCCAGGATCATACATGACATTCGCCGCCTTGATGTCGCGGTGAACGATATCCCTGCTGTGAGCATAAAATAGCGCACCAGCAAGCTTCATTCCTATTTTAACCACGGTTAATGGCGGCAGCAATGTACCCTTCTTGGTGTAGACACGCAAATCACTGCCGGTAAGAAACTCCATTGCGATATAAGCCAGCTCATTATGCTCGCCGGCATCATAGATAGTAACAATGTGTGGATGATGCAGGCGTCCAGCTGCCTCTGCTTCATGAAAGAATCGGCCCAGTACATTTTCCTGCTCATCTTCATCGAATTCACGTTTCAGATTTAATGTTTTTATCGCTACCGTACGATTTATCTTTGGATCAGTACCCTGATAAACCATACCCATTGCACCCTTGCCTATCTCCTGTTGCACTAGATAACGACCCAGTACTCTCTGGCCGTCAGAGTCTGATTCATTTTCTTCAGTGGGGTTCAGGGATGTGATGGCGGTACTGACTGCAGGGCTGATTTTGCTCTCGTCAATCATCACTGTATCTTCCATCATGCGCGCTTTTTCCAGTTTGCCCTGCAAATCCTTGAAATGTGGATTAAAGCTATCCATATACTGATATACCGCAACGGCACGATCAAAACGACCGCTGGCCTCAAAGTCCTGTGCCAGATAAAACAGCATCACCATAATTGAGTTATCCAGCGGGCATTTGCGAAAACTTTCAAAGGCTGCATCCAGTTCGCCACGCTTTTGCGATGCCAGGCCAACACGTCGATGCACTTCGCCTGACACGATCGTTGGCTTTTCTGCCTGCTTATGGACGCGGCCCATTAGCAAGGTCACAAGAAAACCCAAAAGCAGTAATAAGACGGGTGGATACATGTTCAGCCAGATGGATACATCCAGCAAAAACATTGCTTCAATTCCAAGCAATATCAAAACCAGCACAGTTGTCACAATGACCCTGGCCTTCATATCCTGGCTGGACAGCCATAGAAGCAAAATAGTGACAAGAATAAGTAAAATTGCCGAGACTATGCTGGCCCAGGCAGGTGATGAAATGATTTTATCGTCTAGCATACTGGCCAATGTCTCTGCTACCACCATCACGGCAGGTACAGAAATATCCGCTGGTGTACTCACCGCCTGCGACAGACCGCGCGCCGTCACACCCAGTAAAACTATCTTCCCGCTTAGTCTATCAATCGAAATAGCTCCGTGTCGGACGTCATGGTATGAAACTACCTCAACCACATGCCTGTTATTTGTATTAGACGGGTAAAAATAAGGCCAAACCTGAAGTTGTTGATCCGTCAAAAGAGTGCTGCCAGCAATACTCAACCTTTTTTCTTTCGTAAATGTGACATCCGATAGTCTCATGTTGTTGGCCCGCAGGTACAACTGCATAGCAAGAGTAGGTATTAACAAACCATTTGCTTCTGTAAATAAAGGTACACTGCGAATTTTTTTAGAAACATCGTTTTCGACAAAGATACTGGTATAGCTTGCAGCAGGACCGCTGGCGCTTTCGGGTAACGGATAGGCCGGCCTGGCTGAGTGTAATTTTAAAGATTGCTCATTGGGTAAACTATTCTGCAGAAAATAGTCGGGTAGTGCAGTTTGTATCCTGTCATCTTCTGATGTACTCACAAAAGGGATGCCCGCTGTAACAATTCCCTGTTTTCGAATGTCTCTTACCAAACCTGCCAACTGCTGACCGGAAACCGGTGGAGATGCCAGAGTATCATCGCTGCCAGTAGTAGCCATGTTCAGCGAATGCAATCCAACATAAGCTACCAACTCCACACCAGCAGAAATAAGATTTTCCAGCAGCCGGATATGCATCTCATATGGGACAGGATAGCGGCCGATTTTATCCAGCGAGTACTCGTCAATCGCAACCACCAGCACATTTGAGGCAGGTGGTTGTCCCAGCATGCGGATATTGTCATATAATGTGTAGCCGGCATCATCAAGCAAACCAAGCCTGCCCGCTAACAGAATTAGCACCAGCATCACCAGGGTTACAAAACCATTACGTGAAAATATCAACGACTTCATTGCCG
>BTQX01000118.1:0-5424 GCA_036986095.1 Gammaproteobacteria bacterium
ATTTCAGAACGTTACAGATATAAACCTGATCACGCTCCAGGCCTATAGCAAATAACATTGCATCCAGTAGTTTTCCTGCCTTGCCAACAAAAGGCTGCCCCTGTCGATCTTCCTCTGCACCCGGAGCCTCACCAATTAACAGTAGTTCTGCCCGAGCATTACCGCTGCCGAATACTGTCTGAGTACGGCTTTTAGACAGGGCGCATTGCTGGCACACCTGTACCTGGTATTGCAGAGACCTCCATTCATCCTCATCCTCATCTACGGCGGCATCAAGCTGCGCCGCTGAAACAGGCCCAGCTGCTCCGGTGCTATGCCGAAGCAACCAGATATCTATGCCCATATCTTTGAGCGCTTGCGTACGCAGATCAGTCATAATGCTCAGATTGGAGGCTGGGAGGATTGTGGATGCGAACGGTCAAGGTCGACCTTCATTTTGTTCATGGCATTTAGATAAGCCTTGGCAGAAGCAATGACAATATCGGTATCTGCACCCGTGCCATTAACTATGCGAGAGTTTTTCTTAATACGAACTGTCACTTCCCCCTGCGAGTCAGTACCGGTAGTAATGTTGTTTACCGAATAAAGCAGTAATTTGCAGCCGCCATTAATGATGGCTTCTATTGCTCTGAAGGCAGCATCAACAGGGCCGCTACCCGGCATTGATGCTGACATATCCTTACCATCAACGTTCAGTGTTACATCGGCCACGGGTGTCTCGCCAGTTTCTGAACACACTTTCAATGCAACCAGCTTAACTGTTTCGTTCTCCTGATCAATTGATACCTCGGTTGCCAATGCCTGCAGATCTTCATCAAATATTTCATGTTTCTTGTCAGCAAGCTCCTTAAATCGGGCAAAGACCGAATTGAGTGCTGATTCAGTTTCGATTTCTATCCCTAATTCTTTGAGCCGGGTACGGAAGGCATTACGACCGGAGTGCTTACCCAAAACCATGCGATTATGCGCCCAACCAACGTCTTCAGCACGCATGATTTCGTAAGTCTCACGTTTTTTTATCACGCCATCCTGGTGGATACCCGACTCATGGGCAAAGGCATTGGCACCAACAATCGCCTTGTTCGGCTGCACGGCAAAACCGGTAATATTGGACACCAGACGACTGGTTGGCACGATCTGGGTGGTATCTATGCCAGTACTGCAGCCGAACACATCCTGCCGGGTTTCAACCGCCATGACTATCTCTTCGAGTGCGGCATTTCCCGCCCTTTCACCGAGGCCATTAATGGTGCATTCAACCTGTCTCGCGCCATTGAGAACAGCAGTCAGTGAATTGGCAACGGCCATGCCGAGATCATTATGACAATGAACAGAAAAGATTGCTTTATCCGAATTCGGAATACGCTGCCGCAAATTAGCAATCAACAGACCAAACTGCCCAGGCAAATTATAGCCCACAGTATCCGGAATATTTATGGTCGTAGCGCCGGCAGAGATAACAGCCTCAATCACCTCACACAGAAAATCTTCATCCGATCGACCTGCATCTTCTGGGGAGAACTCAACATCATCGGTGAACTGGCGGGAAAATTTTACCGCCCAGACAGCGCGCTCCAGCACCTGCTCCGGTGTCATGTGTAATTTTTCCCGCATATGTATGGGAGATGTGGCGATAAAGGTATGGATGCGGTTCTTTTCCGCATGTTTAATGGCATCTGCGGTCGCCTGTATGTCACTTTCGATGGCACGAGCCAAACCGCATACCCGGCTTTCTTCTACGACCGAAGCTACAGCATGAACACTTTCAAAATCACCACGGCTGGCCGCCGGGAAACCGGCCTCTATAACATCTACCCGCATACGCTCCAGACTGCGAGCGATACGTACTTTTTCATCACGCGTCATCGACGCGCCAGGGCTCTGCTCACCGTCACGTAAGGTTGTATCAAATATAATTAATGAATCACTCATCTCTGTATCCCGAATTGCTTTTGGCACTGAATATTTTCAGCGCCAAGATTAACATGCACTCCATAAAAAAATGGAGTAGTAATTAAAGCTTATGTTAGGTAAGAGTATATGCGCTGAACTAGCGCAGTAGCAGAGTGCTGAGGAGAGCGAAACCGGCAAGCGAAGAGACTGCGACAACAGGTGTTGTTGCATTTAATGACTTAGTAAATTTCTGGCTTGCCTGTGACATGACCTGACTATCGCATAAACAGCAAGTATATTGCAACACCTCTTTCGGTTTACGGTTTACGGTTTACGGTTTTGAATTTACGTAATCCGTAACACATAACACGTAAATCGTTTTAATAAAGAAAATTCAGTCCGAATCTTCCCCAGAACTATCTCCATCCCCGCCTTCCAGATCTTCCTTCCCCTTCTTTCGTTGCAACAAAGCAGTAACCGGTCCAGAAACAAGGTAAATGAAGAAACCCGCGAACAAGACCCTGGGCGGGTCATAAACAATGACTACCAGGGCAATAACTATACCCAGGACTACGACAAAAGGGACATTGCTTTTCAGGTCAAAATCCTTGAAGCTGCGGAACGGCACGTTGCTGACCATGAGGATGGCAGCCGCCAGGGTCAGTAGCAAAATGGGTATTTTGAAATCAGCTCCTGACATACCGTAATCATTAACCACCCAGACGAAGGCGGCAAGGATAGCTGCCGCAGAGGGGCTGGGCAGCCCCTGAAAAACAGATTTTTCATCGGCCGCATGGGTATTAAAACGTGCCAGTCTTAGAGCTGCAGCCACAGTGTAGATAAATGCGACCAGCCAACCAAGCTTACCCATGGAATTTAAAGACCATTCATAGACCACCAGTGCGGGTGCCAGACCAAATGAAATCATGTCTGACAGGCTATCATACTGGGTACCAAATTCACTGGTCGTATTTGTCATACGTGCTACACGTCCATCGAGGCCATCGAGCACCATGGCAACAAAAATAAGAATCGCCGCCAGTTCAAAATTACCCTTGCTTGCCTGAATGATTGCTGAAAAACCAGCAAATAGTGCGCCGGTGGTAAACAAATTGGGCAGGATGTAGATACCCTTGCGTATTGATTTATCTGGTTTTCCAGTCATTATATGTTCCTGTTACCGAGACTATTGGATAATGGCGGCTCCATTATACATTCTTGTCATTTACGCACCTCTTTTAATTTAGGAATCAGGAATCTGGATTCGAGACGAAAGACTAAGGATGAAAGAAAAAAACAAAACATCCCGGATTCAACATTATCCTTATTATTTAATATTCGTCCTTAGTCCGCAGTATCTGCATTAAAGAGGCTTCATCAAGTATTTCCACACCCAATTCTGCGGCCTTCGCAGCCTTCGACCCCGGGTTTTCACCTACTATCACAAAATCAGTTTTGCTGGAAACGCTACTACTCACCTTTGCCCCCAGAGCCTGTAGCCCGGCTTTGGCCTCACTGCGTGATATTTCTGACAGTGTGCCGGTTATTACAAACACTTTGCCCTTAAGTACAGATTCATGCCGCATGTGCTTCTCAATAGTCGGCCAATAAATACCAGCCATGATTAGCTGTTCTATCACCTCGAGATTGTGAGCCTGCCTGAAAAACGTCGCAACATCCAGGGCAACGACAGGCCCGATATCATCAAGTGACTGTAATTCTTCTATTGATGCAGATCGTATGCTGTCGATGTCTGTAAAATACTTTGCCAATGTTAAGGCAGTTGTTTCACCAACCTGTGGAATACCGAGGGCATAGAGGAATCGGGGTAGAGTTGTTTGTTTACTCTTCTCTATGGCATTGATTAAATTCGTGGCTGATTTTTCAGCCATACGTTCCAGCTTAAGTAACTGCTCAGTCTGCAAACGGTAGATATCACTCACATTCCGGATCAAACCAGCATCAACTAATTGCTCGACCAGCTTATCTCCCAGTCCATCAATATCCATGGCATTTCTGGAAACAAAATGCTTGATGCTTTGTTTACGCTGGGCATCACAGAACAGGCCACCTGAACAACGTGTGATGATTCCGCCTTCATCTACCGCGACATCTGAGCCACAGACAGGACAGACGGCAGGAAAGTTATAGGGGGCTGCATTCTCAGGCCTCCTGGCCAGCACTACACCGGTAATTTTCGGGATAACATCCCCGGCCCGGTGGACAATCACAGTATCACCCACTCGTACATCAAGTCGTTTTATTTCTGCTGCATTGTGCAAGCTTGCATTATTCACTGTCACTCCACCAACAAATACGGGCTGTAAACGTGCAACCGGCGTCAGAGCACCCGTGCGACCAACCTGAACATCAATGGCCACAAGAACCGTCATCTCTTCCTGTGGTAGAAATTTATGAGCTATGGCCCAGCGCGGAGCACGGGAGATGAACCCAAGCACCTTCTGCTCAGGTATGCCATTTACTTTGTAAACTACCCCGTCAATTTCATAGGGCAGCTGTGCCCGCTTGCTGCCAAGAATTTCCATATATTCCAGACAGGCCTCTATACCCATAACCACATCAACCTCTGGACAGACCCGAAGCCCGAGCTTTTTTAATACGGCAAGCCGACCCGACTGGGTTCCTGGCAATTCGATACCATCTACCTGGCCAATAGCATAGCTAAACATATCCAGCGGTCTCAATGCCGTAATTTTTGGGTCAAGCTGGCGCAGACTTCCCGCTGCGGCATTGCGTGGGTTGGCAAATGGTTTTTTACCCGCCTCCTGCTGCTTTTTATTCAGCTCCTCGAAGCCGGCTTTTGGCATATAGACTTCGCCTCGCACTTCAAGTATTGCTGGTGGCTTATCTCCCCTAAGCCGCAAAGGAATACTATCGATAGTGCGAATATTCTGTGTGACATCTTCACCTACGGTGCCATCACCACGAGTGGCTGCCCGCACCAGGCTGCCCTGTTCATACAATATACTGACTGCCAGGCCATCAAGCTTCGGTTCGACGTTATACTCGACAATATCCTGCCCCAGCTTCTGTCGCACTCTTTGATCGAATGCCCTGGCTTCGTCATCATCCATTGCATTAGCAAG
The DNA here is from genome assembly GCA_036986095.1 of Gammaproteobacteria bacterium. Classification (GTDB taxonomy): domain Bacteria; phylum Pseudomonadota; class Gammaproteobacteria; order BMS3Bbin11; family BMS3Bbin11; genus BMS3Bbin11. The sequence continues at coordinate 5,001 of BTQX01000118.1, forward strand.
TGAAAGCATGGGGCGCAGATGGTGGACAGACTCAAAGTGAGACAGGGGTTTATCGCCAACCCGGCATGTGGGTGAATCCGGCGTCAGATACTGCGGGTACTGCTGCTCAAGACTAAGCAGAAGACGAAACTGGCGATCATACTCGGCATCAGGTACCAGGGGATCGTCCTGCACATAATAGTGGTAGTTATAGTCCCTTATCTGCTGCCTAAGCTGTTCGATCTGCTCTGCAGTAGCCATCTCAGTAGTGCCCCGCGCTCAAATATCTAAAACAGACGCCTGGCCAGTCCACTGCCGGCAGGTATATTTCGCGCATCCATGCTGCCGGCTATTTTCATGATTGCTTTAGTCTGGCTGACAGTCATGCTTTCATTAACAGGGTGCGTCTCCTGATCAACCAGAATAGCATTCAGGCGCTTCGCCA
>BTQX01000119.1:0-5391 GCA_036986095.1 Gammaproteobacteria bacterium
TGCCAGTTATTTAGTGTTTTATCGCATCCGTGTAACCAGTACAATCCACAGCTGGTACAATTTATCCTCGTCTATGTGTTTTTTGGCAGAAAGTTATGAAAGTCGGTATTTTAAAGGAAAATGAAAATAATGAAGCTCGTGTAGCGGCGACCCCGGATTCAGTTAGCCGCCTGCTCAAGCTGGGGCTTGAAGTCACGGTTGAAAAAAATGCCGGCGTATTGTCTGGATTCCCTGATGAAGTATTCGTGGCTGCAGGCGCCGCGGTTGTCAGCAGTGATGAAGTAGGTGCCGCGGATTTTATTTTTAGTATCAATCTGCCATCCGCCGATGTATTAAAAAAATTGAAATCCGGCTCTATGCTGGTGACGCTGCCTGGATTGTGTGAGGACGACGGTACTCTCAAAGCCCTGGCAAAAAATAAAATCGATGTCCTGGCGCTGGAGCGTATCCCGAGAATTTCCCGTGCTCAGTCGATGGACGTATTATCTTCACAGGCCAATATCGGGGGCTACCGGGCAGCACTTGAAGCGACTGTGCAATACAAACGGTTCTTTCCCTTAATGATGACTTCGGCGGGCTCTGCTAAACCGGCCCGTGTGGTAATACTGGGCGTCGGTGTAGCCGGACTGCAGGCGATTGCGACGGCACGCCGGCTGGGTGCGCAGGTCCTGGCATATGATGTGCGCCCGGAAACCAGCGAACAGGTAGAATCGCTGGGAGCAAAATTTATCGAGCTGGATCTCGGTGAAGAAGGCTCGGGTGAGGGAGGCTATGCCAAAGAATTATCGGATGAAGCGAAAAAAAAACAACAACAGATGCTCTCCGAAGAATTGCAGAAAGCCGATATACTGATATCCACTGCAGCCATTCCCTGCCGTCCCGCCCCGCGTTTGATACTTGAGGAAACAGTAAAGGGGATGCGGGAAGGCTCAGTAATTATTGACATGGCAGCGGCCACTGGCGGCAATTGTGAACTAACAGAAGCAGGTTCGGTAATCGTCAAGCACGGAGTCATTATCGTTGGCCACACCAATTATCCTGCCATGGTTCCAGCAGATGCCAGCAGTTTTTTTGCACGCAATCTGGTTAATCTGATGGTATTACTGGTGACAAAAGAAAACGATAAACTGGTGCGGCCTGACTACATGGAAGACGAAGTCACCAAAGCCGCACTGGTCGTCCACCAGGGCGAAGTACGGTTTTAAGTCGTAGATGACTATTCTTCCGAATGATAAACAGGATTATTAATATGACTCTATTCCCGACCCCTATTCAAAGATCAGACCTCAGCACAAGATTCAAAACCTCTGTGCTCTCTGTGTCCTCTGTGGTTAATGCTTTTGGAGTAACAATATGACAGAAACGATTGCAGCTAGCGGCATATCACCCTCGATTATCGCGCTATTCATTTTCGTACTGGCCGGTTTTATCGGCTATTACGTCATCTGGGGTGTAACGCCTTCATTACACACGCCGTTGATCTCACTGACTAACGCCATCTCTGGCATCATCATAGTCGGTGCCATACTGGTGAGCGGTTCAGAGGGCGCAACAGCGCTGGAGCAGGGGCTGGGCTTTGTTGCCGTAACCCTGGCGTCGATAAATATTTTCGGTGGCTTTGCAGTAACACAACGCATGCTGTCTATGTTTCGCAAGAAAGAAAAGTGATCAGGAAGAGATAACAACATGTTGAATGCCAATACACTCGCGATCGCCTATCTGATCTCGGCTTCCCTGTTTATCCTTGGCCTGAAAGGCCTGACCCATCCGTCAACGGCCAGACGGGGTAATTATCTCGCCATGTTCGGTATGGGACTGGCGATAGTGGCTACCCTGTTTAATCCGGTGGTGCAAAATTATTCTCTGATCTTCACCGGCCTGGCTATCGGTGCCGTGATTGGCATCGTTATTGCTCTTAAGATCGACATGAAAGCCATGCCGCAGCTGGTCGCCGCCTTCCATAGCCTGGTGGGCCTTACCGCGGTGCTGGTGGCGATAGGTACGTTTACAGAACATATGGCGAATGGTCTTGTTGACGGTATTCTGCTGGTGGAACTCAGTGTCGGTTCGTTCATCGGTGCGATCACGTTCACCGGTTCATTGATTGCTTTTGGTAAGTTGCAGGGCATCCTCAGCGGTAACCCGATTGTCTTCAAAGGCCAGCATCTGTTGAATCTTACGCTGGGCCTGATAGCTTTGGCAATGGTGATACAGTTTTCACAGAACAGTAGTTTGACTACCCTGATATTAATTACAGTAATTGCTCTGGCACTGGGTTTTCTGCTGATCATTCCGATTGGCGGTGCGGATATGCCGGTAGTTATTTCGATGCTGAACTCCTACTCAGGCTGGGCAGCCGCAGCGACCGGCTTCACGCTGCAGAATAATGCGCTGATCGTAACCGGTGCCCTGGTGGGGTTTTCCGGGGCAATCCTTTCCTTCATTATGTGCCGTGCGATGAACCGCTCTTTCATCAGTGTCATACTCGGTGGCTTTGGCGGTTCGGATGACGAAGAATCTACTGCCATGCAGGCGGCCAGCCAGGGTGTTAAGAGCGCCGCTGTGGAAGACCTTGCCTTCATGATTGAAAATGCCAATCGGCTAATCGTTGTGCCTGGCTACGGTATGGCCGTTGCCCAGGCGCAACATGCCCTGAAAGAGCTGACGGACATCCTCAATGAAAAAGAGATAGCGATAAAGTTTGCCATCCATCCTGTCGCCGGTCGTATGCCGGGGCACATGAACGTCCTGCTTGCTGAATCAGACATCCCCTATGACCAGGTGGAAGAGATGGATGAAATCAACCCAGAATTTAGCACTACCGATGTTGCACTGGTAGTCGGTGCCAACGATGTTACCAACCCGGCCGCCAAAACCGACAAATCCAGTCCGATCTACGGCATGCCAATCCTCGACGTAGAAAAGGCAAAATATGTCTTTGTCATCAAGCGCAGCATGCGCCCGGGTTATTCGGGAATTGAAAACGTACTGTATTTCAGGGATAACTGCTCGATGGTGTTCGGGGATGCTAAGGAAGTTTGCGAGGCACTCGTCGCAGAACTGAAAAACAGCTAAAAGCTTTTACCACAGAGGACACGGAGGACACGGAGGAAAGAAAATTACTTGTTTGAGGGTATGATTTTTTCCGGATTAATAGCTAAATTCTAAGATATTCATGTCAAATCTTTTACTGCAACTTAAAAACCTCTGTGACCTCCGTGTCCTCTGTGGTGAATCGACTTTGACTTTTTTCTTCAGGAGATTCTTTCCTATTCGTGTCGGTCAAATGTCCTGAATCCGCTGGACTGACAAAGTGCATCGCGCCTGGATTCTTCCAGATCTGACTGAACCATTTCGCTGACCATTTCCTCGAAGCTTATGCGTGGTTCCCAGCCGAGTTGTTTGCGTGATTTTGTCGTGTCGCCTAATAGTGATTCGACTTCACAGGGACGGTAGTAGCGGGGATCTACCCGGACAATGACGGTGCCGACAGCCGGGCATTTTCTGGGGAGTTCATCCTTGCTGTTGCCCAGGCCTTCAATAATACCGACTTCTTCAACACCTTCGCCCTGCCAGCGCAGGGTGATACCTAGTTCTTTTGCCGACAGGTCAACAAATTCTCTAACCGAATGCTGTATGCCGGAGGCAATGGCAAAATCTTCCGGCTTGTCCTGCTGCAGAATCAGCCATTGGGCCTCGACATAGTCTTTCGCATGGCCCCAGTCACGTTTGGCGTCCAGGTTGCCGAGATATAAGCAGTCCTGCATGCCCAGGGTGATTCTTGCCAGGGCGCGAGTGATCTTACGGGTAACGAAGGTTTCACCGCGTATTGGCGATTCGTGATTGAACATAATGCCGTTACAGGCAAACATGCCGTAGGCTTCACGATAATTGACGGTGATCCAGTAGGCATAAAGTTTGGCGACCGCATACGGTGAGCGGGGATAGAAGGGCGTAGTTTCCTTCTGCGGCGTTTCTACCGCCTTTCCAAACAATTCTGATGTTGAGGCCTGATAGAAGCGACAGCTTTCCTGTAGACCAAGCAAACGGATGGCCTCCAGCACACGTAATGGACCCAGTGCATCGGAATTGGCCGTGTATTCTGGTTCCTCAAAGGAGACCGCGACATGGCTTTGTGCCGCCAGGTTATAGACTTCATCAGGCTGTGTCTGCTGGATGATTCTGACCAGGCTGCTGGAATCCGTCATATCACCATAATGCAGGATAAATTTCTGTTCCGCCTCGTGCGGATCCTGATACAGGTGATCAATGCGATCAGTATTAAACAAAGAGGTACGGCGTTTAATGCCGTGAACAATATAGCCCTTATTTAGCAGGAGCTCAGCAAGGTAGGCGCCGTCCTGGCCGGTAATACCGGTAATCAGTGCTGTTTTACTCATTTCAATGTGTTTTATGGCTAGTATGGTCAGTCGAAAGTCGAAAAGTCGATCGATTCTAACAACAATTCGGATTTATATCGCATGATACAGATCAATTTGTTTTCTGCTGCGATGCGTATACTGGCAGCTGAAACAGAAAGTAATGGAATGATTCTATGTTGATAAGACTTGAAGATCCGGGAAATAATCCGGATTCCACTATGCCGCTGCTGCAGCTGGGCTTCCGCCCTTTTTTTCTTTTGGCAGGGGTCTCGGCCGTATTGCTGATTCTGATCTGGGGCTTGTTGTTTTCTGCAGTTGGCTCTGATGCTGTTTACGGCACTGTTTACTGGCATGGACACGAAATGGTTTTCGGATATGTTACGGCAGTGGTTGCGGGATTTTTATTAACCGCAGTAAAAAACTGGACCGGCAGGCAGACACTAAACGGTATTTCACTACTAGCACTTTCTATATTGTGGTTTGCTGCTCGTCTACTGCCCTTTTTCCCGGCATCCATTCCCTACTGGCTGGTCGCAACAATCGACCTGTCGTTTCTACCTGCCCTTGCTGCAGCTATTTTGCCTTTGCTATTGAAAACAAAGAATTACCGTAATCTGATATTTATCGGCATTATTTTACTGCTTACCGCCGCCAATATTGTCTTTCATTTTGGAACAGCAGGCGTTCTGGCCTCTGGCCAGGCCTATGGTCTCTATGCCGCCGTTTATACAGTACTGCTGTTGATCAGCGTCATGGGAGGGCGTGTTATCCCATTCTTTATAGAACGAGGCATAGGGGGAGGGTTTACACGCAAGAGCTACCCTGCTATCGAAGTTAGCGCAAGCGCCGTACTACTTTTACTTGGTATATTACATACAGTAGGTGCCATAGGTATGCCCACGGCCATCGTTGCACTGTTGGCAGCAGTCCTGCATTTAATCCGACTGTCTGGCTGGTATGGAAAAGGTGTCTGGCGTGTTCCGCTGCTCTGGGTGCTGGTGCTGGCCTA
>BTQX01000120.1:0-5374 GCA_036986095.1 Gammaproteobacteria bacterium
GAGAAGGAAATACTGGCGTTTTTGTAAAAATTCAAAGAAAAAACCTGTACTCTCGCAGGGTGCGCAGAGAACGCGGGGAGGTCAAAAGCTTTTTTTAATAATCTTGACCAGAGATTTCTTACAAGTATCAAAACTTATGTCATACCGGCGAAGGCCGGTATCCAGTATTTTTTGATTTTTTTACTAGATACTAAAGTCACTGGATTCCGGCCTACGCCGGAATGACGAGTTTATGGGACTAAATTGTTTGCTAATATATCCCTGAATCTTGTGGCTTTTAAACTAGAAAGATTTTGACCTCTGCGCGCTCTGCGAGAGAAAATTATTTTGACTTTTTCTTTTATTAAAGAGCTTCAATCTTTTTCAATTGCTCGCCCAGCGATGCCAGTGCCTGTTCCATTTCAGTGACTCTCGCACGTTCTTTCTCAACAACGGCAGCCGGAGCCTTGTCGACAAAACTGGCATTTGACAATTTACCGGTAGAACGGGCCCGGTCTTTTTCGATTTTTCCCATTTCTTTATGCAGGCGTTTGATCTCTTCGTCTTTATCGACGAATGCTCCGAAGGGAACCAGTACTTTCAAGTCACCAACCAGAGCTGTTGCTGCATCGGGTGAAGTTTCATTATTGGCAAGGCAGGTGATTTCTTCTATCCGCGCCAGTGTTTTAAGTTTGTTTTCGTTTGCTGCAAGCAGGACACTGTCCTGTTGGCTTAAATTCTGCAGGAACACTGGTAGAGGCTTACCCGGGGCAATATTCATTTCACCGCGGATATTACGGATGCCGGTAATGACTGCCTGTAGCCATTCGGTTTCAGCGAGGGCTGACTCATCTATCTTTTTTTCATCTGCGACCGGGTAGGGCTGCAGCATAATGGTTTCGCCCTGTTTGCCTGCAAGGGGCGCGACTCGTTGCCAGATCTCTTCGGTAATGAATGGGATCAAAGGATGCAGCAGTCTTAGCAGTGTTTCCAGTACGCGTACCAGCGTGCGGCGTGTGCCACGCTGGCTTTCCGAGCTGGCTTGCGGATCGTTAAGTACGACTTTGGATAGTTCCAGGTACCAGCTGCAATACTCATCCCAGGTGAAGCCGTAGATGGCCTTTGCCATTCGATCAAGCCGATAGTCTTTAATGGATTTCGCTACCGTCATTTCTACCTGCTGCAGGCGGGAGATAATCCAGCGGTCAGCGGCATTGAGTTCTATCGCATCATCGTTTATTTGACCACAGTCCTGGCCTTCTGTGTTCATCAGCACATAGCGCGCTGCATTCCACAGTTTGTTGCAGAATTTTCGATAGCCCTCGACCCGGGCCAGATCAAAATTGATGTCACGTCCGCTGCTGGCCAGCGAGGCAAAGGTGAAACGCAGGGCATCGGTACCAAATGCCGGTATGCCGTCAGGAAAATCCTGGCGTGTGTGTTCTTCAATGGTCTTTGCCATTTTGGGCTGCATCAGTCCGCTGGTCCTTTTCTTGACCAGGGTTTCCAGTTCGATGCCGTCAATCAGGTCGATGGGATCTAACACATTACCTTTTGACTTCGACATCTTCTGGCCATGTGAGTCACGCACTAGCCCATGTATATAGACCTCATGAAAAGGCACCTTGCCGGTAAATTTCAGCCCCATCATGATCATGCGGGCTACCCAGAAGAAGATGATGTCAAAACCGGTAACCAGCACCGAAGTCGGATAAAATGTATTCACATCCTCCGTGCTGTCCGGCCAGCCCAGAGTTGAGAATGGCCACAGGGCAGAGGAGAACCAGGTGTCGAGTACATCGTCATCCTGCCGCAGATTAAAGTCGTCAGATAAGTTATGTTCTGACCTGACTTCTGCTTCACTATGACCAACATAGAAATTACCCGCATCGTCATACCAGGCAGGGATACGGTGGCCCCACCAGATCTGTCTTGAGATGCACCAGTCTTCGATATTATTCATCCATTCGAAGTAGGTCTTGCTCCAGTTTTCCGGTACAAACTTGATGTCGCCATTTTCGACCGCCTTGATTGCAGGCCCTGCCAGTGGTGCGACTCTTACATACCATTGATCAGTGAGGTAGGGTTCGATGACGCTATGCGATCGGTCACCGCGGGGCACCATCAGTTTATGGTCATCAATCTTTTCCAGCAGGTCCAGGGCCTTAAGATCATCCAGGATCTTCTTTCGAGCATCAAAGCGATCCATGCCGGCATAGCTGCCCGGTGCTTCGTCATTGATCACGGCATCGACGGTAAAGATGTTGGTCAGCGGTAAGTCATGCCGTTGACCCATAGCATAGTCATTGAAATCATGGGCAGGGGTGATCTTGACACAGCCGGTACCAAATTCAGGATCAACATAATTATCGGCAATAATGGGGATTTCTTTATCAGTCAGTGGCAGATTGACCGTTTGACCGATCAGTTTTTGATAGCGTTCATCATCCGGGTGAACGGCGACTGCGGCATCACCGAGCATAGTTTCCGGACGGGTAGTGGCTACCACGAGATGGCCATCGCCGGAACTTAAGGGATAGCGCATATGCCATAGATGGCCATTCTCCTCTGCCGAAACCACTTCCAGATCGGAAACAGCCGTATGCAGTACAGGGTCCCAGTTCACCAGTCGTTTGCCGCGGTAGATCAGGCCTTCTCTGTACAGTTGTACAAAGACTTCATTGACGGCAAGTGATAAGCCTTCATCCATAGTGAAGCGTTCGCGTGACCAGTCAAGTGAAGTGCCCATGCGTCGTAGTTGGCGGGTAATGGTGCCATCCGAATGTTCTTTCCATTGCCAGATTTGCTTGATGAATTCATCGCGTCCCAGGTCGTGGCGGGTTTTTCCTCCTGTAATGAGGCGACGTTCGACTACCATCTGTGTGGCGATGCCGGCATGGTCGGTGCCTGGTTGCCAGAGCGTATTTTTTCCACACATACGATGATAACGGGTTAGCGCATCCATGATTGTGTCCTGGAAGGCATGCCCCATATGTAAAGAACCGGTAACGTTAGGTGGTGGTATCATGATGCAATAAGGATCGCCTTTACCACTGGGGCTGAACCAGTTGTTGTTTTCCCACCTTTTATAGATAGTTTGCTCTATCTCATCGGGTTGATAGTTTTTGTCGAGTGTACTGTCACTCATAGTTGGTTTCATGTTTTATTGTTACGGACTGCTGGCAAGACAGGCTTAGACTATTGAATCAGGAATATCCAGTTCGGGGGAATTGTTCAGTACTTCTGTTACTGCAGATTTGATTTCTTCACGCACTTCAGGTGTTAGTGGTTTACTTCGATAACGGGCAAGTATGATCATGACCGCATCAGCAGCAGCCTCACCTGCATCGGATACCGGTGTTGGCAGACTGCCGCTATGAATTGCCATCTCCAGCGTCATATTCGGGTCAGGTTCTGGAATGGTGCTGCCGTCAGGTAATTTTACGATTTCATTGAGTACAGGAATATCGCCTTCAACTATTGTTTCTGACAGGGTGGGGATGACACCATCCATCTCCTCATCTTCATCCGGAAGTGCAGGGGGGATATTCATATCAAAATGACTGTCAATATCAACTGAAGCCGGTTCTGTGGTCAATGTATTAACTTCAGATGTTTCTTCGGCTGCGAATTCTGTGGTTTCTTCGAACTTTACGTTTACAGCCTCATCCGCTGCATCAAAAGCTTCGGTACTGACATCATTCAGTAAATCTTGCAACGAACGGATGGTATCCGATAAATGCGTGTCGTCGGCTGTTTTTTTATTTTTACTCATGTTAGTTTACAGATACCATGTGATTGTTCAGTTTTTCATTCATCTGCTGGTATTTACGATAACGATTTCTGCCGGCAGATTTACAACCGGGGTCATTGCTAATAAGCTCAATAACCCGTGAATAGCGAGAATAATTACTGGCCATTTTTGTGCTTATATTTATAAGTACCATATTGCTGTCGCCCGTATACTCAATCATACCAATAATTACCGGTTCCTGTCCGCATTCTGTAGCAATGCTGGCATGGGGGATGAAATCCAGCTCGCTGAATGTCCACAATAACGTGTCGAGTTGCTGCATGTCCTGCTCATTATCTACCCGTATATATACCCTGTAGCCATTCTTATAGGCTTTTCGAGCAACACGGCAGGCATACACTAATAATGATAAATTATCCTTGTTATCAAGGATATGGAAGTCAATCTGATTCACGTGGTGGAAGCCGCCCTGCTACGCAGAAATTCGCAAAGTAGTCTGACGGGTCTGCCGGTAGCCCCTTTTTTCGAGCCGCTCAACCAGGCTGTACCTGCAATATCCAGATGTGCCCAGTTATAATTTTCTGTGTAACGGGCCAGAAAACAGGCTGCAGTTACCGCCCCGGCTTTTGTGCCGCCAATATTGGCCATATCAGCAAAATTGCTTTTTAGCTGATGATCATATTCGTCCCACAGCGGCATAGGCCAGACTCTATCCTGTGACGCCGTGCCGGCATTTACCAGTTCCTCTGTGAGGGATTCATCCTTACTGAATACTCCACTGGCATGTGCGCCCAGGGCAACGACACATGCACCTGTAAGCGTGGCGATATCAATGACTGTCGAGGGATTGAAGCGTTCAGCATAGGTCAGGGCGTCACACAGTATCAATCTGCCTTCGGCATCAGTATTCAGTATTTCGATGGTTTGCCCTGACATACTGGTGACGATATCACCCGGTTTATTGGCATCACCGTCAGGAAGGTTTTCTGAGCTTGGCACAATTGCAATAACATTCAGCGGCAGGTTCATCTCTGCGATGGCACGCATGGTACCAAGAACACTTGCACCACCACACATGTCATATTTCATTTCATCCATCGCCGATGAGGGCTTTAAAGAGATTCCGCCGGCATCAAAAGTCAGCCCTTTTCCAACCAATACTACGGGGGCCTCTTTGTTACTGCCGCCGTGGTGTTCGAGAATGATCAGCCTGGCTTCCTGCCGGCTACCGCGAGAAACAGACAGTAATGCGCCCATGGACAGCTTTTCCATAGCCTTTTCATTCAGCACTTTTATCTTCATGCCGAAGTCTTCGGCAATTTCCACTGCCTGTCCTGCCAGGTAGGAAGGCGTGCAGATATTACCGGGCAGGTCGCCCAGCTGGCGTGCCATGTTAACACCTGCGGCGATCGCCTGGCCGTTCTGCAGTGCTTGCCTGGCGGTATTCAGGTCTCTGCGTTCGGGAACAAACAGGGTAATCTTCCGAAGCTGCAATTTGTTTTCCTGCTTGCTTGTTTTCAGGCTATCAGACTGGTAACTGCTATGTGCTGCCTGAATAATAATATGCTCTATGCGTGTGCCGATATCACTATTATCTGTAGTGAGTTCAGGCAGAAATAAAGATGCCTCAGTAATGTTATT
>BTQX01000121.1:0-5361 GCA_036986095.1 Gammaproteobacteria bacterium
AAAGATACCGGGCCGCTGACTAAAAAGCGCATGGAAGATATTGAAGAGGATTTACTTGCTCGTTCACTCGACTTTATGGAACGTGCGGTCAAAAAAGATAAGCCTTTTTTCTTATGGCATGTGTCTACTCGTAACCATGTCTGGATTCATCTGAATGAGAAGTATAAGAATAAAACAGGAAATGGCATCTACGCCGATGGCATGGCTGAACTTGACGATGTTACTGGTGCGTTACTTGACAAACTCGACGAGTTGAAGATTGCTGATAACACAATAGTCATCTTCTCTACGGATAACGGTGCTGAAATCTTCACCTGGCCGCAGGGCGGTAATCACCCATTCAAAGGTGAAAAAGGGCTGACCAGCGAAGGTGGTTTCCGTGTACCACAACTGGTTCGCTGGCCGGGTAAGATTAAGCCGGGCACCATCATAAATGACGTTTTCGCACACGAGGATTGGTTGCCTACATTGCTGGCAGCCGCCGCAGGTAAAGACACCGATATTCAGGCGAAACTGAAGAAAGGTGGTGTTAAAGCCGATGGCAAGACCTTCAAGGCGCATCTTGATGGATATAACCAGATGGATCTGCTGACAGGGAAAGGTCCGGGCTCACGCAAAGAGATCTTCTACTTCAGTGGCGATGGAGACCTGAATGCAGTTCGTGTCGGTGAATGGAAAATCACATTTACCGAAATGTCAGGTGCTCTACCAACAGCCTGGCACAAGACACCTAGCTGGCCATTGATCACTAACCTACGGCGAGACCCCTACGAACGCTTTGACAGTCAATCTCAAATGTACCTTAAATGGTGGGCTGATCGTATGTATATGTTAGTACCAGCTCAGGCGGTTGTTGGAAAGCAACTGGCTACCCTGAAGGAATTTCCACCAGCCAGAGGATCGAGCCTGAGTCTAGGCCAGTTGATGGATAGAATTACCTGGGCAACTTCGGTGACCAAGTAATATTTGATTGCAGGGCTTCATATAAGAAGAACTGGAAGCGGAGAGGAGCGAAAGATGCCCTCTCCGTTTTTTTCTTAGGCTTAGGGTGGAAATTTGGTTACTACAGAACGTTTTATGGAATGGCCGATTTTCAGTATAGGTCAGACACAAATCACAACTGGGTCGTTACTAGCGGTTGTGGTAATCATGCTAGTTACATCATTACTTTCTCACCTATTAAGCAGGTCAGTATCTCGCTATTTTCAGCGCCTCGCATCGAGTGATAGTTCGGCAACAGATGACATAGCTGTATCTATGTATGGCTCTGTGGTTCGGGTCATTATCTGGTTTGTAGGTATAGAAATTGTACTGCATATACTTGGCATTCACCTCAGCACATTTTTTGCAGCGGGTGGGTTCTTTGCCCTGGGCGCTGGATTTGCACTGAAGAACGTTGTTGAAAACTTTGTTTCAGGTGGGATTATTCGTACTGAAAAGACGATACAAACTGGCGATCTGATCATCATCAATAATAAGTGGCTAACTGTTAAACACATTGGCATTCGTACCATTGAAGCTATAACAAGTGAGGGTGTTGACATCATCATCCCTAATTCAATAGTGGCACAATCAATGGTTGAAAACCTGACCCGACGCAGTCATATTTACCGAATAAAAGTCAGTGTTGGAGTCGCCTATAATTCAGACCGAGTACAGGTGCGAAAGGCCCTTGAGGAAACAGTGGCACAGCTAGAGTGGATATCGAACCAGAAGGCGTCAACTGTTCATCTTGTTGAATTTGGTGGCTCAAGCATCAACTATGACATCAAAGTCTGGATCGATGAAGTGAGAGACGCACGGCTTCGAAAATCTGATCTGTATGAAGCCATCTGGCAAGCCCTGAATGAGGCGGGAATAGTTATCGCATTCCCACAATTGGATGTACACCTGGATCGCAATGCGTCGGTGTAATGAAAAGAATATACAGTCCCATCTGTTATAAGAATAATTTTTTCGCTCTCAAACTGGTTGCCATGTCAGTGAAACTATCTGGAGTAGTAAAATGAGTCTTCGTCAAACATTCCTTTACGGGTTTTTTTCAATTTTATCGCTGCAGGTACTGGCAGGTTGCGCAAAGTTGCCAGATAACAGTATTAGAGAATCGTCGCACGTGATTAGCGACGGTGAAAGCACCAGCCTTGGTCAGGCGTTCAAACCGCAAATAGAACAACACCCGGGGCAATCCGGTGTCTTGCTGCTGGGCAACGGCCTCGATGCCTTTGTCGGACGAGCAGTACTGGCAAGCCTGGCCGAGCGCAGTATCGACGTGCAGTACTACATGTTTCATCAGGATACGGTTGGCAGACTCTTGATCAAAGAGTTTGTAGCAGCGGCTGACCGTGGCGTTCGAGTGCGATTACTGATCGATGATATGTACGGGGAAGAGGCGGATGACGTCTGGTCCGCATTGGCAACACACCCCAACATGGAAGTACGCCTGTACAATCCCTTCGTGCGCGGGCACTCAAAGAATCTACAGTTTATTACTCAGACGAAGAGGGTGAACCACCGCATGCACAGTAAAACCTACACAGTGGATAACCAGGCCTCTATTGTTGGCGGTCGAAACATCGGCGATGAATATTTTAATGCGGACAAGAATGTGGCATTTTCTGACCTTGATGCCATGATCATCGGTCCGGTAGTGCCTGAGGTATCCAGTGAGTTTGATCAATACTGGAACAATAGACATTCCTATCCTGTTGCTACTTTGGTCGCAGGAGTTGCTAAGGAGGCCGTTGCTGTAAATGCTCTGGGTCAAGTACGCAAAGAGCTGGATGCCTTTTACCAGCAGCCGCAGACACTGGCCTATCGTAATGCTGTAGAGCATTCTCCGTTTGCCATCGCACTGAAAAACAAAACAGCAGCATTTAGTTTCTCCGAGGCAAAGATCATTCACGACTCGGCGGAGAAAATGACCAAGCAGGATGACAACTGGAAAGAAGAACTGCTGATGTCGCAGCTGGCACCGTATATTTTACAGGCGAAAAAGGAATACATTCTTGTTTCACCCTATTTCGTCCCCGGTCAACGGGGTGCTGATGCTATTTGCAAACTGAGTAATCAGGGGGTACGGGTGCGTATCCTGACCAACTCGCTGGCTTCCAATGATGTCGCTGCAGTCCATACCGGCTATATGCGGCATAGAAAACAGCTGCTGCGCTGCGGGGTGGAATTGTATGAGTTAAATGAGCAGTTGAAAAAGCTTGAAGGAAAACGGTTCACCTGGCTTCCTGGTTTGAGCAAATCCAGTTTGCATGCCAAGACTATGGCGATGGATAAAAATGTCATGTTCGTCGGTTCATTTAACTTCGATCAGCGCTCTCTGAATATTAACACTGAAATCGGCATTGTGTTCGAGGACCCTGAGATCGCCGCCCTTTCATCAGAGCATTTTGACAAGTTCGTTGATAAGGTCGCATTCAGAGTGGAGCTGATCGATGATTCTTTGAGATGGACAGGAATAGGAGAGGACGGCAAGAAAGTTGTTTTTGATACCGAACCTTACACCAGCTTCTGGAAAAGATTGAGCGTAAACCTGATGCGAGTGTTGCCGATAGACTCGATGCTTTAACAATTTTAGAGTAATGATAATGAGACAATTTTTAAGCCATTTATCATCAGGGTTATTGCTGACTATATTCATTAGTATGGCCGCCGGATGTAGCTCTGTTGCGTCGCACACAACGGATAAAACAGCATCCAGTGCATTTGGCAAATCTGAAACAAGCTATCTCGGTAAGACCGTAGATGAATTTGCTTCCGGCCAAGGTGGTAAATCAGGGTTTCTGTTAATGGATAGGGGCAGGGATGCGCTTTCATGGAGGTTGATTCTTGCTGATGCTGCTGAAAAAAGCATTGATG
This sequence comes from Gammaproteobacteria bacterium, assembly GCA_036986095.1. Lineage (GTDB taxonomy): Bacteria > Pseudomonadota > Gammaproteobacteria > BMS3Bbin11 > BMS3Bbin11 > BMS3Bbin11. The sequence goes on from BTQX01000121.1 coordinate 3,868, forward strand.
CGCAGTATTTTCTGTGGAAGAACGATGAGGCTGGAAAGGTCATGATACATCGACTGCTTGCTGCGGCTGACCGCGGTGTGCGGGTGCGTGTGATGATCGACGATTCAATGACTGATTCAGATCCTGGCTATCTTGCTTTGTTTGGTGCTCATCCGAATGTTGAGTTGCGGTTATACAAACCATTTGGCCCGAAGCATAAGTCGATGGTGGTGCGTTGGATCGATTATGTAGCGGATATGAGGGTGCTCAACCGTCGTATGCACAATAAGCTGTATGTGGTTGATGGTAGTGTTGCTGTAGTGGGTGGGCGCAATATAGGCAATGAGTATTTTGAATACCCGGGAGCCTTTGTAAACCGCAGTCGTGATCTGTTAGCCCTGGGGCCAGTAGTGAATACCACTGGTGATGCATTTGATATGTACTGGAATAGTGACTGGACAGTGCCGATAGAGCAGGTGGTTACCCCTGTGCCTACGCAGCAACAATTCGAGGTAATGAGAGAGTCGTTAAATAAGATAGCAGGCCTCACTTCGAGCTACCCGCCGGGTTTCTATGATGAGCCAAAGAAAATTAATGCTGAGATGGCAGAACTTAAGGATAAACTCTTATGGGGTAAGGCAAGCCTGCTAGTCGACACCGTACCAGAGCTAAATGGTAAACCACAAACTCACGCGGAGCTAGATCATACTGGTGTCATAATCGGTCGCCTTGCTGAAGAATCGAGTGAAGAAATACTCATTCAAAGTGCCTATCTGGTATTACTCGATAGTGGCTTTAAGGCCCTCACCGGCGCTAAAGAGAGGGGAGTAAAGGTCAAGCTGGCAACTAACTCGATGGCCTCAAATAATCATTTATCTGTCTTTGTCGGTTACCGCAAGCAGCGTAAAAAACTGCTTAATACGGGTGCTGAACTCTACGAGATGCGTCCGGATGCAAAATCTGAACGTGCCGTTTTTACCGAGGCGCAGTTAACACAGCACAAAACTTTATTTGGTCTACATGCTAAAACAGTTGTATTTGACCGCAAGTACACATTTGTCGGTTCATTTAATGTAGACCCCCGCTCAGTCAACCTGAACACTGAGATGGGTTTGCTGGTCGAGAGTACAGCTCTGGCCAGGGTAGTGGCTGAAAGCATCGAGAATGATATGGCTGCTGGAAATAGCTGGCAGGTTATTTTGAAAAATGATAATTCAATTGAGTGGATCACTACAGATAACGGTGTGGTCATATCGGAATTAGATAAAGAGCCGATGACGTCTAAAGGTCAACGAGCAGAAGCAGATCTGCTTACTATTATTCCAGATGACTCTCAGCTTTAGTTTGTTATGGTTCAAGGGTGAAAGTAGAGGAATAAATATAGACTTTAAAGTTTGCTAAGCTTTCATTTTTTATCATTGTTAAAATGTAACCTATTGATTATCAATCAAATATTTAATATTTGAGAGGTAGCATGTATCTGGGGGATAAGGTGGCGTTCCCTTGGGGACGCCA
>BTQX01000122.1:0-5263 GCA_036986095.1 Gammaproteobacteria bacterium
ACCCCACCTTTGCAGATTAGGCCTGCTAACGGCTTGCGTGGCATCGATTATCAGATGCCAATGGCCAGCGCACAGGTAAAATCCTGCCTGTTACTTGCCGGTCTATATGCGGAAGGCAGGACCTGTGTGACTGAACCTGCCCCAACCAGAGACCACACTGAGCGTATGTTGCGAGGCTATGGTTATCCCGTTACCAGTGACGGTTCCAGGGTTTGTCTGGAACCGGGTTTTCGCCTGACAGCGACCGATATGGTGGTGCCGGGAGATATTTCTTCTGCTGCCTTTTTCATTGTCGGTGCATCCATAGCACCGGGCTCACGGGTCGAGATTAAGAACGTTGGTATCAATCCAACACGAACAGGGATTCTCCTTATACTCAAGCAGATGGGGGCGGACATCGAACTAAAAAATGAGCGAACTACAGGCGGTGAACCGGTGGCAGACCTGGTGATTCAGTCCGCACCCCTGCATGGCATTCATATTGATGAAGAGCATGTACCGCTTGCCATCGATGAGTTTCCAGCCATTCTTATTGCCGCTGCTGTGGCCAGTGGTGAAACCATTCTTAGCGGGGCAGCAGAACTCAGGGTGAAGGAATCTGACCGTATTGCGGCGATGGCCAGGGGCCTGACCAATATAGGGCTCGATATCACCGAAACAGCAGATGGTATGCACGTGCAGGGTGGTCAGATTCAGGGTGGTACGGTAGACAGCCATGGCGACCATCGCATTACCATGGCCTTTACTATGGCAGGACTGATGAGCAACACGGAAATTTATATTGATGATTGCGACAACGTTGCCACATCTTTTCCTGATTTTCATTCTCTAGCTGCAAGTTGTGGTCTGGACATCACAGTCATTCGTGAATGACTGACATCCCTGTAATTGCAATCGATGGCCCCAGTGGCTCTGGCAAGGGAACGGTCAGTCAGCAGCTGGCGACGAGTCTGGGCTGGCATTATCTTGATTCCGGTTCGATTTATCGGGCATTGGCCTATGCAGCCGAGCTGGCAGATCTCGAATTGAGTAAGGATAAGGAAAAGATTGTTTCGTTGGCGCTGGAGCTAAAGCTTGCTTTTAAGCCTGCCGCTGATGGCGGTGCGGATGTGCTGCTTGCCGGGACAGATATTTCATCTTCGATTCGTACTGAGGAATGCGGTGCGATGGCTTCAAAGCTGGCTGCTGATGGCGATATCCGTACGGCTCTGTTGCAGCGTCAGCGTGATTTTCGCCAGCCACCCGGGCTGGTTGCCGATGGCCGGGATATGGGAACGGTGGTCTTTCCGGAAGCCGCACACAAGTTTTTTCTTACCGCTTCCGCCCAAATAAGGGCAGAACGACGATATAAGCAGTTGAAGGATAAAGGAATAAATGATAGCATCCCGCGTCTTTTTACGGTGATTTCTGAGCGCGACGCACGTGATGCAGGACGCACGAATTCACCTTTGATTCCCGCAGCAGACGCGATTGTGCTGGATACGTCCGAAATGAGCCTGGAACAGGTGATCGGGCATGTCAGGCAGCAAGTCGGGTACCAGAGTCTGTAACGATTAGTATTTTCGCCTGCTGGGCGTTGCTGGTCAGCGGATAACATTAACCAATGCCTACTAATACTCTGTGGGCCGTACCCGATGCAATCAAACCGAGTTGTATATGAACCATGAGTGAAACATTTGCTGAATTGCTGGAACAGAGCCTGTCAAAGGCGGAGATGCGTTCCGGAGAAGTAACGATCGGACAGGTCGTTGATGTCAATGATGATTATGTAATCGTCAATGCCGGCCTGAAGACCGAGGGTGAAATCCCTGCGGGTGAATTCAGGGATGCCGATGGCGTACTGACAGTAAAAATAGGCGACGATGTAGAAGTTGCTATTGAATCAATTGAAGACGGCACAGGCTCAACCCGCCTGTCCCGTGAAAAGGCTATCCGTGCGCGCGCATGGGAAGACCTTGAGCAAGACCACGAGAAAGATGCCATTGTCATCGGCCGTATCACCGGTAAGGTAAAAGGTGGCTTTACAGTTGGTCTAGGCACTATCCGAGCCTTCCTGCCAGGTTCGTTAGTTGACGTGCGTCCGGTTAAGGATGCTACCTACCTCGAAGGTAAAGATCTGGAATTCAAGATCATCAAGATCGATCGTCCGCGTAATAATGTTGTTGTTTCCCGTCGTGCCGTGGTTGAGAAAGAGCTGACTGCAGAACGTGATGCACTACTGGAAAACATGGAAGAAGGTCAACTGGTCAAGGGTGTTATCAAGAACCTGACCGATTACGGTGCATTCGTCAATCTCGGCGGTATCGATGGCCTGCTGCATATCACGGACATCTCCTGGAAGCGTGTCAAACATCCTTCAGAAGTACTCAACGTTGGTGATGAAATTGAAGCACGCGTGCTAAAGTTTGATAAGGAACGTAACCGTGTTTCACTTGGCCTTAAACAGACAGAAGAAGATCCATGGGGCGATCTGCCGCGTCGTTATCCTCGTGATACACGCATCATCGGCAAGGTCACAAACGTTACCGATTACGGTGCATTTGTAGAAATTGAAGATGGTGTAGAAGGCCTGGTTCACGTTTCTGAAATGGACTGGACCAACAAGAATATTCATCCTTCAAAGGTTGTTCAGGTAGGCGATGAAGTTGAAGTTATGGTTTTGGACATTGATGCAGAACGACGTCGTATTTCTCTCGGCATGAAGCAATGTTCAACCAATCCATGGGAGGCTTTTGCCGCCACTCACAACAAAAATGACAAGGTAACGGGCAGTATCAAGTCCATTACCGACTTTGGTATTTTCGTTGGACTGGATGGCGCAATCGACGGTCTGATTCATCTCAGCGACCTGTCATGGGAGCACACTGGTGAGGAAGTCGTGATGGATTTCAAGAAGGGTGATGAAGTAGAAACCGTCATTCTTGCTATTGATGCGGAACGTGAGCGTATTTCTCTGGGACTGAAACAGGTTGAGGGTGATCCTTTCACCAGCTTTGTTTCAAAGCACGGGAAGGGCGCTGCTGTTAAGGGTACCGTAGAAAGCGTTGATACCAAGGGAGCAGTCATTAAACTGGTTGATCTGGTTACCGGTTATCTGCGTGTTTCCGAGATTTCACAGGAACGGGTTGAAGATGCGCGCAGTGTGTTCAATGAAGGTGATACTATCGAAACTAAAATCACCAGCATAGATCGCAAGAGCCGCAGGATTTCTCTTTCCATCAAGGCACTTGAAGCAGAGGCAGAAAGCGAGGCGGTACGCGAATACTCAACAAAACCAGCTGGCGGTATGACCTCACTTGGTGATAAGCTAAAAGAGCAGTTGTCAAAAAAATAAACAACACCAGGGGGCGGGTAACGACGATGACAAAATCAGAACTTATTGATTTACTCTCGGCTGACCAAAATCAGCTTGGCTATCGTGATGTTGAACTGGCAGTTAAAGTAATTCTTGAATGTCTAACCAGCGCACTATCCAGCGGAGAAAGAATCGAAGTGAGAGGTTTTGGCAGTTTTACTTTGCATCATCGTCGAGCGCGTGTAGGGCGCAACCCTAAAACGGGTAATTCTGTGACTGTGCCGGATAAGCATGTGCCGCACTTTAAGCCTGGCAAAGAGCTACGTCAGCGTGTTGATATACCCTGATTTTGTTGATTGACACAAACCACACAAACCCCGCCACTTGCAGTACGGCGGGTTTTTTAATGCCATTTCCCCCTCGTACAGGTAGAATGCGTATTGTGCATTCTGCAAGGAAGACATCATGAAGCTGTTTTTTTATTTACTGCTGTTCATAGTTATTGTGGCTTTTGGACTCACATTTTCCCTCAAAAACCCGCAGCTGGTTGAGCTCAATTACTACCTGGATATAGCCATATCAGCGCCGCTGGTTGTGGTCCTGCTAGTGACTTTACTGCTGGGTATGCTGATCGGCATGCTGACGACCTTAATGCCGCAGTTGCGTAAGTATCGGGAATTACAGCGGGCAAAAAAAGAAATTCGGAAGCTGAGCAAAGAGCTTCAGCAACAAAGTCCCTTGCCTACCAGGGACTCAATCTGAAGTGCTTGATGTTGCCTGGTTGTTATTCCTGCTGCCTCTTGCCGTAATTTCTGGCTGGGTTGCCGCTGGTATGGACCAGCGATCAAAAAACCGCAAGGGTACCGGTGATATCCCTTCAGATTACTTCAAGGGTCTAAATCTCCTGCTAAACGAGCAGCCGGATAAGGCTATTGAGGTTTTCATCAAGGTGCTGGAAGTCGATACAGAAACTGTCGAAACGCACTTGATGCTAGGCAACCTGTTTCGTCGCAGAGGTGAGATTGAGCGCGCAACAAGGATTCACCAGAATCTGATTGCAAGACCGAAACTGGATCGCCATCAGCGCAGTCAGGCACTGTATGAACTGGCTCAGGATTACCTGAAGGCAGGTTTGCTGGACAGGGCCGAGAACCTGCTACTTGAATATGCCGAAATCGAGAAAGACCCTGAGGCTGCCTTGCGGCAGTTGCTTTATGTTTATCAGCAGGAAAAAGAATGGGATCTGGCGATTGCTACAGCAAAACGTTATGCCAGGGCCAGCGGTGAATCGGCCGATGAGATGATTGCCCATTTTCTCTGTGAAGAGGCAGAAGACGAAATCGGCAGGAACAACCCCGACCAGGCTACAGCCTTACTGAAGAAAGCCTTATCAAAGGATCCTGACTCAGTAAGGGCGAATATCCTGCGTGGCCAGATCGCGCGGAACGCAGGCGACTGTAAAAAAGCTATTCGCTACTGGAAAAAGATAGAAAGCCAGGATCGGAGATATTTGCCTGAAGTGCTGGGGCAGCTGTCCGAGTGTTTTAAGGAAACCGGCAATCAGGATGGCTGGCTGGAGCTATTGAAAGAAGCGTTGGAAAAAGATCGTGCAATCCCGGTCATGTTAAAATTGGCGGAAGAGATCGAAGCAAGTGAGGGCTCGTCGGCGGCCCGTGAATTTGTCATTGAAGAACTGCGCCAGCAACCCTCCATGCATGGCCTGTCCCGTATGATTCACCTTTCAGCCGTGCAGGCCGATGGTCAGTCGAAGTCTGATCTTGAAACCTTAGAGGCAATAATAGAGCGTGTTCTCAAGTCACGAAAGAACTATTTGTGCGAGCATTGTGGGTTTCGCGGTACCGCCATGCACTGGCAATGCCCGGGCTGTAAGCTCTGGAACACTGTTAAACCGGTATGGGATGATGGTGATGAATAGGGTGGGGTTTGGTTTTTGTGCTGGCGCACGGC
>BTQX01000123.1:0-5214 GCA_036986095.1 Gammaproteobacteria bacterium
ACGAACAAGCTTGATCTTTTTTGTGCCGCTGCGGGGGGCCGGTCGGTGATTTTCTTCCAGCATCTGCAGCAGTAATCGTGACAGCATATACTCAAAACTACTGACTTTGCCGTCAAGTGGAATCAATTTTTCTACCAGCGTAGAAAAATCAATTCGCTGTTGCCATGTCAGCTGGCGGACTGCCGGAAAACCCAGATCCAGTATAGGCAGTCTCAACTCTTCTGATAAACCATCCAGCAGCTGCCTGACTGCAATGATGCGCTGCCAGTCGAGAGCTGAGCCTGCAGCACGAATTACCTCCATCTGTCGCTCTTTTACGTCATGGTCTTCACTCAGCAGCAGGGCAAGCACCACCTCACGCACTGTATTGATTGATTCCACCTCACTCCGTATTCTGTCCGGCACCTGCTTGATCACAGTTTGTGCCGATTGCAGAGATTCCCCATCAAAGCCTGTGGCAACACTATCCGCAAAGCCGGAAACGGCTTCGGCAGCGAACCCGGCCTGTGCCTCTGCAGTAGGTGCCTCTGCAGGTGCCTGAGTGTCTGTACTAACATCTATGTTTTGCATTTCAGCAGCAAGTTTAGCCATGTCCTGATTACTGAAACGCATCCCTATGCGCTGTATACGATCCTGTATCGGTGGGTGGGTGGCGAACAAGCTGCTGAATTGCTTCCTCAGGCCATTCGCAAAAAGCATATGGCTGACTTCTTCTACCCCTGCATCAGTCAGTGTTGAACCATGTGCCCAGGCTGCAATTTTTTTCAGCGCACCCCCTATACCGTTATTATCACGGGTGAACTGTACCGCGGAGGCATCGGCAAGATATTCCCGTTGTCGTGAGATGGCCGCCTTGATCATTCTACCTGTCAGTAGCCCAATATAACCGATGACGATCAGACTGACCCCAAGCAGGAGTACAACCATTACACCACCGGATGATTCTCGGCTGGAACGGACTCTTCTGTAGGCTGTGCTACGAAGCAGTATACCGCCCATCGCGCCAATCAACGTAATGCCGAACAAAGGCCCGAGTAGACGTATGTTCATTCGCATATCGCCATTCAGGATATGACTAAATTCATGCCCGAGCACACCCTGTAATTCGTCACGGTTGAAGATTTCCAGTGCGCCACGTGTCACCGCTACCGCCGCATCCTCCGGCTGGTGACCGGCAGCGAAGGCATTGATACCTGACTCCTGCTCCAGGACATACACCTGTGGCACAGGCAGACCTGAAGCGATAGCCATTTCTTCTACTATATTAACCAGCCTTCTAACCTTCCGATCCGAATGGTTACCATCTACGCGCGACCCCCCAAGCGCTGAAGCAACCTTACCGCCTCCGCCTCGTAAACTCATCATCCGGTACAGGCTGGCAAGACCGATGAAGGCGACGATACCCAGTGAAAACAACAGCAGGGAATTTGACTCTGCTTCTATCAACGCTTTTATGTTGACGGATTCGGTCAGCAATTGTGGGCTTTCACTTACGGTGAAAAACTTGACCAGCAGGAATACTGCATCCAGTGAAACGACGATTACCGCCACAGCCAGAATGTAGACAATAATCAATCTACGGGTCTTTGCTCGTGCCTGCTCCTGTTGCTGAAAAAAGTTCATTTAGGCGATAAAACAGCAGGTGCTAAAATTTAACTTCCGGCATTTCACGTTTCGTTTCTGACTCGATTTCAAGGAAGGCACTCGGCATAAACTTGAACCAGCCGGCTATGATTGAACTGGGCATCATTTCAATAGCATTATTATAAGACATCACGGCATCATTGAAGGCCTGTCGGGCAAAGGACACCTTGTTTTCAGTGGTCGCCAGCTGTTCCTGAAAATCCCGCATATTCTCGCTGGCCTTGAGATCCGGATAGGACTCAGACAGGGCGAACAGACGACCCAGCACTCCACTCAATGCATTGTCTGCGCCCGATAATTCCGCAATAGCCGCTGCATTTACCGGGTCCGCTGCTGCTGCCTGCAAGCCACTGACTGCAGCATTTCTTGCCTTAACAACAGCTTCCAGTGTTTCACGCTCGTGTTTCATGTAGCCCTTAACAGATTCGATCAAGGCTGGAATCAGATCATAGCGACGTGTTAATTGTACATCGATCTGCGCAAAACCATTTTTTACACCATTGCGCAAGCCAACCAGTTTGTTATAGAGCACCATGCCATAAAGCAGAACCGCCACGATTATTCCAGTAAATATCCACTCACCGCTCATATTTCATCTCCCTTTTTTCTCAGAAGTTTCTATTCAAACCATTCAGGGCAGCAACACGATAGGCCTCTGCCATGGTCGGGTAGTTAAAGGTTGTCTCGGTAAAATAACGGATGGTATTAGCTTTACCTCGACGTTTCATAACTGCCTGACCGATATGTATTATTTCTGATGCGCTCTCGCCAAAACAATGTATACCAAGCAGTTCCAGTGTTTCCCGGTGGAATAGCAGCTTTAGCATACCGACCGTATGTCCGGCTATCTGTGCTCTCGCAATAGAACAGAAATTCGCCTGACCTACTTCGTAGGGGATATTCTCACCCGTTAATTCACGCTCTGTTTTTCCCAACGAGCTGATCTCCGGGCTGGTGTAGATACCAGTTGGAAATTCTCTGTCCAGCTGCCAGTATACCTGTGGATCAACAATCCTCGCAGCAGCATATCGCCCCTGGTCATAACTGGCACTGGCAAGACCGGGCGCACCAATCACATCACCGATGGCATAAATATGCGCAATTTTAGTCTGATAATTTTCATCGACATCAATACAGCCGCGGCTATCAATCTCCAGGCCAAGACTTTTCAGTCCCATCTTATCACTGTTACCCGTACGCCCGTTTGCCCATAACAGCATATCCGTTTTGATTTTTTTTCCTGAACGACAATGCAGAATAACAGCATCATCCAGTGCCTCTACCCGCACACATTCCTCATTATGTCGAATTACCGTACCCTGATCACGCAAATGATAGCTCAGGGCATCGGTAATTTCGTCATCAAGAAATGACAAAAGCCTGTCCCGTGTGTTGACCAGGTTCACCTTTACATCGAGGTTACAGAAGATAGAAGCATATTCACAGCCGATGACACCGGCACCATAGATGCTTAGAGAATACGGCGTATGCACCAGCTGCAATATACTGGTGCTGTCATGAATACGTGGATGGTCAAAATCAATATCCTGCGGATGATAGGGACGCGAACCGGTAGCGATAACGATAGCGTCAGCCGTCAGCATTTCTTCATCCTGCGTATTTCTATTTAGCTTAACCCGATGCGCATCAACAAAACTCGCATGCCCATGATACACCCTTATATGATTTCGCTCACAGTAACGGTTAAGCTGCAGCACCTGTTGTTCGATGACCCTTTCCACATTCTGCAGCAAGGCAGTATAGTCAGGCCTGATGTGTTCAGTAACGCCTTTGAATAATGGGTTTTTGCGGTAGTCTGCCAGCATCTGTATAGCGTGACGCAATACCTTGCTGGGGATGGTGCCACGATGGGTACTGCTGCCACCCGTTCTGTCATCTCTTTCAATCAGTGCAACCCGGCAGCCACTTTTGGCCAGCTTCATCGCGGCACCTTCGCCACCCGGGCCACTGCCGATTACGATGACATCATAGTGTGTCGCATTCATATTTTTATTATGTCAATTCGCCAGGTTCAAACAGGCGGCGATATTCATTGATGGCAAAACGATCTGTCATACCGGCGATATAGTCAGCAACGATCCTGGCCCGCCCGCTTTCTGAATTCTCAGGCAGCTCTGCCGAAAGTTCATGATATTGGGTTGGCAATATCCGATAGTCTTCCATAAATGCCTGAAACATTTTGTTGATCACACGCCCAGCCTTTTTACTCATACGTAGTACTCGATAATGCTCATATAGATTTCGACGAAGAAACTGCTTCAATTCCAGTGACTCTTTTGCCACGGAATCACTGTGCATCAATATCGGTTCTGGATAATTTCTTACATCATCAATACTGCTGACACCCGAGTCGTGCAAACGGGCCCTGGAGGTTTCAATCAGATCGACAACCAGGTAATTGATCATGCGTCGCACCGTTTCATTGATTATTCGACGATCATCCAGTTGCGGATACATTTTGCTAACCGTCTCGCACTGTATGGCAAATAATCGACTATCGCGCAGTTGCTCAACGGTAATCAGGCCACCACGCAGGCCGTCATCTACATCATGATTATTATAGGCAATGCTGTCTGCAAGATTGGCAAGCTGTGCTTCCAGCCCCGGCTGCTTTTTATATATAAAACGCTGTCCCACATCACCAAGTTCGGCGGCATTTTTTTTTGAACAATGCTTGAGTATGCCTTCACGGGTCTCAAAAGTAAGGTTAACACCCGGGAACTCGGCATATCGTTGCTCCAGTACATCAACAACACGTAACGACTGTAAATTATGCTCAAAGCCACCGTAATCCTTCATGCAGGCATTTAATGTATCCTGCCCACTGTGCCCAAAAGGGGTATGGCCGAGGTCGTGTGCCAGAGAAATGGCTTCTGTCAGATCCTCGTTTAAATCCAGTTCACGCGCTATTGATCTTGCGATCTGGGCGACTTCAATGGAATGTGTCAGGCGGGTGCGAAACAAATCGCCTTCATGATTAACGAAGACCTGGGTTTTGTATTCCAGGCGCCGGAATGCTACTGAGTGAACAATACGATCACGATCACGCTGATATTCAGACCGGTACGAGGGAGAATCCTCTGCGTACTGCCGGCCTCTGCTATGTTCAGAATTTGCACTATAGGGCGCCAGCTTCTGCATGAAATCAGTCCCTCAGAAAAGTGAACGGCTTGCCAGTGTTTCTTTTAACAGCTCAGTGTCATAGTCATCACTGACAAAGGCCCTGCCAATGTCTTCTAGTAACACCAGACGAATGCACCCCTGATGAACCTTTTTATCCACCATCATCAGCTTCAGATATCGCTCAACATCAAGTTCTGCCGGAGGAGTTACAGGTAATCCAGCACGCATAAGCAGTTCTGCAATCCGTGTCACATCCGTTCTGCTGATCCAGCCTGAACGATGCGACAAGTCTGCCGCCATCAACATCCCGGTGGCGACAGCCTCTCCATGCAACCAGTTGCCATAGCCCATACCTGCCTCTATTGCATGGCCAAAAGTGTGGCCCAGATTGAGTAGAGCCCGGACGCCTTCCTCCAGCTCATCCTC
>BTQX01000124.1:0-5166 GCA_036986095.1 Gammaproteobacteria bacterium
AATATGGACTACCGGAATTGCCTCACCAGAATCGTTCGCAGCATGTCGATTATCGTGAAGCCTATACACCTGAACTGGCTGCAATTGCTGCCAGGCGATATACAAAAGATATCGAGCTGTTTGGGTATTCGGATGAGATTGCCGGGTGTATGAAGTTTAACCGGTGATTAGCGTCCCCACACCTTCATCAGAAAATACTTCCAATAACAAGGCATGCTTCACCCTGCCATCAATAATATGTGCAGTCTTTACACCTGACTTTACTGCATCCAGCGCACAGGCAACCTTGGGCAACATACCGCTGTGGATGGCACCGGATTTCACCAGTTGATCAACTTCAGAGGCACTCAAACCCGTCATTACCTCGCCGCTTTCATCTAACACACCGGCAGTGTTTGTCATGAGTATCAGCTTTTCTGCCATCAAAGTACGCGCAATAGTACCGGCCACGATATCAGCATTGATGTTGTAGGTCTGGCCTTCATTATCTACACCGATAGGTGCAATAACGGGAATAAACTCACCTGACTCCAGCAGCTTTACAATTTCCGGATCAACGCTTTCCACTTCACCAACATGACCAATGTCGATAATTTCCGGCGCGCTGAGTGCAGGGTCATCGTCGCTTTCAAGCACCATCTTGCGGGCACGTAACAGGCCGCCGTCTTTGCCGGACAGACCCACTGCCTTACCGCCATGACGATTCAGCAGGGTAACGATCTCCTTGTTGACCAGACCACCAAGCACCATCTCAACCACATCCATGGTCTCACGGTCAGTTACCCTCATGCCTTTAACAAACTGGCTTTCCTTACCGATCTTATCCAGCAGTTGATTAATCTGCGGTCCACCACCATGCACGATAACCGGGTTGATGCCCACCGTCTTCATCAATACTATGTCACGTGCAAAGCCTTCTTTCAGACTTTCATCCACCATAGCATTACCGCCGTACTTGACGACGATAGTCTTCTTCCGAAAACGCTTTAGATACGGCAATGCTTCAGCAAGTATGCCGGCCCTTTGCTGCGCTGATATGTTAGACGTGGTCATTTGCTTTCCTGATCCGAATTCCAGTTTTAGATTGTATGCGACTTGCTGACGAATTGCATAGCCTTGTTACGCGGAATGCAGACAAAAAAATAGCTGTCATGCGGCAGCTAAAAGGGGAAAAGACTTTACGATTGCTTTCTAATTCACATCGATAGAGATCTTCTTCGGTTTAACTTCTTCAACTTTTGGAAGCTCGAGTTCAAGAACACCATCCTTGTAATTTGCCTTGACATGGCTTTCATCTACATCTTTGCCAAGTCGAATACTCCTGACATATTTACCATAACGGCGTTCCTGTCGAAGTACACGACCATCATCTTCCTTCTCTTCATTTTCATATCGGGTCTCAGCATTAATAGTCAGCACTCCGTCATTCACAGTGACATCGATATCTTCTTTCTTTACGCCGGGTATCTCTGCTCTGACCGTATAGTTATTGTCATTTTCATGCAGATCAATGGCCGGAACCAGACTGCCACCTGTTACATCACCCGGAATTGCTGAGTACGGTCTGAAGAAGCCTTCAAACACATCATCCAGGTTATTATTAAAAAGGCCCCAACCGATTTCACGACCAGGTTGCTGTACGATAGTTTTCATATCACACCTCCGTTTATCTATTAAAATTTAGCATTTAGCTAGTTAATACTACACACTATTTCAAAGGCATGTGCAGTTGATCTGTTTCATATATGTGTATGGGTTTTTAATTTTCAAGGGGTGAAATTTGGTATTTTCATTTTTATTTATTGTGCTGGCGCACGGCTGAGAGTTTCATCCTTTATTGGCTAGCTTATTTTCTTTTTTGTTCTTGTACTGGCTCGTATCTGAGAGTTTCGCCCTTCATGGGCGAGTGACTTTTCTTTACTTGTCTAAAGTAACACACCAAATGAATATCAAGGACACCCTATGTGTTGATATGGCCTACGGCTACTCTGCGCGCTTCCGGCTGAACCGGGTGCATCCTATCGCCTTACTTAGTGTCTAACAACTCAATATATTTAATTTCGAGGGGCACTATCCTGAGTTCTACCGGGATAGTCATGTTTACATTTTCCCGAATGCGGGATTGCAGGTCGGCAACAGGGGGATAGCTGCCTTCGCCTGCAATGATTATGGAGATTCCATCTTCTTTGATTTTTACAGTGGTCAGTCGATAATCCGATCCCTCCAGCCAGTCACTCATCACCTGCGATGTATATGACTTAATCCATGCATCTCTGGCAACCCTCAGGCTGGTTAGAGTGAGAGGAATTGTCACCAGTATAATGCCGATACCAATAGCAAAAAAGGCTCTGCGGCGAGCTAAGCCAGTCAATATTTGCGTAGCGGCCCTGCCCAGGCCCAGAATGGCCAGGACGCCACCGCCTGCCAGTAAAATCGCCAGGAAGTTGGTCATGAAAAGAAGCATTGCTCCCGAGGCAGCATTCCACTGACTCTCCGACAGGCTGATACCCGCCACGCACAGCGGTGGCACCAGAGAAATAGCAATGGCGACACCAGGCAGTGAGTCGGTGATATCATCCCGGCTAAATGCAAAAGCACCAGCCGCCCCAGATGCCAGGGCAATGGCAAGGTCTGTAGTTCGTGGGGTAATGCGGCCAAAGATCTGGCTGTTCTGCTCAAAAGAGATCACAACACCGTACGAAAGTCCTATTAGCCAGGAGACCCCGACAACCAGGGCTACGCCAGCCCCGACCAGCAGCAACGAGCTGATACTTCGAGACATCGAACCCATGACTAAAGCTGCAGAAGTGGCCATGATCGGTGTCATTAAAGGAGCAACAATCATGGCGCCAATAACGGTGGCCGGGGAGTCATTGAGTACACCGTAGACGGCAATGATCGGATCACGGGGTCAGGTCTTGTCTTTTGCCTTAATAATCCTGCTCACCCGAGAATAATGTAGCCCAAAGTATTCCCCAATCTCTTTCATACTATAGGAACCACCTTTATATGCATTTAGTATTGCTATATCTCTATCACCGTATTTTTCCTCATAATACGTTAGTGATTTAGCCACCCGTCGCCTTTGTGATGATGGTATGTCATCTAGACTTTGAGTTGGTGATATCTTACACTGCATTTCATCAACAAATGCATCGTTTCCGAGATATATCTGGTTTTGTAATTTATCCCATGGGTCCGGTTGATTTCGACCTCCAGATACGAATAATCTGTACTGCTTGATTGCATCTACCTTTTTCCTGGAAAAGAGGCGTAATACCCAGTCAACGGTTAACCATTCATCTACTTTTGTGAACCCTGCTGTAGCTCTGTAACTGCTCCAGGGCCAGTCTTTTGCTGCTCGTACCATACGTGCTCTTACAGGATTTAATACAATATAGCGTGACAACTCTAATAGATAGGCGTCTTTTTGTACAAGTATGGCTTTATATCTTCCCTGAAAGACATGCCCTGCCCGCTTATGATTGCGGTTGAACTTTTGAGTATAAACACCATTCAACTGGCGCATACCTTTTGCTAAATTTCCATCGGGTGTTTCGACTAAAACATGGTAGTGATTCGTCATTAAACAATAAGCGTGCACGACCCAGTTAAAGCGTTTACAGACTTCCTTTAATACATCAAGGTAATTTCTTCTATCACTATCATCCAGGTATATATCTTCCTGACCATCTCCTCGGGAAGTGACATGATACAGGGCACCTGAAAACTCTATTCTTAATGGTCTTGCCATATGGGGATACTAGCAGGCACGATGGGCAAAAGGCAAGACTTGACCCCATTTCTGTGCATTTCTGCAATCTCAAAACACCAAACTCATCATAATCATCATCACAACAAGAAACAGCACAGTCATACCACCGCCTGCTTTCATAAAATCCATTACCCGATATCCGCCGGGCCCCATAATCAGGGCATTAACCTGATGCGTCGGGAGCAGGAACGAATTTGAAGTCGCAAGGGCTACGGTCAAAGCAAACACAGCCGGGCTGGCACCGGCTCCTATAGCGATATTGACAGCCAGAGGCACCAGCAAAACTGTTGCCCCGACATTCGACATGACCAGGGTGAAAAAAGTCGCCAGCACCGCGACTGAGGCCTGAATGACCCAAATGGGCATATGTCCGACGACCAAAAGAACCTGATCTGCAATCCATTTTGCCGTGCCGGTATTCTCAACAGCCATACCCAGAGGTATAAGTGAAGCTAGCAGGAAAACCGTTTTCCAGCTCACTGCCTCATAGGCCTCTTCGATATTTAATACGCCCGTAAGAACCATACCAATTGCGCCTGTCAACAGTGCTACGGAAAGTCGTATATCGGTGAACAGAATTAAAGCCAGCGCAATAGAAAAAGAAATTGCAGCAGCTAACACTTTGTTCGGCCTCAATTCCTCACGTGGATATTCAGTAGTCACGACGACAAAGTTGCGATCCTTTTCTGTCCTTGCCAGTGTCTCCCAGGATGTATGTACCACGAGCGTGTCGCCAGCCTGAAACGGTAAATTTCTTATATCGTCTCCCTCTCGCATCGTTTCACCATTTCGATGAATTCCTATCGTCGCCAGACCATAGGTCTTGCGCATCCAGATATCGCGGGCACTTTTTCCGATCAGGCTGGAACCTGGGGGAATGACCAATTCGGCAATACCGGCTTTTGTAGCAGCCAGTGCTTCAGAAAAACTTCTCAGCCCTTTACGTTTTTTCAGGTCGTACTTCTTAGCGAAGTGCGCGAGGTCACGAGGATCCGCGATCACGCCTAACACCATGCCTTTCCGTATTTCGGTATCACGTGCGTGTGTCCCGGGTCCGACCCTCGGTTCTTCACCCGCACGCTTGCTAGCGATTACCCGCACCCGGTAAATTGTCTCCACATCATCCAGCTTCTTCCCAACCAGTTCACTGGTATCCGGAACCACCAGTTCGTTAAGCATATAATCTACGCCATAAACATCATGAAAATATCTCATCGGGTCAGCGCCGCGGGTATTGCTCTCACCTCTTGTTGCGGGTAATACGAAACGGCCTGCTAGCACAAAATAAATGATACCTGTGGTTATCAATGCAATTCCTATCGGGGTAACTGAAAACAGGCTCCAGGTCTCCATCTGCTGTTCATCTGGCAGTGCTTTGTTTGAAGTAAGAA
>BTQX01000125.1:0-5121 GCA_036986095.1 Gammaproteobacteria bacterium
GTACGTTCAAATTTTTCCTTGGACACGCCTCAATCCTCTTTTGTTACGATAATCTTAAATTCACTCAAGCTTCAGGATCAGTATTCCAACCTTGAAACCAGTCAAACAAACTGGAGCCCATAACCGGATTTGAACCGGTGACCTCTTCCTTACCAAGGAAGTGCTCTACCAACTGAGCTATATGGGCTAATAACGCAGAGCCCAAAACCAAACCCAGCACTTCACAAACTCGGCAATCTGTTATCATACCAGATACTACTTCTGATAATGGAGCGGGTGATGGGAATCGAACCCACATCATCAGCTTGGAAGGCTGAGGTAATAGCCTTTATACAACACCCGCCTGATCAATCCCGACCAACACTAAAACAGCCGTTAAACCCAGTGGTGGAGGGGGGAGGATTCGAACCTCCGAAGGCGGAGCCAGCAGATTTACAGTCTGCCCCCTTTGGCCACTCGGGAACCCCTCCGAAAATAGTCAACGGCGCATTTTCTTTGAACTACTCGTTCATGTCAACTATAAATGGAGAATTGGGCAGGTTTTTCAGGATAAACATTAAATTGTAGGAGCGTCGTCACGGCGCGATTTATTCAGAGTGTAACAACCCTGTAAAAAATCGCGCCGAGCGACGCTCCTACAATTCATTTAATCGGTAGCCACCTGCTCGCCTCGAATCGCATTCAACGCCGACCCTACATTAAACCAGATGATTTGCTCCTGATTCATCGAGTGCTGGGCAACAAAATCCTCTTCAGTACCATCAGAATGCTGGATTTTCACTGTTATCGGTTTGCCCGGCTCAAGCTGATCCAACTCCATAAATGAAAGACGGTCGTCCATCAGGATGTGGTCATAATCAGCAGGGTCGATAAAAGTCAGCGGCAATACGCCCTGCTTTTTCAGATTGGCTTCGTGGATACGGGCGAAGCTGCGCACCAACACCACACGGCACCCTAAATAGCGCGGCGACATGGCCGCATGCTCACGAGAACTGCCTTCACCGTAGTTGCTGTCACCAATGGATACCCATCCCTGGCCTCTACTTTTGTAATCACGCGCAATGGCAGAAAGCGTATCGCCGCAAACACCGGTAAAGACATTACATCCTGTACCCGGGGCTTCTGAAAAACTGTTATCTGCGCCGCTGAACATATTATTACTGATATTATCCAGATGGCCACGGTATTTCAGCCATTTACCGGCAGGAGAAATCTGGTCGGTGGTGCATTTCCCCTGTGCTTTAAGCAATACCGGCAGATCCCGATACGCCGCCACCTTGTCGACGGATTCGAAAGGCTCCAGCAGTGCCAGGCGGTCACTATTAAAATCAACCTTCACCTCGATACCCACGCTGGAATCAGGTGGAGGTTGATAGCCGGTGCCCGCGCCTTCAAAGCCTTTTGCCGGCAGCTCCGGTGCTGAAGGTGCCTGCAGCGTGATTTTTTCACCCGAATCAGAAACTAATCCATTGTGAACTGGATCAGCAGACAAACTGCCTGCCAGTGCATAAGCGGTCACTACTTCAGGACTTGCAATGAACGAATTTGTCGTTGGACTACCATCGTTGCGTGCGCGGAAATTACGGTTGTATGAGGTCATTATTGAGTTGGCTTCGTCTTTGACTGAATCAGTACGCTCCCACTGACCAATACAGGGGCCACAGGCGTTGGCCAGTACGGTTGCGCCGATCGCTTCAAGGTCCGCAAGCAGGCCGTCGCGCTCGATGGTTTCACGTACCTGCTCTGAGCCGGGGGTAACCAGGAATGGCATCTTTGCTTTCAGGCCTGCTGCGCCGGCCTGTCGCGCAATCGATGCCGCGCGACCGATATCTTCATAGGATGAATTGGTACAACTGCCGATCAGCGTGGCAGACAGCTTATCCGGATACCCCTTTTCGACGACATCTTGAGCCATTTGAGAAACCGGACGTGCGATATCCGGGCTATGCGGACCGACGATGTGTGGTTCTAGTGTACTGAGATCGATTTCAACGATCTCATCGTAATAATTCTCGGGATTGGCCAGCACCTCGGCATCGGCAACCAGATGTTCTGCCACCGCCTCAGCCGCCGCAGCAATCTCTTCCCTGTCTGTCGCGCGAAGATAGTCTGCCATGCGGCTGTCAAACGGAAAGATGGAAGTGGTTGCCCCGATCTCGGCACCCATATTCGTTACAGTGCCTTTGGCAGTACAACTGAGTGACGCCGTACCTGAGCCAAAATACTCTACAATCTTGCCCGTGCCGCCTGCCGTTGTCAGCAAACCGGCAAGTTTCAATATGACATCCTTGCCACTGGTCCAGCCCGATAATTCGCCGGTCAGATGTACACCAATCAGTTTCGGCCATTTGGTTTGCCAGGGCAGGCCCGCCATCACATCAACGGCATCGGCCCCGCCGACACCGATGGCCACCATACCCAGGCCACCGGCATTCGGTGTATGGGAATCCGTGCCAATCATCATGCCCCCCGGGAAAGCATAGTTTTCCAGAACTACCTGATGAATAATGCCTGAGCCCGGCTGCCAGAAACCGAGACCATAACGAGCCGCTGCGCTGGCGAGAAAGTCATACACTTCCAGGTTCGTGCTTTCGGCAACGGCCAGGTCTTTCTCAGCCCCGACTTTCGCACGTACCAGATGATCACAATGCACGGTAGACGGTACCGCTACCTGCTCCTTGCCGGCTGTCATAAACTGAAGAATAGCCATCTGTGCAGTGGCATCCTGCATGGCAACCCGATCAGGCCAAAATTGTGCAGGGCTGACGCCTCTTTCCGGCAAGCCGTTGCCATCATCCTGCCAATGGGCAAACAATACTTTCTCTGCCAGCGTCATAGCATGGCCCAGTTGCTTTTTTGTATCAGCCAGACGGCCAGGCAGGCTGGCGTAGTGCTGTTTGATCATCCCGACAGCGTCAGCAGGGGTTTTTTCCATTACTTAATCTCCTGGAACCTGCTTCTTATATCATTTTTTATACAGGGTTTGATATGAAAAAAAACTGGAGCCCGCAACCCGGATCGAACGGGTGACCTGCTGATTACAAATCAGCTGCTCTGCCAGCTGAGCTATGCGGGCGATGGGAACGCGATTCTAAGGGATCAATCGATTGAACTCAACCTGAATCCGTAGGTTCAGGGCGGATGCAGAGTGCAAGATATTGATTTTACAGTGGAATCAAAAAATCTTAGCTTCACCCGTAGGTTAAGCGGGTATTTTTTGAACCGCTGTGGAATCAAGAGCTTGTGCTATGCGCCGTCATGAACCTACGGATTCAGGTTCAAACTACCAGGTTATTTCCGAGCAGGATTTAATGGTTTTTGTAGCGCCACGTTGTATTGGTATAGAGCTTTTTTTAATGAGCCTCCTGATTGACTTGAGGTCCGAGACCAGTAACCAGTAATTCGTTCCGTATTCTGCCCGCCTAGTCGTCTTTATTTGCTGTTTTGAAAAGTTATCCATAAAGCTGTTGGCACTGTTTTCCCTGGAGAAATAACCAAGAGAAATGTATCGTTTATTTTCACCTTCGTTCATCAGATACAAATCTTTAACGCCCTGTTTTTTAAGACGGTACCTGGCGCGGGATACGTCTTCTTTGCTAGCGAAGGGACCCTGGAATACCCGGTAGCCAAGCACACGGCCCCGGGGGTCCTGACGGTCTGAGTATTGAATAGACATATCATTGAGTTTACGGCCACCGCGCCCGCGCGCTATTGCCGTTTTGTAGGGCCCAATCAGCATACACTGACCGGGTATTGCTGCTACCAGGATGCTTAAAGCAGTCTCGGCAGATTCTTCTTCTGCCTGCTCTGGAAGCACAGGGAACGGTAGAACCGTCGCATTGTCACCATTTGCCGGTGAATCGACTTCACTATTGCTGGTAATTGCTTTGCCTTTAGAATTGATCGTTACTTTTGCAAGTACCCTGGGCTTTTCAGGCGGCAATAGCTCCATTAACTCGGGGTGGAACTCCGTAGCCGGGCTATAGCTGTCTTTCAGGAACTGGCGCTGCCCCACCCCCCACATTAACAGGGCTGCGTTCACCAGCAACAAGATTCCTATCAGGATTTTCACTTAGACTTATCCAAACATTTCGATGGCCGAGTCTACGCGGAGAATTTGTTGCTGTCGACTTGCCTGCACATATAGCTATAATCCCTGTTCAATTCTTTCCTGACATCAGGATACCTCTAATTGATTCAAGATGAATATTCATGAATCATTAGAGTACCCATTACCGACAAGAATAATATTGTGACCCGACTTAGTATACCTTTGCATCGCTTTCATATCAGGCTCCTGCTGTTTTTTCTTGTCGCCTTTTATTTGCCCGCTAATGCACAGAATCCTGTTACCCTGGACACGACAAAAGAAATCGAGAGCAAAACTTACGAATCAGTGCTGGCCAGGGTCATTGCCGTCTACCCGAATTTACAGTCTGCGATGTTACAAATCCAGCGCAGCACACTGGAGCTAAACCGGATATATGCCACGCTAGGCTGGAATGCGGTTGCCAGCACCAGTTATTCCCATGATCTTGCCGCCTTCGGCACACCTGCTGATGTCCTGATTGCACGTGGCGCACTAACACGAAAACTTGAATCGGGGGACAGCATCACACTGGATGCCTCTTACAATCGCACGGATAATGAGTTTGTCTTTATCCCAAGCCTACCCAACCCATCCAATGACACGGCAATCAACCTGTCCTATCGAAAACCACTGCAGAAAGGCGCTGGTAATGTTGAATACCAGTCGCTGCAGGATGCCGCCAGGGCGCGAATTGACTCAAGCAAAGCAGATGAATACGAACTCAGAGATGTGCTGGCCAGGCAGATCGCTGCACTCTATTTTGGTCTTGCCACCATTGAGGTAAACCTGGCCAACACCCGTGACGGTATTGACCGGCTGCGCCGCCTGCATGAATACGTGTTACGAAACAAAAAACTGGGCATTAGTGAAGAAAAGGACACGCTTCAGAGTCAGGCACGCCTGGACAGAAAACTTGCTGCGCTGGCCGCGCTGGAAGCGGCTAAAAATCAACAGCTATACAACCTCAATCGCCTGATGAATATTCCTGCATCAACACAATTCACTTCCAGACTGAATTACAGTAAACAGGA
>BTQX01000126.1:0-5105 GCA_036986095.1 Gammaproteobacteria bacterium
CGATAATATCTGATAAGCGCCCTGTTTTCCCTGTTTTGTGGTTTTTTTGTTGATTCCATTATTATTAAGGCGCAGCTTACAGGCTGGCCAATTCGGGCCAGGGCCATGTCCAGCGATTGTGCCTGGATGACGTTTCCCGGGTAGTTGCTGAGGATAAACCCTCCCGTGGCTTCAGAGCTGCTTATTTGTATACCTATATCCTCGATAATATTTGTGATTGTATGATCATCGGAAGGTAGACCGGTAGTCTCGTCAAAATGGTTTTTGACTGTAATGAGCCGTAAATTGAGTGCTTCTGATAGCTGATTTGTAAAACCTGGCTCACTATTACCTGCTAAAGTGATTAGCACTTTCAATTTCCTGGAGTGTTACATGTATTGATGAAAGCATAGTTTGACACCATTGACAGTGCATTGATACATTGAGGCGAACTCGTTTCATATCCTTGTTACCTATTATTTAGTTATTGCACTTTGATGAATCACTTACACGAAGCTATCACAGGACATGCCATAGAATGTCGACAGACAAACTACACTAAGTGAAGGCTATCCTGCTATTTCAGAAATACTACAATATGAAGTTATCTTTTCTGGCGATCAGCTGGCGGCAGATGCACTTGATAAAACCAGGGAATTTATCAATTCGGCATGAGTAAAATTTTTACAGTATAAATTGCATTCACCCTTTGGGTGAATTATAATTATTAATATTCACCGGTATAAAAGGACAATATATTGGAAGTCCAGTTCAGGACGCGACAACTGGAAATTTGTTACCAGCAACATCGACAGGCAAACCGAAAATATGGGGCCCAGGTTGCAAGAAAATATATCCAGCGTATCAATGTTATTCAGCAAGCAATGGATCTTGAGCAGATCATGCGTTTGCCCGGTTTGTGGTGTCATGCCCTGACAGGCAACCGCCATGGGCAATATGCAATTAAGCTGACTGGTTTTTACCGTCTTATTTTTACTCTGACAGGTAACCAGCTTGAAGTAATAATGATTGAGGAGGTAAGTAAGCACTATGATGACTAATACTGAAACATATTCCGATCTTGCCATTCCACCCGGAGAGTATCTGCTTGAGGCGACGATAGAGCGGGGTCTGAGTCAGGCTGAGCTGGCCAGGCGCATGGGTAGGCCAATACAGGCAATTAGCGAGATTGTTAAAGGCATCAAGGCTATTACACCCGATACCGCGCTACAGCTGGAACAGGTGCTGGATGTGCCTGCGCATATCTGGACTGGACTGGAGACGGGTTATCAGCTGGCACTGGCAAGAGACGAAGCACAGAAAAAGATCGAAGAGGAAGCGGGTGATGTCGCTCGTTTCCCCTATGCAGACATGGCAAAACTGGGCTGGGTCGTCAGCACGCGCAAGGCGCAGGAAAAAGTGCGGGAATTAAGGCGTTTTTTTGGCGTCGCTTCATTGGACAACCTCAGTCGGGTGCATTCCTATGCGCCGGCCTTTCGCAAAAGTGACCGTGATGGCCTGTCTCACGAGGCATTAGCTGCCTGGTTGCGTGCTGGTGTGCTAAAAGCCACGGACATCGACACCCGGCCATTTGATAAAGCAGCTCTCAAAGAATTATTGCCTGCTATTCGCAACATGACCTGCGAACAGCCGGACGATTTTCAGGCCCAATTGCAGCAGAGTCTGGCCGATGTAGGCATCGCGCTCGTACTGTTGCCTCACCTGCCAAAAACCTATACCCATGGCGCAACCTTCTGGATGCAACCGGATAAAGCTGTACTGATGATGAGCCTGCGGGGCTGTTGGGCAGATATTTTCTGGTTTAGCCTGTTTCATGAACTGGGCCATATTTTGCTGCACGGGAAACGGTGCACCTTTCTGGAAAATGGTCGCCATGATCCCGAGACACAGCAGCAGGAAGCAGAAGCCGATCAATTTGCCAGCGATACCTTAATACCCAAAGATGCCTACAAGTTATTTATCAGAGACGGGGATTTTAGTGCTGTCGGCATCCGGGATTTTGCTGGCTCCATACGCATTGCCCCCGGCATAGTGATGGGGCGTCTCCAGCATGATGCGTATCTACCCCATAACAACCATCATTATCAGGAAAAATATTGTTGGGCATAATGTCACTGTGTAGACATAAGCGATGAGTAAAAAAGACGAAGTAAAAATCAGCAAGGCCAAAGGTCGACCTATGCTTAGTTGGGTGGGCAAGCGTCCACTTAACAAAGTTCGTGCCTACCCGGCGCAGTGGGTAGAAGCATTCAATGCATCGGATCAGCCCGCAGCAGATAATCCCAATGCCATTATTGCCGTAAAGGTTATCGACATGCTGGGAGAGGAAGCTGTTATCACCGAACAGCTCCAATAGCACTGATGCCACGCCGCCGGCCAGAACAACTCACCTACGACCTGTTCGCCGCCGGGGACTCCGAGCTTCGGGATAAGCCAGATCTGGGCTGGCCGGAAGCGGGTCGTTTCCCACTGAATCTCGATAGATACCATGTCCACGATATTGTCTTGCGCGACCTGAAAGATTCTTTGTCGCCATTGATCGTTACCGGTTATGCCGGATTAAATCAGATCATTGATTTCATCGCCGACACCAGTGAATCACACAGGGTACGCATAATATTGGGCTATGAGCCCTTTACGGCCCATCGTGAAAGCTGGCGTGTTAAGGATCATACTTTTCCTGAGGAGGTCGAAAACTTCTGGCTTAATCGTGGTGTTTCCTTACTGCTCAGTGCCAAAGTAGTGTTATGCAAAGAGTGCCTGAAGTCGGGCAGGTTGAGTACACGCTACATAGGCGGCAATGAACGCCTGCATGCCAAGATATTTATTGCCGATAAGGCCGCGACACTGGGCTCCAGTAATTTCACCCTGTCCGGCTTCAAAACCAACCTGGAGGCGAATACACGTTTTCTGGCAGCAAAGGAAAGTGTCCGTTATAAACAAACACAGCAGATAGCCGAGAACTACTGGGATCTCGGCAGGAACTACAATGCCGAACTGCTGGAATTGCTCGATAAGCTACTAAAAGTGGTAAGTTGGCAGGAGGCGCTTGCTCGTGCCTGTGCCGAACTGCTCGAGGGAGAATGGGCCGAAAGGTATTTGCGCAAATCCGGTTTGAATAACGAAGGCCTGCTCTGGCCCTCACAAAAACAGGGTGTCGCGCAGGCACTTTATATTCTCTCGCGTCAGGACAGTGTGTTGATTGCGGATGCGACGGGTTCCGGCAAGACCCGCATGGGTACGCATCTGGTGAATGCCATTAGCGATGAGATATTACGCTCAGGCCGTATGCGTTACGGTAAATCGTTGATGATCTGCCCACCTGCTGTGATGAATAACTGGCGGAATGAATCTAACATCGGTGTTACGGATATCGATATCTATTCACATGGCATCCTGAGTTTCACTCAAAGCCATCAGCATGAGTTGATGATTCAGGCACTGCGCCGGGCACAGGTGCTGTGCGTGGATGAGGGGCACAATTTCCTGAATATTAAATCCAATCGCACCCGTGAACTACTCAGAAATATGGCGGATCACGTCATCCTCTTTACTGCCACACCGATCAATAAAAGCGTACTCGATCTTCTGCGAATTGTAGATATGCTGGGGGCAGACAATCTGGCACCTGAAACACTGGATATGTTCAAAAAGCTACTCGGCAAAAAGACCATTAAGCATAGTTTCACCGAAGTTGAGGCGAAGCAGTTGCGAGCTGAAATACGCCGTTTCACCGTGCGTCGCACCAAACGGATGTTAAATGTCCTGATTGATCGTGAACCTGAGGCCTATCGGGATCACCGTGGAGAGCTCTGCCGGTTTCCAAAACATAAAGCTAAAATATACCCTTTGAAAGAGCCGCCCTCTGATCGAGCGATTGCCACCCAGATAAGAACCCTTGCGGATCAAATTACCGGTGTTACCCATTTCACCCGCCCCCTGGAAATGCCGCAAAGTCTGCAGCAGATCGGTGTAAGTGAGGAACGTTACCTTGAAGGCAGGCTGGTTTCTGCCAAACATCTCTCCCGCTATATCATCATGTCATGTCTTCGTTCGTCTCGACTGGCCCTGGCAGAACATATTTCTGGCACCTCACGTGCTGTAAAATACTTCAAACTGAAAGGTTTTACGAAATCGACTGCAACCGGAAATATCCTTAGTACACTGGAGAGAATCGCTGGTGATATACCAGAAAACAGGCTTCAGGTAGCGTTACCTGACTGGCTCACTGACCCGGATTTACATCGAAAACAGTGTGATCAGGATAGAGATATCTATGAAAAAATATTCAGGCTCTGTGCGAAGCTCAGTAACCAGCGTGAAATCACTAAAGCCAGACGACTGATTAAACTATCAAAACGACACAAACTACTGATCGCTTTCGATAGTCATTTAATTACCTTAGCTGAAATCAACCGGCATATTATTGATCAGAACACTAATCTGAAGACGATAATTGCAACCGGTGAAAAGCAATCCAGACGGAAAGACTTGCTGGACTGGTTTCATCCTGGTTCTAGCAAAGAGGGTGTGATTGGTTTGTGTTCCGACAGTCTGTCTGAAGGCGTGAACCTACAGCAGGCATCACTTGTTATGCATCTTGATATGCCTAGCGTTGTGAGAATAGCGGAACAGAGAGTTGGGCGAGTGGATCGTATGGATAGTCCCCATAAGTCGATAGAGGCATGGTGGCCGCAGGATGCACCTGAGTTTGCATTATCAACTGATGAAAGGTTTGTTGAGCGCCATGAAACTGTTGAAAATTTATTAGGCTCGAATTTACCCTTACCGACAGAATTAAAAAATAAAAGTTCAACCGTCTCTGCAAAGGCTATGATCGAAGAGTATGAAGAGTCCAGTGATCCTGCCGATTGGGATGGCATCAGTGATGCTTTTGATGGTGTTCGTTCTCTTATCGAAGGAAAGGGGGCCACCGTTCCAGATGGCATTTATGCACATTATCGCAAGAACAAAACCAGGGTGCTATCCAGGGTAAGCCTCGTTATATCCAGTACACCGTGGGCATTCTTCTGTATATCAGCTGGAATCATGGGGGCACCGCGCTGGGTATTCTTTCCCGGCTTTAAGGCCAGGCCTGATACAGA
>BTQX01000127.1:0-5100 GCA_036986095.1 Gammaproteobacteria bacterium
CGAACAGCGGAAGGTTATTTATAAACAGCGCAATGATCTGATGAATACAGATGATATTTCGGAAAATATCGCAAACATTCGTCATGATGTTGTAGAAAGTGAGATTTCCAGCTACGTTACTCCAGGCAGCATGCCTGAGGAGTGGGACCTGGAGCACCTTGAAGAAGATCTTGAGGGTGAATTTGGTCAACAATTACCTCTGCGGCAATGGATGGATGAGGACGACGAGCTGCACGAGGAAACGCTGCGGGAACGGGTTCATGCATCTATTGATAAGACCTATCAGGAGAAGCTTGAAGCCTATGGTAGTGATGTGATGAACCATCTTGAGAAAGCCATCACACTCCAGGTTTTAGATAGCCACTGGAAGGACCATCTTGCATCGATGGATCATTTGCGTCAGGGCATTGGGCTGCGTGGTTATGCACAAAAAGATCCCAAGCAGGAATATAAGCGTGAAGCCTTTGAAATGTTCACCTTTATGCTTGGGCGTATCAAGCATGAAATTACGACACTGCTTGCCCGTGTTCAGTTACGTGAAGAAAATGAAGTCGCTGAGATGGAAGCGAACATGCAACAACAGCAGGCAATGGAATTCAGCCATCCTGATGTGAATGCCACTCCATCTGAGGTGACACAGGCCGCTGATGCAGAGGAAGCGCATACTCCATATGTCAGAAAGGAAAAGAAGATTGGCCGTAATGAGCCATGCCCCTGTGGCTCAGGGAAAAAGTATAAGCAATGCCATGGTAGAATTGCCTGAAGCAGGTCAGTTAAAGGGGTCGGAGTCGAACATGTTCGACTCCGACCCCTTTAACTGACCCCTTTAACGGTCTTTAACCCAGAAAATAGTCATGACAATCTATCCAGTAAAAGGAATTCGGTTAGCCACAGCATCAGCAGGCATTCGTTATAGAGACAGAGATGATCTTGTAGTCATTGAATGTCAGCCGGGGTCAAGTTGTGCGACTGTTTTTACCCGGAATAAATTTTCTGCTGCACCCGTTCAATTAGCAAAATTACATATCACCGAATCTACGCCTCGGGCATTTCTGGTTAATTCCGGTAATGCGAATGCCGGTACGGGAGAAGAAGGCATGAAGATAGCAGCCAGGTGCTGTGAGTTGCTGGCAGCGGCGCTTGGCCGCGAGGCGTCAGAGGTGCTGCCATACTCTACCGGTGTGATCGGGGAACAGATGCCTGTAGAGGCATTTGAAGCAGCAATACCGGGCTGTGTGAAGAGACTCAGTGCAGAAGTAGATGCATGGGAGCGTGCAGCAAAGGCAATAATGACTACCGATACGGTGCCGAAACTGTTCTCGAGAAAGATAAACATAGCTGGCTGGGAAGTAAGCATTACCGGCATGGCAAAAGGGGCCGGCATGATTCGCCCTGATATGGCGACCATGCTTGCCTTCATAGCCACGGATGCAGTAATAGAACAACCGGTACTTCAACTATTGCTGGATGAGGCTACAGGTATTTCATTTAATCGCATTACTGTTGATGGAGATACATCAACCAATGATGCCTGTACCTTGCTGGCAAGCGGTGCGCTGGATATGGTGCCAATAGCACCCGGCAGTAAAGAATATGCCCAATTTTCCGCTGTGCTTTCTTCTTTGATGCAGGAACTGGCACAGAGCATCATTCGTGATGCAGAAGGTGCGAGCAAATTCATCACCATAAATGTTGCCGGGGGTGAATCAGAAACGGATTGCCTCGCTGTTGCTTATACCGTCGCCGAATCACCTCTGGTCAAAACGGCATTGTTTGCCTCTGACCCGAACTGGGGCCGCATACTGGCGGCAGTAGGTCGAGCACCCGTCAGTTCACTGGACATCGGCCAGGTGAACATAATACTTAACGGTGTTGCCATAGTCACAGCAGGAGAACCGGATTCAGCGTATACAGAAGAGGCAGGTATGCAGGCGGTAGCCGGTACTGATATTACAGTCGAGATAAAACTGGGTAGTTCAGCAGAGGCGGTGACGGTTTGGACATCCGATTTGAGTCACGAGTATATTCGCATTAATGCGGAATACAGGACGTAAAAATATAGTTCCAAGTTCCAAGTTCCAAGTTCCAAGTTCTAACCCGAAACACAAAAGTCTTTCACCACAGAGGACACGGAGGATCACAGAGGAAAAAATCGTTTGTAACTTATATCACTATCACCGCCTGTACATCTGAGCATGTTGAGGTTGTAAAATAGCAAAGCTCCTATTATAAAAACTCTGTGTTCCTCAGTGTCCTCTGTGGTAAATAATTTTTTCTTTTGATAGTTATAAATCTGCTCTGTATTTTTGATCTAGTTTTTCAACCTGCTTCAAAAGTGAATCAAGAGATCCATTATTTTCAATAATGTCATCTGCTATTTTTACTCGTTCATTATCGCTGGCCTGTGCTTTCATGATTGATTCGATCTGATCATCACTCAGGCCGTTACGTTGCTTAATCCATGCGATTCTTTTTTCTCTATCTGCGGTAACGACCAGCACACGGTCTACAAGCTCGGTAAAGCCGGTTTCAACCAGCAGAGGGATAACGAGTATACAGTAGGGAGAACGAACCTCCTGTATGGCCAGTTTCATGGCAGCCCTTACTGCGGGATGGAGTATAGCTTCCAGTTTTTTGCGTACGGTTTCGTTTTTGAAGACCTTTTTAGCGAGAGCCTGCCGGTTAATAGTCCCATCTGCATTATGAATATCTTCACCAAAATGCTTAGTGATAGTATCAAAACTTTTCTGTCCCGGAACACTTATTTTGTGAACAATTTCATCGGCATCGATGACGTCTATAGCAAGGGAAGAAAAACAATTCGCTACGGTCGTTTTGCCACTGCCGATACCACCTGTAAGGCCAATGCGTAACATTGAATCGCTTATTGGATACCAGCAAACTTCAGGTAGCTGTCTAGTATTTCCTGTCCCCAGAGTAAAGCGATAAATCCGGCTATAGACAAATAGGGGCCGAAAGGAATGGGCAGTTGCCTGTCACGGCCAAGTATCAAGATGCCCAGTATTCCTACCAGGGCACCTACCAGTGAAGACAATAGAATTACCAGTGGCAGCATCTGCCATCCCAGCCAGGCACCGATCAGAGCGAGCAATTTAAAATCTCCATAGCCCATGCCTTCTTTTCCGGTAAGCAGCTTAAATGCCTGGTAAAAAAACCATAATGACAGATATCCGGCAACTGCACCGTATAGTGAAGAATGAATATCAGTAACGAGACCCTGGCTATTGACCAGTAGTCCCAGCCAGAGTATCGGCAGTAGCAGTTTGTCCGGTAGTAGTTTATGGTCGAAGTCAATAAAGCTTAATGCGATAAGACTCCAGACCAGAATAAGTAGAAAAGGCAGGGCAGGGGTGAGCCCAAATGACCAGGCGACCAGACCGCTCAGTGTTGCTGTTAGAATCTCAATCGCCGGGTATCTTGGTGAAATGCGCGTGCTACATTCCGAGCACTTGCCACGCAAAAGGAGATAACTGAGTACAGGTATGTTCTCCAGCGCGGTAATCAGATGTCCACAATGAGGGCAGTGAGAACGTGAGGTGAAAATATTTTCAGGTGGAGCCGTTTCCTGGTTATCAGCGGACGATGTATCAATTTCGAGGAATTCTTTACACTCGGTGCGCCACTCATGCTGTAGCCTGAGTGGTATGCGATAAATAACTACATTGAGAAAGCTGCCAAAGAATAAACCCAATAGAGATATGCTACTAATCAGGACTACATTACTTTCAAACAGGCTAAGGACTTCAGCAAACATAAAAGCAGATGATTTCCAGAGAAATGGGGTAGCCGCCGTCTAAATTAAATTTAGAACACAGCAGCCATTTTGAAGATAGGCAGATACATCGCAACAACCATAGTGCCGATCAATCCGCCAAGGAAAATCATAATAAATGGCTCAAGCAGGCTGGTCATAGCATCCACCGCATCATCAACCTCCTGCTCATAAAAGTCGGCAACTTTGTTTAACATGGTATCCAGCTCACCGGATTCCTCACCAATTGCTACCATCTGCAATACAAGATTTGTAAACACGCCTGTTTCAGCCATAGCCGGTTCCAGATGTGTCCCTGTACTTACTTCAGCTCGAACCTCCATTACTGCTTCGTAATAAACACGGTTGCCAGAAGCACCTGCTACAGAAGCAAGGGCATCTACCAACGGCACACCTGCAGCAAACATGGTCGCCAGTGTGCGGGAAAATCGTGCGATGGTTCCTTTTTTTATAATGGCCCCAAGGACCGGTAGCTTTAATAAGATTCTATCCATGGTGTGCTGCATTTTCTCGGAACGTTTGTAGGCAGCAACCAGCAGAATGATACCGCCAATCATGACTCCAAAAATAATCCACCAGTAATCCTGAAAGAAGTAGGAGACTGCGACTACTGCTGCAGTAAGGGCCGGAAGGTCAGCACCAAAACCGCTGAAAAGACTCTCAAACTGTGGGATTACAAATATCATTAAAATAGCAGTAACTACAATAGAAACAACCAGAATAGCTGCAGGGTAGAACATAGCGGATTTTATTTTACTTTTAATGGCTTCTGTTTTTTCTTTGTAGGTGGCAATTTTGTCCAGTAGGGATTCCAGAGTACCTGACTGTTCGCCCGCATCGACCAGATTAGTAAACAGCTCATCATAATGTCGCGGGTATTTTCCTAGAGCGATTGCCAGGCTGGTACCGGATTCAACATCCAGTCGGATTGCAGTAAGCTGCTCTTTCATGCTGGGATTGTCGTGACCATTAGCAACAATATCGATTGATTGAGCGATCGGGATACCGGCTGCAATCATTGTGGCAAGCTGGCGGCTAAAGACTGTTATATCCTTAGTGGTTATTTTCCGGGCACGGCCTAATAAATTTTTTGGTTTTTTGCGGATTTTGCCGGGTTTAACGCCCTGGCGACGCAAGGTGGCACCAATGTACGTGGGGCTTAGCCCCTCCATCTCTCCCTTTACCTTCTTGCCGGAACGATTAACGCCAGTCCAGACGTATATCTGGGCCTTTTTTTTGTTTGCTGCTGGTTTTTTAGCCACTAGTGCTCCTTCAACCTGATAATGACGGGTTCAGTTAGCTTGTCA
>BTQX01000128.1:0-5093 GCA_036986095.1 Gammaproteobacteria bacterium
TATTACTGTCATTGAATCAAGTAGCATGTCAGTTGAAGAACTGTCAACTACACTGATGCAGAAGGCAGGATTACGACGGCAGTTTTAGGAAGTGAAAAGTCGAAA
The DNA here is from genome assembly GCA_036986095.1 of Gammaproteobacteria bacterium. GTDB lineage: Bacteria > Pseudomonadota > Gammaproteobacteria > BMS3Bbin11 > BMS3Bbin11 > BMS3Bbin11. The sequence goes on from BTQX01000128.1 coordinate 106, forward strand.
GAGCCTCGCTGTTTCTTTATGCTTTAAGCTTTTTGCTTTTAGCTTTAAGAGCACCTCTAATACTATGATTGATCGCGCCGAGCGACGCTCCTACAAATTAGAGAACGTTATCGTGTAGGAGCGTCGCTCGGCGCGATAGCTATTCAATTAAAACCAGGCTCGAATACCCGCAACAACCCGGAAATCACTGACATCACGGCCTTCTTCACGCCGGTAGTCTGCGGTGCCTCCGTAAACCTTTTCCCAGTTGATGCCAATATAGGGAGCAAATTCACGGCGTATTTCATAGCGCAGACGTAAACCGAGTTCCAGATCAGAAACCCCGGAACCTATACGCACTTCCGGGTCATCCTTACTGAACACATTCAGCTCGATATCTGGTGTGAGTATCCATCGCTGGGTAATCAGGAATTCATACTCAGCCTCAAACCTGGCAGATACGCGGCTATCTTTGCCAAAAAATATTGCCGTATCAATTTCGTATTGATAAGGCGCCAGGCCCTGAACGCCGAGCGCGAGCCAGTCTCTTTTTGGCTCTGGTCGAATATCCCTGCGCCAGCCTATCTGCGCATCCCAGAATGGTGCAATTGCGCGACTGTATAGCGCCTGGATTTCTGCACTTTCTGTTTCGCCATCGGTGACCTCTCCGTCTGTCTTGAACCAGAACTTGTTCAGATCCTTGCCTATCCAGCCCTGTGCTTCCCAGACAAAAGGATCTTCACCATCTCCTGCACGAATTTCGAATTGATCTATAAGCAGCATACCAAGTAATGGATCATCACCGCCGGCTGCCATTGCGTTGGAAGAAATGAATAAGGAAGATGCAATCAAACTGCCAGTAATAAAGTAACTTTTTTTCATTGTCATATCCCCCTTAGACCACTTCGACTTTTCTGAACATGCCAAGCATGTGATAGAAAAGATGGCAATGATAAGCCCATCCGCCCATGGCATCAGCCGTTACCAGAAAACTGATTTTTTGCCCGGGTTGCACCACAACCGTGTGCTTCCTGGGTATTCGTTTAGGGTCACCGGTTTCAATGTCACTCCACATCCCATGCAGATGAATAGGATGGTTCATCATCGTATCATTGACCAGGTTCATGCGTACCCGCTCACCGAATTTAAGCTGAATGGGATCTGCATCAGCAAACTTTATACCATTCACCGACCACATGTAGCGGCTCATATTCCCGGTAAGATGCAGGTCAATTTCACGTCCCGGTTCACGGGGATCAGGTGTCGGATTGAGATTAGCCAGATCTGCATAGGTTAATACCCGGCGACCATTATTTCTCAAGCCAACCCCCGGGTCATCGAGCCGGAACTTCGGCCCACTCGCTCGCATATCAACTTCCGAACCATATTCCGTTTTAAAATGCTCGACCTTGCGACTGCTGCCATAACCGGCCATGCCATTTCCCATGCCTGCTTTTACACCACTGGGCTTCATACTGGCCCCTCCGGTCATACCTGACATGTTGTGTTTACTGTGATCCATCCCCGGCATGTCCCCGGACATTTCTTTTTTACCGTTATCCTTTTTCATCTTGGACATATCATGCCCGGAATGATCCATGCCGGGCATACTCATGCCGCCCATATCCATCCCCATATCGGTATGTGTTAGAATAAGGTCTGGATCCATTTCTGGAACACTCGCATTCAAAGACAGATCAGGCGTCAATGTTCCACGCGCATAACCTGAGCGGTCAATTGCCTGGGAAAAAATTGTATAGGCACGGTCGTCACTTGGCTCGACGAGGACATCAAAGGTTTCTGCTACACCCATGCGCATTTCGTCAACGGTGACAGGTTCAATATACTGTCCATCAGCAGCAACAACAGTCATTTTTAGTCCGGGTATACGGACATCAAAAAATGTCATCGCCGCCGCATTAATAAATCTCAGCAATACCTTTTCACCACGTTTAAACAGGCCAGTCCAGCCATCAGTCGGGTTCTGGCCATTCATCAGGTAAGTATAGGTATAGCCCGTGACATCAGATATATCCCTGTCACTCATACGCATCCGCCGCCACATTTTTCGGGCATTGTAGGTATTGGCAAGACCCTTTTCTTTAATATCTCTACTCAGGTCAGCGAATGTGCGTTGCTTAAAGTTATAGTAGTCAGAGAACTTCTTCAGCTTGTGGTAGACGCGATAAGGGTCCTCGTCACTCCAGTCAGAGATCATGACTACATATTCCCTGTCAAAGGAGTAAGGGGCGGGTTCTTTCGGTTCGATGATAATTGGGCCATACGCGCCAGTAGGTTCCTGAAAACCGGAGTGACTGTGATACCAGTACGTGCCACTTTGATGGATGTTGAAACTGTAAGTGAATGTTTCACCCGGTTTAATACCGCTGAAACTATTACTCACATGAGGAACCCCGTCCATCTCACTGGGCAATATAATTCCGTGCCAATGTATAGACGTATCTTCAGCGAGATTATTTTTAACCCGCATTGTCACCGTGTCGCCTTCTTTCCAGCGAAGTATTGGCGCCGGCACTGAGCCATTGATTGCCGTAGCAAAGCGTTCCTGGCCTGTAAAATTCACCAGTGTCGGGCTGTAGGTTAGATCGAATTGAGTACCGCTCAATGTCACCTGACCTGAGTGAGTTTTATCCATTGAAGCCATCAGTGGTTGGGCGTCAAGACCTAATAACCCTGCAGTGCCGCCCATTGCCACGCCTTTGACAAATGTCCGGCGCGACATCGATGCACCCTGTAAGAAAGAGAATTCTGGTTTATACATAATTGTTTTCCTCTAAAACTATTCTTTATTTGTGACCTGCAATCTGACCTTAAACAGAAAGATGTTTTCGCATAAGTCATGATAAGTATTTCAGCAATCTGGATTTCAGTATTTCTGAAATAACCTTTAATTAACAACTACACTATGGCAACTATCAAAGACTCGGAATAGGAGGGGGAATAATGACTGCCTGCACCCTGTCGAGGGGGTTTTGAAGGCGTGAGGAAGTATTCGTAATTTGCGGTGGATGGGCTCGACTAACGGCAATTGGAAAGATCAGTGCCAATACACTGGCATCACACTGGCAGACCAGGTCAGAACAGGTTTGACCTGTAATCTGGTCACGGCAGGAACATTCACCTGTAACGACAACTTTTGCGCTTACCTCAGAATGCTCCATAGAATGCGATGCACTGGCCATAGCCAGTGGTGACATCAATGGAGATATCACAAGCAGTGCTGATAATAGGATGATTAGTCGCGTTAAAGGCATATTCTGATCAGGTCAAACTTACTTTAATCTGTGACAATTTATTTATACCTAAGTTCTACAAAGAGAAAAATTAAACATATTCCTGACACGCTACTCTCCATTTCCAACCACCGAATAACCGGTTGAATTACATCATAAAAAACACCACTCGTCATTTTTATTAAAATTCTCCTTGACCTGGAGTCGACTCCAGGCTGTAGACTTCCCATTACTGGAATATTTCTTATAAAAATATTTCTTATTCATCGGGAACCTGGACCCGAGTCCAGGTTGTCACAGTACATAGTAGTGACCAAGAGAGATAAAAATGAAAGGACATTTGTTAAAGTTTTTTGCTGCTGTTTTTATCAGTGTTCTGATGAGCAGTATAGCCCATGCACACGACCCAATTTTCAGCATTGGGCCCCACGTATTGTTCAAGAATGGCGTTGAAATCGCCGCTGGCATGGCAACAGAAAAGGACGGCGAAAACAATAAACAGGACCTTGTGCTACAACTCACATACGGGCTAACCGGTGACTGGGCTGCCGGTATCGACTTACCCTATGCCTTCAAGGAGGAAGGCGACGAAAGCAGCAATGGTAATGGCGATATCGCCGTCTTTACCAAATACCGTTTCTGGCGTAAAGATTCTTTAGGCCTGCAGGAATCGGCTGCGGTACTGTTAAAAGTAATTTCCGATACGGCCAGCGAGAACAAGACACCCTCGTTAGATAAAGGCACTACAGATACCATACTGGGACTCACATACGGCTATGAAGGCCGTAAATGGTATCGCTGGGCGAGTGCCCGTTATCGTTTTAATGGTAAGAATGATATGGGTATAGACCGTGGCGACAAACTTTTGCTCGACCTGGTTGGTGGCATTCGTCCTAAACTGACGAGCTACCTGGAGCCGGATACGGTCTGGCTGCTTGAGCTCAATACTGAGTTTGGTCAACGTGCAGAACTAGGCGGCAACGACATAGCTAACACCGGCGGCACCGAGGCATTCATTTCACCCGGTATCTTCTGGACCAAGCGCTATTTTGCCATCAAGGCTGGTGTGCAGATACCGGTATACAGCGACCTGAACGGCACTCAGGCTGACTCTGATTACCGTGCCAGAATATCATTTGAATGGCATATTTAAGTCACCGCAAACCATCATGGATTCACATTTATTACAAACAAACACAGGAGAAATACAGATGAAAAAGCAAATCATAGCAGGACTTTTTGGTTTAGTACTCATGCAGGCAGCCTATGCTGCTGGTACCCATTATGAGATGCGGGTAGATGGACTGGCCTGCCCTTTCTGCGCCTACGGCATTGAGAAAAAACTGAAGGCCGTCGACGGTGTCAGTAACATCAAAGTGGATCTCGATAAGGGTCTGGTCAGTGTAGACACTGCGGAAGGCAAAGAACTGTCCGAAGAACAAATGACAAAACTGTTTAAGGATGCCGGCTTTACCTATCGCAGCATGAAAAAGACGCCTCTTTAAGCAGTAAGGGATATTTCAATGCACCCTGTAACTATGGCGAAAAAACCCGCTATGAATGAAAAAGGCATCACCATTTTCACCCTGCTCACCACCAGTGGCACATTAATTTGTTGTGCCCTGCCGATCATCTTTGTCACGCTGGGCATGGGTGTCACAGTGGCAGCGATGACCAGCACATTTCCATTTTTGATCACACTTAGCCACTACAAAATATGGGTCTTCCTGTTTTCCGGTTTGATGCTGCTGATTT
>BTQX01000129.1:0-5078 GCA_036986095.1 Gammaproteobacteria bacterium
GCCCGTCAGCAGACCGAAATAGATTGTTGGGATGAAATTTGACAGGGCGAGGATAGAAAAGCCAAGGGTGATGATCATTGAGGTGTAGTACATCGCGCGCCCAATGCTGTTATGGCAACGCATAATGGCATGCCAGTAGTTTTCATCCTGCCAGTATTCTTGCTGGAAGCGGTGGACATAATGAATAGTGTTGTCGACCGCAATACCGATGGTGATTGCGGCAATGGTAATGGTCATTATATCGAGCGGGATGCCTGCCAGCCCCATTATTCCAAGTATTGTTGTGGCAGCAAGGATGTTTGGAAATATTGCCAGTGCCGCCATTTTGAACGACCGAAACAGCGCTATAAACATAGCCAGTATGGCAAGGAAAACGACACCGAGAGTTTTTATTTGCGAACTGAACAGGCTTTGCAACATGTTGTTATAGAGTACTAGCATACCAGTAAGGTGTACCTGCTCAGGCTGGAAGCCCATGTTATCGATCAGATGGTTGCGGATTTTCCTTAATAGTTCGGCGCGTTTCAGCTTCGGATCTGAATCAATAACCCGGACACTGAAACGTAGCTGATTACCATCTTCTGACATGTAGGGGGTGAACAGGCTCTGTTTTATCTCATCAGGTAGACGTTTGTACAATATTGAAAGAAAGAAATCATCCAGATTTTTACCATCTTTCAATGACTGCAGCATACGCATGGCCGTGCTGATGGATAACACCTTGCCTGTTTCAGGCAGGCTGTCCAGGTAGTTGTGAATCTTGTCTACCTCCTCAAGCATGTATGAATTAAACCAGAAACTGGAACCGGCAATGCCGCTTTGCGCCTGTTCCGGATATCCATAAATTTCTTCTTCCGCGTAGGTCTTTTTCTCCTCTTCCATTTCCTGAAAAAAGCTGGCTGGTGCATCGATAATAACTTCCAGTGGAGTCGTACCACCCAGTTTCTGATCAATTAGTTTCATCCCCTGGTGAATTTCGGTCGAGGATTTGAAGTAGCTGATGAAGCTATTTTCCACCGTTAGTTTTGAAATACCGATCACGCTCAGCGTTACCAGTATCAATGCGCCAAGTAGCACACACAGTTTTCGATGCTCAATCAGGACTGCAATGTAGCGGGTAACAGTGCCTGTGATGTCGTGCAGTTTCACCGGCTGACCGGCTTTGATCAATACCAGGCTTGCAGGGAACAGAGTGAATGAAAAAAAGAAGGCCACTGAAATGCCAATGACCATCATCCAGCCAAAATCGATGACGGGCCGTATATCACTGAAGATCAGGGAGGCAAATGCCACCATAGTGGTGGTCGCTGTATAAAAACTGGGCTGAAATTTACTGCGGATGGTTTGGCCTACCAGTGTACGCTGGTCGCTATCCGGCAGGTCTGCATGCAGTTCCCGGTAACGGACGATGAGATGAACCGTCAGTGACATAGTGATAATCAGCAACAGCGATATAAAGTTGGATGACACCACAGTAACACGCCAGCCCAGCAATCCAAGAATGCCCAGCATGGACAGACCTGCGGCACCACAGGTAAGTATCGGCAGGTAGACCCAATGGGGTTTACGGAATGCGATATAGAGAAAGCTAATCAATAATACCAGTACAGCAAGGCCGAATAATTTTAGATCACTCCTGACATAGTCCATAGAGTCTGCAACGATCATCGGAACGCCGCCTAGGAACATTTGAGCCTTGTCACGATGGCCATCCATGATGTGACGAATTTTCTGTATGTCCTTTCGTTCCTGTTCCAGCAGGCCGTCGCTGTATTCATCAAACTCTTTTGTTACGCGTGCCAGCTCTCTCTTTTGCTCGGGCGCCAGGGTGTTTTCCATACGCAATACACGTAAGCTGTTTCGTCGATCAAAAAGATGGTGCCAGGTCTCATCGCGGTGAAACTTGATTTGCAGGGCAGTGGTCCGGCCATCCGGGCTGATTATAAGATTGCTGTAAAAAGGGCTGGTGGTCAGTTCGTTTCTGGCCATACCGGGAATGGTATCCGGTGATTGCAGGGTGCGAATATTTTTACTTAGTTCAGAGAGCGTGACAGGTGGGCTATTGATCAGCGGTACGTCAAGTATTGTTGTGACGCTGTGAACGCGATTAATGGTTTTCAGATGTTGACTCAATTTAGCCAGGTCAGCCAGTATTGTTTTGCTGAACAGGCCTTTTTTCGGGGTATAGGTAATAATCAGGTAGTCTTCAGAGCCATATCGAGCAGAGATGGCGCGGTAATAACGCAGGGCAGAGTCATTTTCAAGAACCAGCGTGTCAGCCGAGGCATCCAGTCTGAAGTCCTTGCTATAGTAGCCGATGGAGACAGTCAGAATGAATAACAGGCCCAGGGTCAGCCAGGGACGATCCAGAATCAGACTCTCATATAAGCCGATCAATTTCTGCATAATTATTTTAGTATTCAGCATCAGGTTTCTTATTTTCATTCACCATGTCCATGAACAATTCCTCAAGTCTGTTGGTCTTGTTGCGCAGGCTAAGTATGGTGATGCCATGATCGGATAACTGGGTGAAAAGCTTGTTCAGGCCTTTCTCTTTTGCCACGTCTACAGCAAGTGTATTGGCGTCAATTTTAAGCAGGGTATAGCCGTCAAGTTCAGGTACATCAACGACTTTTTCCCGAGTGTCGAGCAGGAAGGTTTCAACATAGAGCTGGCTCAGCAGTTTTTTCATGCTGGTGTTTTCCATGATCAGTCCCTGATCAATAATCGCAATATTGCGACACAGGCTTTCTGCTTCTTCCAGGTAGTGCGTGGTCAGGATGATCGTTGTTCCCTGTTGATTCATGTCCCGCAGGAATGCCCACATCGAGCGGCGAATTTCGATATCGACGCCGGCAGTGGGCTCATCGAGTATCAATAACTTTGGTTCATGTACCAGCGCACGGGCAATCATCAGCCGCCTTTTCATGCCCCCGGACAGGGTTCGTGCTGTGCTGTCTCGTTTATCCCACAGCTCCAGGTGGCGCAGGTATTTCTCAGCTCGCTGCAGGGCAAGCTCCGGCTTCAGACCATAATATCCGCCCTGATTGGTGACGATATTGATGACTTTTTCAAACACACTAAAATTGAATTCCTGAGGGACCAGCCCTATGCAGGATTTCAGTGACTCAAGATCGCTGTCGATATCATGCCCGAAGACCGTAACTTTTCCCTGTGTTTTATTTACCAGCGATGAGATTATGCCGATGATCGTCGATTTTCCGGCACCATTAGGGCCGAGCAGGGCAAAAAAATCGCCGCTATCCACCTCCAGGTCAATACCTTTCAGCGCAGTTACACCACCCGCATATTGTTTGTGCAAATTCTGTATTGTTAATGCTTTCATTTATTATTAATATTTTGTTTCAGATCGTCAGTGTGATTCTTCGAATGTGTATTCCTGACCATATTACCTGGAATTGATTATATAAGTAATTTCTTATATAATAAACGGCTATCTTTTCCCATGCGGGCCACAAGGATGTATATAAAAGAAGTTGATTCTCCCCAGCTTATGTCCAAAATGGATGATAATGATGATTTAGTCATCATTGATGTACGTGAAATGCATGAAATTTCCCGTGGCACCATTCAAGGTGCTGTCGCGATGCCTATGGCAACTGTTCCTGTTCGTCTGGACGATATCCCGAAAGACAAAGAAGTCATCTTCATCTGCCGCAGTGGCGCACGCTCCGGTCAGGTTTGCATGTTCCTTGGCCAGCATGGCTATGAAAATGTTTTTAACCTGCGTGGCGGCATGATTGGCTGGGTTCGCAGCGGCTATGAGCCGGTATTGCCGGAACAGCCTTCTAACATCTATTAAGAACTCTCACACTCAGCAATATTCTCCAACCTGCAGCCTGATCACTATCTCATATTCCTGCTCGTCTATCGACAGTATTTCGTGGCCGTTGATCCGGCACCACGCAGGTATATCATTGATGACGCCATGGTCCGTACAACGAACGCATAGCGTGTCGCCTTTATTCATGCTTTCAACCTGATTCTGTGTTCTGATTACCGGCAGGGGGCAAAGCAGATTGCGGGCATCGAGTATTTTCTCAGACATACCATCCCTGCGGTATTTCGTCAGCGGTTAGAGGCTTGACTTCGATGTCTTTTGTATCTCCGTTTCTCTGCAGCACATTGACAGTCACTGAGTCTGCATCTCTTCCGCTGCAGAATCGTGCTACCAGTCGTGCGGCAAGCTCTATATCTTCGTCATCAGGTTCGCCATCTATCAGGCTGACAGGGCCACTGTGGCTGACAGTATTCATGCTTATGTAGTTTTTACGGTAGCCTCTGAGGAAGTTGCTCTCACCTTCTTCGCGTGCAATGATGAGTTTAAAATGAGGTTTTGGTCGTAAATGACGCCCAACCTTCAACATAACGATGTCATCGATTTCGTAGGTTTTCTCTCCTCTTGCCTGCCATAAATCAGCCAGTTTTGAGGAATAGTTGGCATCGGTGAGGAAGCAGCAGCCACCGGCAGGTTGAGCATATTCCTTAAAGCCATATTTTTCTGCCAGGGCCATTTGTGGTTTGCGGCTGCGGCCGGAAAAATCCAGCAGCTGTTCACGATCAACCCAGTCTTCACGCTCAGGCAGGGTTTCGGGTAGTAACTTCGCACACAAAGGACGCAGTAAAAGACCGCCTGCACCGGATTCTCTACTGACCACAGACATTGTGTCCTTGCGCTGCGACATGGGGCGTTGTCCCATGACTTCACCGGTGATAAGAAAATCGAAATCGTTCTTTTCCATCCAGGCCATGGCCTCTTTCACCATAAAACCTTTGCAGTCCAGGCATGGGTTCAGGTTGGCACCGTAGCCATGTTTCGGGTTAATGACGACGTCCTTATAGTCTTCAGAAACATCGAGGATGTGAAGTTTAATGTCTAACTGTTCGGCGACCCACAGGGCATTGTTGCGCTTGGGCTTGTCACGGTCTTTCTTGCGGATAGCATGGGTATGGCCTTCAACGCAGAAGCCGGTAAAAAAGTTGATGCCTTCGACATGAATTCCCTGCTCCTGGATGACTCTCACTGCCAGCATGGAATCGAGGCCGCCGGATACCAG
>BTQX01000130.1:0-5069 GCA_036986095.1 Gammaproteobacteria bacterium
GAAACAGAATCTCCTGATTCTGTACTAGTAGACGAAACAGAATCTCCTGATTCTGTACTAGTAGACAAAGAACCTGTTATGCCTAAAAAGAGGCATCTACCTCGGGCTCACTTCTTTAGAGGTAAATTCCGCCTGTTTGGACATTGCATTCATGCGCAGTTTATATTGCTTGCTATTGTGGAGTTTTCTGTTCTTATTGGTGCAAATTATCTATTATATCGGTGGTTGAGCCCGGGTGTTTCTGAGCAGGAACTGTTAAAACAGTTACCCCAGATTATTGGCGTTTCTCTTGTGTTTATTCTATTTATCCTGTCGATGGGGCTTTACTCTGGGCGTCAACGTGAGAACTTATTCGGCGTTTTGTCTCGCATGGTTGTTGCTTTGTCTTTTGGGCTAGCCACTTTAGCACTTTTTTTCATGATCTTTCCTTCGTTGTCTTTCGATAAAGGCATGCTTGCCGCATTTGCTTTGACTTCTCTGTATTGCTTAGGTGGGTTACACGCCATCTTTTATAAATTTATTGATGGGAAAATACTATTACGTCGAATTCTGGTAATTGGGGCCGGGAAAAGGGCTAGCTATATTGATGATTTACGACATAAAACAGATGTGCGAAGTTTTGACCAAATCGGTTTTATAGCGCCCAGGGTTACTCAGCACGTACATGTCAAACCAGAACATATCCTTAGTCTGGGCACTAATTTTTGTAACTATGCATTGGAGAATGACATCGATGAGATTGTCATTGCGCTTGATGATCGCCGACAGGGGCTGCCAACAGATGAGCTATTGAATTGCCGAATGAGCGGTATCGATGTGGTTGACATGCTTGATTTTTTTGAGCGAGAGATGGGATTACTTCAACTTGATCTTATTCAGCCTGGGTGGCTTATCCATGCAGCCGGGTTCAAGCGTAATATTTTCCGCTCAATGATAAAACGCAGCTTTGATATTATCGCCAGTGGGTTGCTGCTGCTTATTTTCTTTCCATTTATGATATTTACGGCTATAGCAATTTTGATTGAAAGTGGTGGGAAAGGGCCCGTGCTGTATTTTCAAAAGCGTACAGGGCTGGGTGGTAATCCTTTTAATGTAATCAAATTCCGCAGCATGCAAACTACTGCTGAGGCTGATGGCCAGGCACGTTGGGCTGAAACGGATGATCCAAGAGTGACTCGCGTTGGCTCCTTTATTCGTAAGTACCGCCTGGACGAACTTCCGCAGATCTGGAATGTATTTATAGGTGAAATGAGCCTGGTCGGTCCCCGGCCTGAACGACCGGTTTTTGTCGAAAATCTGTGCAAGATCAATCCGCTTTATACTGAACGCCATCGGGTTAAGCCCGGCATCACAGGGTGGGCGCAATTATGTTACCCCTACGGGGCTTCGGAGAAGGATTCAATTGAGAAGCTTAAGTACGATCTCTATTACGTAAAAAATCATGGCATATTCTTCGACTTCTATATACTTATGCAAACTGTAGAGGTGGTCCTGTTTAAAAAAGGCTCGAGATAGTTAAGGGTGCCCTTAAGGCTTTAAATCATATTTATCCAGCATCGTATAAAGGGTAGGGCGAGTGATGCCGAGTAATTTGGCCGAATCAGAAACATTATCATCCGAGTGAGTTAGAGCACGTTGAATAGCTTTCCTTTCCGCGTCTTCCCGAATCTGCTTAAGATTAAACGGTAAAGGTTCCTTTTCTGGTGGATTTAATTCCAGATCATCAAGCGTAATATGTGAACCATCGGCCATTATGATTGCCCGCTTGATCCGGCTCTCAATTTCCCGAACATTGCCAGGCCAGTCATAGGCCTCGATCGCCAGAACGGCATCATTACCAAATCCTCGGATCGACCTTCCATGCTCTTCATTGAATCGATTCAGAAAAGCCCTGGCAAGCACGAGTGCATCGCCTTCGCGATCCTTAAGTGGCGGTATTGGTATGGTGATTTCGCTAATTCGGTAGTAAAGATCTTCGCGAAATCGTCCTTCGCTGATGCGCCTGGTCAAATCCTGATGGGTTGCACAGATAATTCGCACATCAATAGGAATTTCCCTGTGACCGCCCACACGTTCAATGACGCGTTCCTGCAGAAAGCGCAACAGCTTGGCCTGAAGTTCCATGGGCAAGTCGCCGATTTCATCCAGGAATAGCGTCCCACCATTAGCAAATTCTATCTTTCCCTGCGTTTGTTTGGTGGCGCCTGTGAAGGCACCTTTTTCATAACCGAATAATTCACTTTCCAGAAGATTTTCAGGAATTGCTGCACAGTTGATGGCGATTATCTTTTTATCTGATCTTGTGCTGAGCTGGTGTAATGCCTGTGCGAACAGTTCCTTACCAGTGCCGCTTGCGCCAAGCAGTAAGGTGGTTATGTTTGTAGGCGCTACTTTTTCAATAGTACGGCAAACCTTGAGCATTTGTGGGCTCGAGGCAATGATTCCGCCTAGTGGCGTTTGCAGTTGATTTTGCTGTAATCTACGGTTCTCCAGTTCCAGTTCGTGCACACTGTACGCCCGTGTAACGATCAATGTGAGAATATCGGGGTCGACCGGTTTCTGATAGAAATCGTACGCGCCGAGCCCAATCGCTTTTATCGCGTTTGCCCGGTCATTGTCACCGGTCACAACAACAATCTTGGTCTCTGGCGCCAGAGATAATACTTCTTTCAGGGTTGCCAGTCCCTCACTAACGCCTCCTGGATCAGGCGGTAATCCAAGGTCCAGTAACACGACCCCCGGTGCAGTGCGCCTCAGCTGTGCAATAGCATCCTCTCGATCACTGCTGATCACGACATTATATGCATCAAAACACCAGCGTAGCTGGCTCTGAAGTCCTTCGTCATCTTCAACGATCAAGAGGGATTTATTTATATCATTCACAGCTTAATCCTCTATTGCGGCGTATTCTGACTGATCAAACGAGGGTATTATACACGGTAGCTTTATGCTGAATTGGGTACCAACACCTGGTGTGCTTTTTACGATGATTTCACCTCCCAGTGAACGAATAAATTCTCGACTCTCAAACAGGCCGATGCCCATTCCTGTAAGCCCTTTTGTTGAATTAAAAGGTTTAAATAAATTATCCCGTATAAAGTCTGTATTCATTCCAGATCCTGTGTCTTCAATTTCTATAACTGCCTGATCACTATTCGTTGCTAATCTCACAATAACCCGCCCATTATCATCAGTCGCTTCCTGGGCATTTTGTATAATATGTCCGAAAACGGTAGTTAATTGCTGCCTGTCCGCATGTACAACAGGGTCTGAGTCAGTCGATTCGAGTATGGGCACAGGTTGTTGTCCTGACCTTTGTGTAATGACTCTTGACAGCAGTCCGGAAAGTTCAATATCGGAAGGTGAGACACCACGCTCTCCACTTCTCATCTGCTCCATGAGGCGTGTCATGCGAACGACTGAGTTCTGGATAGTATGAATGACATCATCTATGAATGCAGGATTCTGCCTGTGTTTTTTTGCGTTGGTCACAATCAGGGACTGCTGCGCGAGGATATTCTTCAAATCATGAATCACATATGCCGACAGGCGGTTAAATGCTTCGAACTGTCTTGCCTGTGTCAGTGACTGATGGGCTTGATACTGTGCAAGATGGCTGGCTGCCTGTTGACCGGCAATTTTCAGTAAATCCCTGTCTTCCCAGTTGATTGATTTTTGCACACCAGACCGTTTGACCAGTACAAAACCCAGTGCGTGATATTTAAACAGCAGTGGGATAATAAGCCATGCATCAGGTAACAAACTCAGCCAGTCAGGAACATCGAGGTCATCATACATGCCTTGTTCCTGGCTATATTCATCAATATCGATTACCCATTGGTTTTTCTCAAGAAATGCCTCCAGCGAGTTAAGGGAAGCAATATTCATTGACTCGGGTTCTGGCATATCCCAGACGCTGAGTAGTTCATAATGCTCGCTGTTATCTTTTTTAGCCCATAACATTCCACCAGAGCTATTTACTAATGCAGAGATGGCCCTGATAATTCGTTCAGGAACATCCTGCTCATTTTCAGCCAGTGTCCTGGTAAATTTCGACCACTCTTCCCGATAATCGTACTTATAGCTGAAAAAGTGTTTGCTTAATAAAATGCGGGTTTTCGCCCTGATATTGCTGGAGAAAAGTAATACTACTAGCAGAATGCCGGCACCACCAAAGAAGGCTATCTGTAGCACGCCTCCCCATGTCCCGCCATAGTAACGGATGAAATAGCCTGTGCTAGCCATTAGCAGTAAATATATACCTGCACCCATCAGTGTAGCTGAATGAAACACCACCTGACGTGACACATGGATGTCCAGGTCAAATTTTGGGCTACGTGCAATGGAGATGGCTATTAACGGAACCGCAAACCCGTTTATCAGCCCGCGAGCATTCCATACATTTGGATTGATCTGTTTGAAGAGCAGAGCGTCTGAATACATGAAAAAATCGTATGCGAAAATGCCTCCAATTCCCAGGCACAAATATTTTATCGCCCAGCGCTCGCTAATACTTGAATTACGAAAAATCTGCTCCACCAGAAGCATACCGATGACAGAAAAAGCAAGCCAGCTTATTAATGCGGCTTCAGTTTCCAGCGTGCCATGTAAACCCGTGTATCGAGATGCTATAGGGACAATGAAGATAAAATATATAGCCAGTATGAGGGTCAGTAAAAAAAGGGTGGTTAATCCTGATATTCTGGAGCGAGTACTTTTTTCTTTTTTCTTCAGTTCAATTATCTTCAGCAGGAAGAGGCTCCAGCTTACAACCTTTGCCAGTTCTGTGGCCTGTAAGAGTTCAATCGGTAAGGAAGGGTGCACCGACGAAATAGCCGAAACAGCAGCCCAGACAGCTGAAAACGCACTTGCTAAAGTCACCACAGCACCAAGCTGCCGCCCCCGCCAGGAAAAAATCAGCAGGATGGTCAGGACAGAAAACGCGAAGGCGGCGAATAGATAGCTGAAAAATCCGATGTTCACGATTAGCTACTTTTGATCAAATATTATTAGATGTAGGATAGCACTATCTGCCGTTACTTCCAGATGATATTTACCAGGTGCATCCT
>BTQX01000131.1:0-4990 GCA_036986095.1 Gammaproteobacteria bacterium
CCGGAGGTTTTAACCGCCAGTCTCAGACCGGCTGCACCGCCTCTTTTTTCGATAAAATTACGGACATGATCCGCCGCATTTTCAGTTAGACTTATAGCCATCTTGGTTCTCCGATTTAGTCGTACACATTGTCTGCCAATGCAGACCTAATGTGCTACCCACTCTACTTTACTCAGATCAACGCCTTCTTTATACATGTCCCACAACGGAGACAGTTCGCGCAATCTGTCAATATTATCACGCACCAGTTGTATCGCCCTGTCTATATCCTGTTCGGTGGTAAAGCGGCCGATGCTGAAACGTATGGAGCTATGTGCCAGTTCATCATTCCTGCCCAGCGCCCGTAGTACGTAGGACGGTTCCAGACTGGCCGACGTACAGGCCGAACCCGATGATACGGCCAGACCTTTTAGTGCCATGATCAGCGATTCGCCTTCAACAAAATTGAAGCTGATATTGATGTTTCCAGCAACACGATGCTGAAGATCTCCATTAACATAGACTTCTTCCATATCGCTGAATCCATCAAGTAAACGTGTACGCAGTTTCAGTATCCTTGCTGTTTCCTCAGCCATTTCGTCATGTGCAATACGAAACGCCTCACCCATACCGACAATCTGATGTACAGCCAGAGTACCTGAGCGCATACCACGCTCATGACCACCGCCATGCATTTGTGCTTCAATTCTGATACGCGGCTTACGTCTCACAAAAAGAGCCCCTACCCCTTTCGGACCGTATATCTTGTGGGCAGAAAGTGAAAGCATATCAATATCCATTGCTTTGACATCAACAGGGGTTTTACCGGCACTCTGGGCCGCATCGGTATGAAAGATAACTTTATGCCGGTGAGCAATCTTTGCCATTGCGGCAATATCCTGAATAACACCAATTTCGTTATTCACATGCATGATACTTATCAAAGTTGTATCCGGACGGATAGCCGCTTCCAGTTTACCAAGATCGACGAGTCCATTATCCTCGGGGTCCAGATAGGTCACTTCAAAACCTTCACGCTCAAGCTGACGACAGGTATCCAGTACTGCCTTGTGTTCTGTCTTGCAGGTAATAATATGCTTTCCTTTCTTGCTATAGAAATGCGCTGCGCCTTTGATTGCCAGGTTATCGGATTCTGTCGCACCCGATGTCCAGACTATTTCCCTGGGATCTGCATTGATCAGGTCGGCCACCTGTTTACGTGCCAGATCGACGGCAGCTTCTGATTTCCAGCCATAGGCATGTGAGCGAGAGGCCGGATTGCCAAACTCGCCATCTATGGTCATGTAATGCATCATCTTTTCAGCCACCCGTCTGTCAATCGGGGTAGTAGCAGAGTAATCAAGGTATATTGGTTTCATTTCTGTTCGATATCTTGTCTTGTTTCATTGCGTACTGATTGAACCTAAAGTAGCCCCTTTCTTATCTTCCTGGCGACTGGCTACTTCCTGTACGTTAGGCTGGTTAACAAGATCACCGAGTGTGATGTTGTTAAGAAAATCGTGTATACGATTACTCAGGTCTTCCCACAGATAATGGGTAAGACAGCGGCTGTCTTTATCACAGTTTTTCTCGCCACCACAACGTGTTGCGTCAACGGTTTCATTGATTGCGGTGACGATTTCTGCGACATGGATATTTTCCGGCTCAGTCGCGAGACGGTAGCCACCACCTGGTCCACGTGTACTCGTCACCAGGCCTTTGCGCCGTAGGCGGGCAAACAATTGTTCCAGGTAAGAAAGAGAAATTCCCTGCCTGCCCGCTATGTCAGAAAGCGTTACAGCGCCTTTATCATAATGGATAGCAAGATCGAGCATTGCCGTTACTGCATAACGGCCTTTAGTAGTCAGTCTCATCGTAGTAACCCGCGTGTTGGATGTCGTAGAATTCCGATATAATTTGAAATATGTTACAATACAATGTATAATTATCTAATACTTGACTAATTTAGTCAAGTATTACTGTTCATTTTTCTCACCATGTTCACTCGTTTTTAATACCACCGGAACTGAGTTTATCAACATCAAGCTCAGGCAGTTCTTCCAGGCCATCTGCCAGTCCCGCCTGCTCCAACTTTCCATCGATTAAATTAATCCGCGAATCAACTGCATGTAAATGCTCAAGTATGCGATTGACCGCCTGCGCAACAGGATCTGCAGAGTTTTGTGTTTCGCCATAAGCAGTAAAACCTATTTTCTGAGCCTGCTCCTTACGTTTATCTGCGTTTCTTTCATCCGGTTCGGTAACAATATGGCCGGGGATACCGACTACAGTAGCCATGGCCGGAACATCTTTGACCACCACTGAATTTGAGCCTATTTTTGCACTGGCGCCAATTGTTATCGGCCCAAGTATCTTGGCACCGGCACCGATGACAACATTATCTTCCAATGTCGGGTGGCGTTTGCCTTTTTCCCAACTCGTTCCACCCAATGTAACGCCATGATACAGCGTACAGTCATTACCAATTTCTGCCGTCTCACCGATCACCACACCCATGCCATGATCAATGAAAAAGCGGCAGCCGATGCTGGCACCCGGATGAATTTCAATTCCAGTCAGCCAGCGAAAAAGATTGGATAATACTCGCGCCAGCCATTTGAGCCCGTGGCGCCACAGGAAGGAGCTCATGCGATGCCCCCAGAGTGCATGCAAACCTGGATAGGCGGTGAGTACTTCGAGTGTATTCCTGGCCGCAGGATCACGCTCGAAAACACATTCAATATCGTCTCTTAGTCTTTGAAACATATCATTTAATTTGTTTTTTATTACCGTTGTTATACCAGTTTAATTTTTCATGCAACTTGACTACATGTCCAACAATAATCAGGGTTGGCGCTTTTACTTCATACAGCCTTACCAGCTCTGGCAGGCTGTCAAGATCACCAATATAAACCTTTTGCTCCGGTGTTGTACCTTGTTGTATTAGCGCTGCGGGCGTAGTCGGTGGCATATCATGCGCTATCAACTCCTTACAAATGACATTGACTGCCTGAAGCCCCATATAAAATACAATAGTCTGATTGGGCAGAGCCAGGGCCGGCCAGTTGAGATTGCAAGTGCCATCTTTAAGGTGACCAGTGACAAACGTGCATGCCTGAGAATAATCTCTATGAGTTAAAGGAATGCCGGAGTATGTTGAACAACCGGAAGCCGCAGTGATTGCTGGCACCACCTGAAAAGGAATCCCCTCTTCCATCAGGCCCTCTATCTCTTCACCGCCACGACCAAAAATGAACGGGTCGCCGCCCTTCAGGCGCAATACACGATGCCCCTCTTTCGCCAGCCGGATCAGCAACTGGTTGATGTCTTCCTGTTGTATAACATGGTTATTACGTTCTTTACCCGCGTAGATGCGTTCTGCATCCCGACGCACCATATCCAGAATCGGTTCAGATACCAGCCTGTCATAGACGACGATATCGGCCTGCTGCATCAGGCGCAGTGCACGGAAAGTGAGTAAATCAGGATCGCCCGGGCCGGCACCCACCAGGTAAACCTGCCCAACACCATCCTGTGCCGCCCCAGCTTTGCTAATTTCCTCTGTCAGCGCCGATCTCGCTTCATCATCGCGGCCGGCATAAACCAGCTCTGCGATACTCCCCTGTAATATCCGTTCCCAGAAATAACGCCGGGATTCGATATTGGTAAAGTGCTTTTTCACTGCTACGCGGTATTCCTCTACCAAACTGGCCAGGCGGCCCGTGGCAGAAGGAATAAACGATTCCAGACGACCGCGCAGCAGACGCGCAAGCACGGGTGAGGTGCCACCGGTAGATATAGCAACCTGTACTGGCGAGCGATCAATGATCGACGGCATAATGAAGCTACACAAATCCGGATTATCTACCACATTAACCGGAATGCCTGCTTCCTGAGCCATAGACGAAATTCGTTCATTCACCTTTCTATCATCAGTCGCTGCGATAATAACAGCCTGGCTGGTGATATCTGAATCTTCAAAGTCACGTTCGTGATGAATGATTTCATCTGCTGCCATTTTTGCAGAAAGCTCCTCACAAAGGCCAGGTGCTATGACTGTTATGCTGGCACCGGCCTTATCCAGCAGGGCCACCTTTCGAGCCGCAACCTGACCCCCGCCAACTACCAGGCAATCAAGTTCCTTTATGTTTAGAAATATGGGCAAAAAGTCCACATCGGGCTCCTGCTGAGCATGTATTGAACAAATAACCGAGTAATTTTATCAAATACTGCAGGGTAGCTCTATTAATTCTGATGTCGATCAGGATTTCACTGCTACTCGAAAAGATACTGTAGGAGCGTCGTCTCGACGCGATGTTTTATCAAAAGAAGATGAAAGATTCGGGACTAAGGATAAAAGATAAAGAAAACATCAACTTCCAATTCTTTCGTCCTTAGTCCCGAGTCCTTTGTCTAAAAACATCGTGCCGAGACGACGCTCCTACGAAATATTAAAGGTGCCCTTTAGTTTTTATTTTCTTGCCGACAACTAGTCACATCGATACTTTCAAAATGTTCTTTCAACCAACGATGCACCAAATGAGATGTATAGCGCTTAAGGTCTTTCTCCACGCCATCCCGATTCATAATTTGCGCTGTCAGTTCCAGTCTAACCTTGTTCGGAGTAAAGTGCTCTGCAAGCTTTTTCTGCGCTGATGGCTTTCCAGGACGCACCCTGGGCATGGTGTAAATCAGGTTTTGCATGGCATCAAAACGTAAACTGTTAAAAATGGGACGCAAGTGTTTTCGAACCTCCTTCCACACCAGCTTTGTGGCTAACCAGGCAAGATTATCCGCCGCATCAAGTAAATCGGCATCAACACCCCTTGCAGACTCCTGAAAATACTCCATCGCAGGGTAATAGCCGAGGTGATTCTCTTTCTCATAATCTGCCACCTGTTTTGCCAGCTCCTTACCAACCACAGCGGCAGAAGCTGCTGCTGAATGACTATCGAGGTCCTCCAGCTTCACGGTGATTAGCATGCTTAAGGATACGTTGGTGACTTTCATT
>BTQX01000132.1:0-4962 GCA_036986095.1 Gammaproteobacteria bacterium
TCATGTCGAGAGTTTTACCGCACAGGGGGACAAGAATATGATCTCCCTTCTCAATGCCCAGCAGATCTATAAAACGCGTCATCTGGGCGTTGTATTCGTGTTTGTGGAAGCCGATTTCTCCAGCCTGCCAGCGTTGATGCCAGAAATCGGCCTGCATAGTTATTCCTGTTTAAATTTTAGTAACTGCAATTGAGCCGCAAAGACGCAAAAAAATATGGACTTCTCTATAAATCTCAAAGAGCATGTCATTGCGAGCGGAGCGCGGCAATCTCTTTGGTTAGAATCAGTCACGCTAGATTGCTTCGTCACTACGTTCCTCGCAAAGACGGTGTAATAAGGGCCCATATTTTTTGTGTCTTAGTATCTTAGCGGTTAATAAGCAACTTACTGCCAGGCGTTTCTCATCATGGCGATACCGTGCGCGCCGTATGATTGTATCTCATGTAGTTGATCTAAGCTCATTCCGCCCAGGGCATAAACTGGGATTGGGCTATTTGATATGATTTCGCACATTTTACTCAAGCCCAGAGGCGTTGCTTCAGGGTGTGACGGGGTGTTGTTGACGGGTGACAGGACAGCAAAATCCAGTCTGAGTTTAATGGCGTGTTCCAGCTCCTGACGGTTGTGACAGGAGGCGGCGACGAGTTTGAAATCAGGGCGATGATCAAGTTGCATCAAATGTTTACTGGTCAGGTGTAAGCCGGAAAACCGTTTTTGCTGTTCGGCAGGCATCGAAGAGTTGATCAGAGTTTTTACTCCCGCTGACATTATGATGGGCAGCATCTGATCGATCAGGCATCGCAGTTGAGACTTGCTCAGAGATTTCTCTCTTAGCTGAAGCAGTCTCAGTCCATTCTCTATTGCTACAGGCAAGCGCCGCAGAAATTCTTCATTGCCGATCTCGCCTGCACAGGATATGGCATAGGTATCGGGCAGCAGTAAGGCACGAATGACCGGCCCATTAGCTGCCAGCAGGGGGGATATTGTTAGTTCTGAAAGGTTCTGCCAGGAGAGTCTCTGACCCTCCTTACCGTGCTCGTGACCTGTCCAGCCACTGACGATGAAGAAGTGCAGTAACACTGATGCATGCGGATAGCTGTGGGACAGGGTGATCCAGGGCCTGGCTTCTGTGATGCTGATAGCCAGTTCTTCGTATATTTCTCTTTCCAGTGCCTGGCGAGCAGTTTCACCTGCTTCGATTTTTCCGCCCGGGAATTCCCATTCTCCCGCGCAGGCCTTTCCGGCAGGTCTTTCAGCGAACAATACCTTTCCATCCTCACGTTTGATGACGGCTACGGCTATGGGCACCTTTATCAATTCAGGATGGCCATTCATGAATTAACAAAGGTGCTCATGTGTTTGAAGATGCTTGCATAGGCGGCTGACCAGTATAGCGGAAAGAACGAAATGACTGCCCCAGACTGATGTCGATCCGCAGTGCCAGGATATTTTTGATCAGGGTTGCGGACTCGCGATGTTCTGTTAATGACTTACCGGTACGGCCACCGATTTCATCTGCTGCAGCGATTATCTCCTCCAGATCTGAATAGGAATCAAGCAGCCGTGCAGCGGTTTTTGCTCCAATACCGGGCACGCCCGGCAGAGAATGTGATTTATCACCGACCATCGCCAGATAATCGTTCAACTGGGTGGTTTTAACCGAAAAACGCTGCTGGATAGTCTCTGCCGTGATCGGTTCCTGTTTGAAGTGATCATATTGACATATTCCCGGTCGTAAGAGTTGTGCCTGCCCGGTATCAGTTGAAAGTATAGTGACTTCCGCACCTTGTGCGGCGGCCTTTACCGAGGCGCTGGCGATGACATCATCGGCCTCCATGCCCGCTATATTCAATGTGAAAACACCGTTCTGCTGAATCTCCTGTTTTAGACGTGAGAAAATTTCGACCAGTTCCTGTGGCATAGGTGGGCGGTCTTTTTTGTAGTCTGGAAATTGTTCATGTCGCCATGTCGGACCGTCAGATTCGAAAGCACATAGGGCGTGAGTTGGTGTGTGTTGCTTTAGAGCACGGGAAAGAGATTGATGTGATGAAGTGATGGTCTGTTCGATAATCTGATTTTGGTCGTCTGC
Source organism: Gammaproteobacteria bacterium (assembly GCA_036986095.1). GTDB lineage: Bacteria > Pseudomonadota > Gammaproteobacteria > BMS3Bbin11 > BMS3Bbin11 > BMS3Bbin11. Next base: position 2,090 of record BTQX01000132.1, read on the forward strand.
GGGGATTGCAGCGTGAATGCGCCGGATCAGGTTAGGGCCGTCAACCAGTAAAAAGCGAACGCCGGATAGCTGCATATCAGAAACTTGTTAACTGCTGTTCAGTAGGTTCGGCACAGCAATACCAGGATTCGGAGTGCGTTGGTATGGCGTTTCCGGAATACTTCTCTGTGATATTTTCAGCCTCTCTGCCAGCGGCATTGAGTGCGATACGACGTAGGCCATTAAAAATCTGCAGTCTGCTAAGACCGTCATTTTCAGCCTTTTCAGTCCAGTGTCGTATGTTTTCCTGCAACAGGTCTATCTGAGGGTCGTTGTGTACCCATGTGTATCCCAGTGATGCAGGGTTGAAGCCGGTGATGCAGGTTTCTTCATCAGGCAGCTCGAGTAGCCGGGAGCCGTTGGGTATTAACAGGCGCAGAGAGAGTTGTACTGGATTGACGCTCATGATTAATTTTAACTCTGCAATCTTGTTCAGCAGATGGATATAGTTATCGATAGTAGTCCAGGGGGTGAAAGGAATGAAAGTTGGTGCCAGTGCGATGTTATGTTCATCCATCATAGTGACGACTTTCTCAAACTCTGCTGCAGTATGTCCTTTGTCGAGATGTTCGAGAATTCTGTTATCAACCGATTCCACCGCCGTGGTCACCAGAATGCAGCCGCTGTCCCGCAGGAAAGGGAGAAATTCCGGATACTTGATAATGTGCTCAATTTTGATGACTGCATCGTAGCTTAATTTAGGGAACTCCTCATGCATGGCTTCGATGATGCGTCTGGCATGTCGCGGGCCGTTAAGGAAATCCGGGTCGCCGTATGATATATGCTGTGCACCCTTTGCCACCTGTTGGCGAATGTCTTCGAGGACGATGTCAGCCGGCACCGCATAAAAGCGACCTCTGTACACAGGTACCACAGGGCAATGTCGGCACAGATGTTTGCAGCCGCGGGTGGTTTCAGTAAAGCCCATGATGCGTTTAGACCCGTCAGGTAGCACCAGCTGGGCATACTTTTCCAAAGCAGGCAGCGATTGTCGGTCAGGGACTAAAAATTCAATTCGATTCAGATTGACGATTGTTTCTGTACGCGCAGGATGATCGTCTTCATCGGTAATGGAGGCAGTATAGGCTAGCATGTCGTCCTCGGATTCGCCGCCAAATACTGCATCTACACCTAATTGCCGCAGATACGCCTCATTGATCGGGGCATACCAGCCAAACACCGCTATTCTTGCCTGTGGTGCCATTTTTTTTATTCGTGGCATGGCCTCGATGGCGATGCGTGTGGCGGTAAGCATGCTGAGGTATAAGAAGACTGTCGTTGCAGGAGCCAGCACCTCGGTTGTTAACTTTTGCTGCGATAAATCCAGGCATCTAACCTCGTAGCCTGCCTGGCTGAACAGCGCGGCAGGTTCTGCCAGAGCAAATGGCTGGCGACCGAGGTCGTATGGACTGATCAGTACGATTCTTTGTTTATCAGACAGGTTTTGTTCTGAATCGTGTTTATCCGTTATATCTATTGAATACGATTCAGTGCAGTAGTTTTTCATGTTTGTCATGGTCCAGTATCATTGCCCATATGCTTAAGTCGTATGTAGCGTTTCTATGAAATATCCCGGCTAGCCTTAATCACGGATCCCTACACCTTTTTTAAGCAAATAAAGTATGGCGATAGTTAAAGCGGCAATAAAGCCAAGGATGATAATAAAAGCAAAGCCAATATTGAGGTCGGATTGACCCAGCACACCATAACGAAAGGCGTTAACCATATGCAGGATTGGATTACTCAGGGAAACATGCTGCCAGAACTCAGGGAGCAGCTTGATGGAATAAAAGACACCGCCGAGGTAGGTGAGTGGAGTGAGTACAAAGGTGGGAATGATTGTAATATCGTCGAAATTCCGTGCGAAGACGCCATTGATCATACCGGCAAGAGAAAACAGAATAGCGGTCATCACGATCACACTAAAAGTGATTAGATAGTTATCAATAGACAGGCCGGTGAAGAATAACGCGATAATGGTGACGATACCACCCACTATCAGGCCACGTGCAACACCGCCGGTAACAAAGCCGGCAATGATGATGAAATCAGGGACCGGGGCGATCAGTATTTCTTCAATGGATCGCTGAAATTTCATGCTGAAGAAGGATGACACAACATTGGCATAAGAACTGGTAATAACCGACATCATTATCAGGCCGGGAACAATAAAATCCATGTAGCTGAAACCGTCCATGGTACCAATGCGCTTGCCAATAAGATTGCCGAAAATGATGAAGTACAGCGTCATGGTAATCGCTGGCGGCAGGATGGTCTGTGGCCAGATGCGCATAAGTCGCGTGGTTTCGCGTTTGACGATGGTTTTATAGGCGGTAAATCGGGTGGCATTGCTCATAGTATATTCTAGCTTATTCGGTTTAAAGTCATTCACCACTGAGAACACGGGGTACACAGAGAAAATCTAAAGAAACTATTGTGCGTCGTCATAGCGAGGAACATGGTGATGAAGCAATCTTTAAGCACTTGATTATGCGTTTTGAGATTGCCACGCTTACGCACGCAATGATGGGCTACCAGTATTCCCCGAGTGATTTCTGGCTTTAAAATGATAACAAATTATTAGTTTTTCCTCTGTGTACCCCTGTGCCCTCTGTGGTTAACCGGTGTTTATACTCTTTTTCATGGGTCTGACGACGGTGATTAATAAAGGCAATAGAGTCAGATTCAAGATCAGCGCTGTGATCATCGCAGTGCCCGTCAGCAGACCGAAATAGATTGTTGGGATGAAATTTGACAGGGCGAGGATAGAAAAGCCAAGGGTGATGATCATTGAGGTGTAGTACATCGCGCGCCCAATGCTGTTATGGCAACGC
>BTQX01000133.1:0-4914 GCA_036986095.1 Gammaproteobacteria bacterium
TCCTAGGCCACTAGACGATGGGGACATAGGAACTTCTTCGTTATCTGGTGGAGCCAGGGAGGATCGAACTCCCGACCTCAACACTGCCAGTGTTGCGCTCTCCCAGCTGAGCTATGGCCCCTAAAAATGAGGGCGAGATACTAGTGAAAGAAGGTGTCTTTGTCCAGTACTTTTCCGATTTTTGTGACAAATACCTTGTGAAAACGCAGAAAGAAAAACCACAGCACCAGACTATATGTCTGTTTTTATGTGTCTGTTGGGGCAGTAAGCTCTTTACCTCCAGTTACGGGGGGATTCCTGACTAATTGTCGATTTATCTCGCCCGAGTAGTGTGGCAATTTCTGTTAGGATATATAGATCTTTCATACCAATTTTCACACTCCTCACATTACGTGCCCGGTACTTCCGATGAATGAAAAGATTCTTATTAATGACTCTAGTGAATTAGCTGAGACTAAAAGCGTTATAAAGTGGACAAACCTGTTCGTTATTCTACTTTTCCTGTCTGTGTTTGCTTTTCATCTGAGTAATTTACCTGATAAGGGTGCAATACTGCTGTCAGATTCTTTCCGTTATATCTGGGAAATAGAATTCAGCCGATACTTTTTTTCTGCCAGCTCAGTGTTTGTCCGTGCGCTCAATTATCTGTTGGGAAATAACCTGTTTTATATTGCTATTGCACAACTCGCGATTGGTTTTTTGGCGCCACTTTTTATCTATCTTGCACTTAAAAGGGATAACTATGTCTATAACCTTTTTCTAGGACTGCTTTTGGCTATTTTATATATATCTGCCGGCCCGCTGAGATTTCACGATGTCGTCTCATCTGAGTCAATCTTCACCTCGCTGTTCATTACCTTTACGGCAATATTGTTTTCATATTATGGAAAAAGACGTAATTTGTTACTGCTGCTAACAGGCATTCCCTTTATATTTTCCCGCAACCCGGCACCTTATATAATACTTGTGCAATTAATACTTTTTAGTTTTTTTGCTTTTCCTCGAACGTTTCGTCGCACCTCACTTGCCTCACTTGTAATTCTGTCTGCCTTAAGCCTTTTTGCTCTCTGGCAAATTCAATATTACGATACGACAAAAGAAATCAATGTCGCAGATAATCTGTTTTCACGCATCTTTCCTTACCCTGAGAAGGTTGAATTCTTCAAGTTGAACTACGGCATGCCAGATGGCCCGTTTATTGAGCTATGCCAGAAATCAGGCTCGAATGTGAACGACCCCTGCCTTGACCATGAAGCGTTTTATACCGGCGACTCACTGACACGGCAGTATCGTCTAACGAATGATGAGTATGGACTGGCTGACTGGATAAGAAAGGATGGCATGCATGCCTGGACAAACTTTATTCTATTTCAGGATACCCGCGATACAGTAGAAACATTTACTGATTCCTATCAGAGGCTATCTCAGAATATGTTCAATAATAAGCGACACATAAACCAGTATGATGTTTTTCCCTTGTTAGCAAACCTGTTTAGTAAAATGGGATTTTTTAATTTTACTGGAATTGTCATTTATCTATTTATAGGCATGTTTACCTATTTCTTTGCAGGAAGAGATGAAACTCTAAAACTGGGTCTGGCATATATGCTCTCTTCCTTTCCAGCATTTTTTATCGGCCTGTTCGGAGACTCTGAGGAAATCACTCGATACACCTACCCGGCCATATTGTCTCTTTACATCGGAATATTGATTTACATACTTGCCTACGGCAGATTAATCTCTGTTTTTATTTCAGCAAAACGGAGCCGGGAATAAGATACATTAGGCTGTACACGTTTTAATGGAATCGACATCAGCAATAGCTCCATATTTTTATTCGCGCCCGACTGCTTTGCTGAATAAATATCAGAATTACTGTTCCCTATAACCAGCAAATTATTGTTGCTGTCTGGAAACATATCATAAGCAAACTCATTCTTCTTTCCTCCAGCACGAAAGGAATTTTTTATTTCAGAAAGATCTCTATTCAGAGAGACAGTATAAACATCATAGGTTCCTCGTGCTATGTCCGACATGTTGCCCGTTACAGGCGGAAACATTAATGAGGCCGTATACCCTGTCACGAAAACATCATTTTTTCGAGTACTTACAGCTGTTACATATTCATCGTTGGTACCGCCAAGATATGTAATAGCAGTGACTGCTGTCAGGGCCGCATCAAATCGAATAAGCAGTATTTCGTTTAAACCTCCCTGGTAAATATTCTGAGCTGCTCCCGGGTAGAGGGGGTTGGCCGCTTTCCGATCATGGGCCTGTCCAGCAGCATATACTTCGCCAGACTCATTAATCGCAATGCCCCGTCCATACTGATAATGCTCTGCCCCAAAGTAGGTGCCCGCCTTTAATTCCCTCAAATTTCTATCAAAGCGGGCAAGGACAATATCAACACTACCATTGTATTCTGGATCAAATGCGTCTGCCGTTGTCGGAAAGCTGGCTGAATTTGTATTGCCAATAATATAAACATCGCCATCCGGCGCTAATGCCATTCCGTACAGGTGATCGTCACCACCATCACCGCCAACATAAGTCGCAGCACTGATTTCGTTAAGGTCCGCAGAGAGTTTCATTACAAACCCTGACATTCCGAGATCCCATGGACCATTCCCCTTCTCAGGCAATGTGGTCATGAAACCGTTGTTTGTCACAGGGAAATCATCAGATGCCGTTGACCCTGTGAGGTATACACTGCCTTCGGCATCGACTTCGATGTCACGAACGTAGTCATGGTTATTTCCGGCAATCACTCGCGAGCTGACAATTCGACTGAGGTCCGGGCTCAATTCAGTTATAAATATGTTCGTGAGCTGCCCTGCTTTTTGTTGATCGATTGTTTGAGGAAAATCATCAGATGTCGTTTTGCCCGCTACATAAATACGGTTCCCGGGACTAACGTCAACAGCATAGGCCTTATCATCCTTACTGCCGCCGATAACAGCGCTAACGAGGCGCTTTTCTGCAATGAAATATTTACCGATTATGACGTCATAATCCGCTTTTTTTCTTTCTTCCTCGCGGCCTGGTTTATGTGAAAAATCTAAGGATAAATTTGTTGAATTACTGAAACCTGCAAAGATGATATTGCCATCATCATCCGTCGCCAGTGCTCTGCCATAGCTGGCACCATTGCCACTAAAAACACTAAGATCAAAGGCTTGTGATTGCTGGCCGGAATTATCCTTGCTACAGGAAACCAGTGTCAAAACCATGATAGAGAGAAAAATAATAAAGCGCATTTTATTCCTGTACGATAACAAGCCCGTGTGGACTGGAAAAACGAAGCCAAATTTTACAGCGACTTTTATGAGATAGATACACCATAAATCCTTGTCCATAAATTCTTCTACTGGCATGTAACGCAAACCATTACAGGAATAATCCAGACCGCTTTTCCATTTACGAGCATTTACACTGTTTTTTATATATAATACGTGGCCTTAGCTATAGACCATACATCTGAGACCCATTCATACAAAAACAATGGTAATTAGAATAAAAAATTACCTTCAGATAAGCCTTACTGAATTAAAAGGTCTCGTTTCAGTACATCGCTTTGCTCTTATCATCTTTCCACTGCTGGCCGCTTTGTTTTTAAATGATGTGCTGTTTTCAAATAAAAGCCTTAGCGCATTTGATATTCTACTCGCGCAGCCTAGTTTTAATACTGAGTTTGAGCTCAAAGCTGTCCACCAGCCGGTACTGAGTGATTCACCCTTTGCCCATTACCCGGAAAGAAAACTCAACTGGGATCTGTTTAAACAGGGTCATAACTTCGACTTCAGTCCATATATCTTCAGTGGCACATCCTACACTGGCAGGAAAACGGGTGCATTTATAACCAGCTTTCCACAGCTCTTCTTAGATACCCCTGCCGCCATGGACTGGTCAATCTGGCTAAGAATGAGTCTTGCCGGATTTTTTATGTATTTGTTACTGGCCAACATGGGTGTCAACAGGCTCGGCGCCATCCTGGCTGGGGTGCTATGGACCTATAACCTGCACCAGATTGTCTGGCTCGAATTCCCACAGCACCTCGCCACACAGTTGTGGATGCCATTGTTGCTACTACTCAATATTCAATTGATAAAAAGTAGGGACAATTTCCCTCCGAATCTATTCATAGGTTTGATTGTGGTCAATCTGCTGTTTTACACCAGCGGTTACACGCAGATCGTCCTTTACTACTACTTTTTCATTGGTCTGTTTAACACTCTCTACATCGGTTTTGATCAATCGAGGTCAATCAGAGAGAGGCTCACAAAATGGATAGTTGTAAATGGTGTTTATATCGTTGCAGTAGGTATCCTGGTGGCTGACATTTTATCAGAACTCACCGATATAAAATTAGGATTACGGGGTACGCAGGGTTTCAGGGAGCGACAAACAGAGATTGATTTTGCATTTTCGACTATTTATGAAATATTTAAAAATTTCACACCGGATATTAATGAACTTAAGCGGTTTTTCTCACCTGATTACCTGGGTGGTATCTGGGGAAAAGGTTACGATCGCCAACTTTCGAGCAATATTGTAGAAGGTGGTGTTTATTTCGGAGTAGTCGGCCTCTTTCTGTCTTTCTATTCAATTACGGGTCATCGACTACTTAAAAACAAACGACTTTATTATGTTCTGCTATTTCTCTTTTTCTTCCTGGTAGGATTCTTCTATGGTGACCCTGTGGTAATGAGCATCTACCATCTCATACCATTTGGCAGTTCCGGTACCTACAGTAGAATGCTGACTTTACTGATCTTCCTGCTCAGTATTTTTGCCGCCTTCGGCCTTTCTCATCTGATTCACGATATTACGGAAAAAAAATACCTGAAGATTGCGATCGCTTTGGCACTGTTTTCTTCCCTGCCCATTATAGCGCGCGCCATGGACAGTGAATTT
>BTQX01000134.1:0-4847 GCA_036986095.1 Gammaproteobacteria bacterium
AAGGAACTGAAACACCGTCTGTAATTCATGATAGCCGTCAGCACGACGCCCCGTGACATGCAGGAACAGGTTTAGTTTGGCGGGGGCGGGGAGGGTTAGCATAAAGCAGATTCGAGATTAAGGACTAAGGATTAAGGTCAGGGAACATCTTAACTGGTTTCTCTTTCATCTTTAATCTTTAATCTCGAGTCCGGAAAGTCCAGTCCTTAACTATAACTTTGATCCGAATATACCGCTCACCCTCACCGCTGGCTACTGTTTCCATCACTATCGAGGTCGGCAGTTCGTGGCCACCGAACAGGGTGTATTTTTCCAGTGATACTTTCCAACTGGCCTGCTGGACGCTAACCAGGCGATGCGCAGCATCTACGGTGGATTCAGCTTTGCTACCGGGTTCGGTCAGGCCCAGCAGCCACCAGCGCAGGCCGGAGACAGGGATTTGCCAGCCGGTGACGCGATAAATCAGTTCACCGGCATCCTGCCCATGCCAGGTCCTTCCTTTGCTGTCCTGTATAGAGGCTCCTGTAGCATCCTGTTGCAGCAGTACCAGGCCACCACCAAGCGGGCCCAGCAGGCGTAGATTACGTTGTTCGGGTGTTTCAACCCATATTAGAGAGGCACTCCCGCTTCGGCCCATGCCGCGCAGGCCAATACGCGCATGCATTTTCCAGCTATTGATTTCAGCCAGAGCAGCTTGTTTTGACTGCCAGTCGGGGGGAGCTTCCTTTTTTATGGGCTTGCTGGTGCAGGCGCCTAATAAAACAACCACAACTAAAAGCAACGATTTGTAGGGGCGTCGTTCGGCGCGATTGTCATTCACGATTTTGCCTGACACAAAGGACATCGCGCCGAGCGACGCTCCTACAGAAAAATTATTTGTGTAATTTTTCACCAACCGCCCGCAACTTCTCGTCATCCGGGAAATCTTTATTCGCTTTCGCCCAGACCTTTTTCGCCAGACGAGCTTTACCTGTGGCCAGCAATACTTCAACAAGATGGGCGGCGATCTCCGGGTCATTTCGCTTAGCCAGTGCCGTGCGCAGATAGTCTTCGCCTGCGCGGTAATTGCCCATCCGGTATTCGACCCAGCCCATGCTGTCAAGGATAAACGGGTCGCCGGGTTTTTGTTTCAGTGCTGCCTCGATGAATGAATAGGCCTCTTTATAACGGTCCGTCAGGTCTGCCAGGGTAAAGCCATAGGCGTTCAGGGCCTGCGCATGGTCGGGCTTAATTTTAAGTAGATGTTTTAAATCTTTTTCCAGGCCAGCAATATCTTCCCGGCGTGCAGCAATCATGGCTCTGGCATAAAGCAGATCTATCTCATCCGGGCTATCGGCAAGGGCGGTATTGATGATCTGCAGCGCTTCATCCTCACGTCCGGCCTCTATTAGTAGATCCTGCTGTAGCAGGATGGTGTCTACCTGCTGGCTGGGACTCTCGGCGTGTATGGCTTCAAGTTCACGCATTGCCGCATCGACACCGTCTCGCTGCAAAATGACATTAACCAGGCGTAGCCGTGCTTTAAACAGCTGTCCTTTCTCAGTTACAGAGCGGTACCACTGGATAGCATCATCAAGTTTTTTCTGCTGTGCTGCGATATCACCGAGGTAGAGTCGGGCTAGATCATTATCCGGTTGCAGCAGCAGTACCTTTTCCAGGTACATCGTTGCATCGTCCAGCTTTCTGCTATCGATCCGTATCAGTGCCAGCGACATCGGCGCAATGATGGATGTTTCATCCTGTTTATGTATTACCAGGTATTCCTTTTCTGCCTGTTTAAGTTTGTTAGTTTCCAGATAGTGTCTGGCCAGTGCCGTGCGAAGCAGAAGGGCTGTGGGATGTTTTTTCAGAAAGCTGCCGGCAAATTGCTCTGCTTCACTGGTTTTTTTATTTAGCAGTAACAGCCCGAACTTAAACGTAGCGGCGTTGCTGTTGTCCGGGTCGAGTGACAGGGTACGGTCAATAGCAGTGGCCGCAATGCCATATTCTTTGAGCTTGCTTGCGACACTGGCAAGGGCCAGCGCTACATCGGCAGAGCCGGGATATTCAGTTGCCAGCTTTTCGATTAATTCGAGAGCCTGTTGCGGGCTGCTGTAACGAACCAGAGTTCCACTTATTTGTTTCAGTAGCAGACTGCGGTTTTTTTCGTCTGCTAAAGTCAGAGCTTTGCTATAATGTGCCAAAGCTTGTTCTGGCTGTTTTTCAACAATCAGAAGATTACCCATGGTCTGGTGGACATCGAGGTTGTCCGGTACCAGTTCCAGCCACAGTCTGGCCATTTGAATGGCAGTGCCATACTGAGATGAAATTACGGCCTGGCGGGTTGCCTGGGCAGCCAGTCGGGGGTCGCGTGTTTCAATCGCCGTATCGACCAGGGTCGCCAGTGCAAGGTCATTTCTGTTCTGCTGGCGGGCAATGTCGGACAGCAATAGTTTGTACATCAGCTCGGCAGTAAGTTCGACATTTGGCAGGTTCTGCGGGTCGGGTCCTGCACTGGTTTCTGCCTGAACGGGTTCTTTTGCCGTTGTGTCAGCTGGGTTCTTTTTGACGAAACCGCCGGCACAGGAGGCAAGTGCGGCAGAGACAAGTACTAGCGAGGCAAGCAATGTAAACGATGACACGGCTTGACAGATTCTTCTTACAAGAGACAATGTTCGGTTCTTTCCTGGACTACTAAGCCGAACCACGATTAGGCGACACTCAGCTTCTCTGTGCCTTGTTCACGGCAAGGCATCGGAACGCCACTGTAGCCATTCTACAGTAAGTTTCGATAACGAAGTCCGTGAAATGGCACAGAGAAGCCCATAGGGAGGATCCAAAATGATCCAGCTCTGCGTTACGACTCTTGGTAAGGGAACAACCATTATCTACGAGCCGTGCCTTAATCTGAATCATTTTGGATCCTCTGAGTGTCGTCTAATCGTGGTTCGGCTTAGTAAGTAGGCACTAGTGTAGTGTATTACCCTGGTTGGCGAAATAGAACCCCGCAAAAGCCGCAAGTCAGGGCGTAGTTTGCCGGCAATGGCCATTCCCTTGCCAAAAGCTACAACGCAGGATTGCGGCTTTTGCGGGGTTCCCTTCGGGCACAAATAGAAGCCGTCATCTGCAGCGTTACGTTCCTTGAAAAGGGGGTGGTCATTTCCTGCGAAACGATGTCTTACAGCTAACGGCTTCTCTTTGCGCTATTTCGTCAACCAGGGTAATACACTACACTTGGCATCATGCACCTGTTCAACTTTGGCATCAACCACAAAACTGCACCGCTAGAACTCCGCGAGCAGACTGCTTTCGCCCCCGATTCCCTGGTGACCGCGTTAGCAGATATCACTGATGCCGGTGGAGCGCGTGAGGCCACGATACTCTCAACCTGTAATCGTACCGAAATTTACTGCAGTCATGAACAGGCAAATGAAAATAATCTGGTTGAATGGTTCTGTGATTACCACCGGCTTAGCGCCGATGATATCGAGCCTTATCTATATCGCAACCCGGGCGATGAGGCCGTGCGACACGCCTTCCGGGTCGCCAGCGGACTCGATTCCATGGTGCTTGGTGAGCCACAGATTCTCGGTCAGATGAAGGAGGCTTTTGCTACAGCACACAAGACAGGCGTTACCGGCAAGTTGCTAAACCAGTTGTTTCAGCACACCTTTTCCGTTGCCAAACAAGTACGCACAGATACCCAGATTGGTGCCAGCGCTGTATCTGTGGCTTATGCTGCGGTCAAACTGGCGAAGCAGATTTTTACCGACCTGTCACAGAAAACAGTGTTATTGATCGGTGCCGGTGAAACCATCGAATTGACGGCACAACACCTGTCGCAGCAGCAGGCCGGGCATATCATTGTTTCCAACCGTACCGTTGAACGGGCGCAGAAACTGGCTGAACTGGTAGGCGGTGAAGCCATCGCTCTGGCTGAATTGCCCACACGCCTGCATGAGGCCGATATCATCATCGCTTCTACCGCCAGCCAGCTGCCGATACTCGGCAAGGGTGCGGTTGAGCAGGCATTAAAAAAACGTCGCCACCGGCCAATATTTATGGTCGACCTTGCCGTACCCCGGGATATCGAGGCAGAAGTCAGTGAACTAAGCGATGTTTTTCTTTATACCGTCGATGACCTGCAAAGCGTGATAGAGGAGAATCTGCAATCGCGTCGTGAAGCAGTAGAGGAAGCCGAAAAAATTATTGACCTGCAAGTTGGCCAGTTCGTCGACTGGCTGAAATCACTCGATGCCGTACCGATGATACGCGCGCTAAGGGAAAACACCGACCAGCTACGCCAGGCCGAACTGGATAAAGCCCTGAAATTACTGGCCAGCGGAGAGAGCCCTGAAGTCGTCATCGAAATACTCGCCCGCTCATTAACCAACAAATACACCCACACACCGACAGCTGCGCTGAAAGAGGCCGGGCTGGTCGCGGACAAGGCGGTTATTGAGGCGGCTCGGAAGTTGTTCGACTTGTAGAGCTGAACGTGTTTTATGTATGTGCCAGCTATTTAGCTACAAGGCCACTGAAAAAAATACTGTGGGAGGCGCGCCCTCGCGGCGAATGGTGGGGCTGAAAGTATGAATTCTAACAGAAAAAAATATTTTGTAGGAGCGTCGCTCGGCGCGATTCTTTGAGTGGTGAAAAACCTGGAAAAAATCGCGCCGAGCGACGCTCCTACAGTATACCGAAAACTGAACATATGAAATCATCTATCCTCGAAAAACTCGACTACCTGAGCCAACGCCTGGAAGAAATCCATGCCTTGCTATCCGACCCTGCCGTAGCAGCTGATCAGAATCAGTTCCGGCAATTGTCGGTAGAGATGTCGGAATTATCACCAGTGGTAGAGCGAT
>BTQX01000135.1:0-4839 GCA_036986095.1 Gammaproteobacteria bacterium
ACACTCTTTGCCTGCGCATAGATTGACTTCCCGGGTTGCAAATCAAGCAAAGCGGCTGATTTACGCGTAATGCGGGATAACAGCGGCACGCCTGCCGCTAACAGTCGGACTGTAAGCTGAGACTTTCCCAGCGGTGTGATTTCATCAATGACTGCTGGGAAAATATTCAGAATGCTGGTGCCAGACTGGTGTTCCAGAGTAAGGCTAACATCACGCGCAACAACCCGTAATCTAACAGAACGACCGACTTCTAATGCTTTACGCGCAACTGCAAAGCGGCCACCGGCAAAATCCAGGTAGGTCAATTCATATTCATCATCGTGGGCCGCCACAACCGCTTCTATGAGTGCTTCAGCATCATCGCTATGGGCAAGCGGAAGATCAAATCGGGTCAACATTTCTGCTATAGGCCCTGTCGCCTTCACCCTGCCCGCATCAAGCAACACCAGATGGTCAGCCAGCCGCGCAACTTCATCTGGTGAATGACTGACATAGATCACTGGGATATCCAGTTCATCATGCAATGTCTCGAGGGTAGGCAAAATTTCCTGCCTGCCGTCAGGATCCAGTGCTGCCAGCGGTTCATCCATTAAGAGGATACCCGGATTCACAGCCAACGCCCTGGCAATGGCTACTCGCTGTCGTTCACCGCCCGATAAAGTCATTGGCCTGCGCTCCAGTAAATGCCCTATACCTGTCAATTCGATAGTCTTATCCAGCGAAAATTTCCGCTCTTTTCCGGGTACTCGTTTTACTCCATAAGCGACGTTATCACGCACATTCAGGTGTTCGAACAAACTGGACTCCTGGAATACATAACCCAGCGAACGCTGGTGTGGAAGTACAAACTGATCCCTGTTCTGCCAGACATCATCGCCTACCTTCAGGAAGCCATTGTGACACTTTTCCAGACCGGCAATAATCCTCAATACTGTAGTTTTTCCGCAACCCGACGGACCCAGCAGTGAAGTCACTCCTTCAGCCGGGATACTCAAATCTACATCCAGCGAAAATGAACCCTTATCAAGCTGGAATCTGGCCTCAATCGTCATGTCTGAGAAAAACTCACGCTTGCACCAGCCTGAATCGACGGTTAATCCCATAAACAGTCACTAACATAAGAAAAGAAAGCAGTAGCAATCCTCCGGACAACCAATGGGCATTTTCATATTCCATCCCTTCTACATGATCGTAGATGGCAATAGAGACCACCTGGGTCTCGCCGGGAATATTGCCGCCTATCATCAACACAACACCAAATTCTCCCAGCGTGTGAGCAAAACCCAACACGGCGGCAGTCAGAAAACCTGATCGAGCCAACGGCATTGCAACAGTAAAAAAGCGATCTATTGGTGAGGCACGCAGGGTTGCCGCCACTTCAAGCGGGCGACGACCAATGGCCTCGAAAGCATTTTGCAATGGCTGAACCACAAAAGGTATGGAGTAGATAACTGAGCCAATGACCAGACCTGAAAAAGTAAATGCCAGCGACTTGCCTCCCAGCGCCTCCAGCAATCCACCAAGGGGGCCATTTGCACCTAACAAAAGCAACAGATAAAAACCCAGCACAGTGGGCGGTAATACCAGAGGCAACGCCACCAGTGCCTCCAGTAGAAACTTGAAGCGCCATTGTGTACGAGACATCCACCAGGCCAGTGGAGTCCCCAGCAACAACAGGATCAGTGTCGTTATCCCTGCCAGCTTCAGAGTAATAACAAGTGCGGTGAGATCAGCTTCACTAAACATCGCTAGATTCTACCGTGTCTCGTATCCATGATCATTGATTATCATCAATGCTTCTTTACTCTGGATATATGAGAGAAAACTTCGTCCAGCCTCACTATCCTTAATCAACACAGCCTGTTGTTCTATAGGAGTATATAGCGCCTGCGGTATTTTCCAGTATGAACCATTAATCCGCTGATCAGGGTGTTTCAGCTGCGAGTAGGCAACAAAACCCAGTTCTGCATTTCCACTATTTACGAACTGATAGGACTGACTGATATTTTCTCCACGTACGATTTTACCCTTAAGGCCATCCCACAGACCGCGGGATTGCAGCACCTCTCTGGCCGCCCGGCCGTATGGGGCGAATTTGGGGTTTGCAATAGCCAGGTAGCGGAAACCTCCCTGCTCCAGCACCTTGCCAGAGGAATCAACAACATCCGCTTCTGGACTCCACAGCACGAGCTTGCCGATAGCATAGGTGAACCGGCTGCCGGGTACGGCTAGCCCCTCTTCTTCAAGCAGTTTGGGACGTTTTATATCAGCAGCAAAAAAGGCATCAAAGGGTGCACCATTTCGTATTTGTGCATAATGCTTACCTGTAGAACCAAAAATAAGTTTCACCTGATGATCAGTCTTTTTCTCAAAATGCTCTGCCAATACTGTCATCGTTGTAGCAAAATTGCTCGCTACTGCTACCTTCAGGACGGCAGCACTTATTGTCGTGCTAGCAAATATCAATGCACATAAGAAAACCAGTCTAAAAACATTTTTTACAATTTTCACAATAATTAGACGGCTCCTGACTGGCTCCTGGTTCGCTCTATATAATAGCTCGCTAATATATCGTATAATGCAAGGTAACTCCCTGCCCGTGTAAAGGCCAGTCATGTCCTCATCAGAACCATCATCAGAACAATCTTCCGATTTCAAAAGCCTTGGGCTTTCATCAAGCCTGATGAAAGCACTTAATGATATAGGCTACGAGTCTCCATCGCCAATCCAGCAGCAGTGTATCCCTTATTTACTGGATGGCCACGACATAATCGGACAGGCGCAAACCGGTACAGGCAAGACCGCAGCTTTCGCCCTGCCGCTACTGGATCTAATCGAAATAAAAAAGAACCATCCCCAAATGCTGGTGTTAGCACCAACCAGAGAACTTGCCATACAGGTGGCTGAAGCGATCCAGTCATACGCCCATTACATGAAAGGATTTCACGTACTGCCTATTTACGGTGGCCAGGCATATAACCTGCAGCTACGCCCGCTAAAACGTGGCGTCCATGTCGTTGTCGGTACGCCGGGCCGGGTTATGGATCATATAAAACGCGGCACATTAAAGCTGAACAACCTTAAGGCACTGGTACTGGATGAAGCAGACGAAATGCTGCGCATGGGCTTTATTGAAGATGTTGAATGGGTAATGGGGAAAATTCCGGAACAGCGTCAGATCGCATTGTTCTCTGCCACCATGCCGGATGTAATTCGCAAAGTTGCGGAACGCTTTTTGAACAAACCCAAAATAGTAAAAGTTAAAACAAAAACAACAACGGCCCCCACGATTCGTCAACGCTACTGGCAGGTTTCTGGTTATCAGAAACTGGATGCCCTCACCCGTATCCTGGAAGTAGAAGCCTTTGATGCCATGCTAATTTTTGTACGCACTAAGACGGCAACGGTTGAACTGGCAGATAAATTGTCAGCACGCGGGTTTGCGGCTTCCGCGATTAATGGTGATATCGCACAGAAAACACGTGAACAAACGATCCAGAAGTTAAAAAATGGCAAGATTGATATCCTGGTAGCTACCGATGTTGCCGCCCGTGGGCTCGATGTCGAGCGCATCAGCCATGTCATCAACTACGATATCCCTTACGATCCAGAAACATATGTCCATCGTATCGGTCGGACCGGACGAGCTGGTCGAAGTGGTGAAGCTATCCTGTTTGTTGCACCGCGTGAAAAACGCATGCTGAAGAGCATTGAGAGGGTTTCCCGGCAGGCCATCGAGCCAATGAAATTCCCAACAGCCAGGGCGGTTAATGAACTTCGCACCAAAGCATTCAAGCAAAAAATCAGTGACACTCTAACCAACCATGATCTGACGATGTTTCAGAACCTGATCACTGAATACCACAATGAGACCGAGGCTGATCCACTGGTAATAGCGGCAGCCCTGGCTCAGATTGCCCAGGGTGAAGTGCCACTGCTGGTGTCAGAAAACGCTCAGGCACAGGAAAGAAAATCTGACAGAGCGTCAGGAAGACGATCAGAAAGGCGGCCTGACAGACCACGCGGGGATAGAAAATCTGCAGACAGAGATGGCAGTAAAGGCCGGGCCGATAAGAAAACAAGACACTTATCGACTAAGCCCAGAGCGTTAAAAGAATTCCCGGATGTGGAAATGTGCCGCTACAGAGTAGAAGTTGGTCATGATGATGACGTCAAACCGGGCAACCTTGTTGGTGCCATCGCCAATGAAGCCGATTTAGATAGCTGTTACATCGGTGCTATCGATATCTTCGACAACTTTTCTACCGTTGATTTACCGGCAGGAATGCCGAAAGAAACATTTCGGGTACTTAAAAATACCCGCGTTTGTGGCAGGAAAATAAATATTTCGGAGTTGAAAGCTTCAGAAACACGCGATTCTAAAAGAAGTGCTAAAGGTATGTCGGATTCAAAAAGCAGGAAACCTGTCAGGAAAAATTGTAGGAAAAAAGCTGCAAGCCAGACAGCTAAAAAGCGGAAGAATAAATAACTCGAGAATTTTATCGAATAGCGAAATACTAAGGAACCTCTGATTAATTCTAAAAATCCCGTCATTGCACCCTTCGGGCATTTCCTACGGTCACGAGCACCGGAGCGCGGCAATCTCATGTAATATAATCAGGTACTTAGAGATTGCCGCGTCACTCTGTTCCTCGCAATGACGAATTAATCAGAGGTTCCCTAATTAGTATTTGGCTGTAATATTACATATCTTCTGTACATTTTGCGCAAGGCCAGCCCCTGCCTCCGCATAGATATTAAAGACCGCATCAGCACCTGCTGCTATTATCCGTGCCTCTTCATCTGGAAACTTTGTTGTTGCACAAATCAGACCTTTGT
>BTQX01000136.1:0-4837 GCA_036986095.1 Gammaproteobacteria bacterium
AAGTGCTGTTATGTCTCGCATCACCACTTCAAGCCATGCAGGTCCAATCGGTTCTGACAAATCGGCTGAGTTACGAAACCAGAGCAGCACGCGTTGATCAAATCCCGAGGTATCACCTTCAGTAACTTTCTCGGTCAGTTTAAAAAAACCTAGCAGTCCTAGTGATGCCAGTATAATGCCAATCTCAGTTGAGTATTCGAGCAGGCTTTTTTTCGCCAGAATGTCTTTTAGTTTTTTCATATTTCAATACGGGACTATTTGACCATCAAAGGCCACAAACGCTCCTGGCTCATAATTATCAATGTTTTCAATAACGGTTGCCATGCCAGCAACGGATTCGGAAACATCGATCAGGCCGGTAAAACCATCCATCTCGGTGCGGACCCAGCCGGGGTGTAAAGTGATGACACTGATCCCCTCCGGCTGCAGATCCACCGCCATTGATTTTGAGATAATGACCAGTGCCGCCTTGGCCGCCCGATAGGCATAAGTGCCGCCGCTTGTATTATCCCCCGATGAGCCCATTTTTGAGCTGACATTGGCTATGATCCCACCCGGCCTGCTGAGTTTTTCCTGTAAGGCCTGAACTACACAGAGAGGCGCGACACAATCTACATCATAGACCTCATGCATTGCTTCGGGCGTTATTTTCTGTAGCGACTGACTATCCTTTTTCGGGCCGTAGATGCCGGCATTATTGATGATCAAATCAATGTGGTTGGGTAGTGACTGCAGCAATGACCCCGATACCGGGCGGGTAACATCCCATCGCAGGAGGTTCAGGTCATTATATCGGCCGGCCAGAGTGGCCAGCTTCACCGATTCAGTTCGGAAACAGGCATACACTGTATGATCGTGCTTAAGATAGTATTCGACGAAGCCAAGTCCGATGCCGCGGCTGGCGCCTGTTATTAGTACGTTCATGTATTTTCCTGAAGAGAAGATTAGGTAAAAGTTAAAGGTAAAAGGTTAAGGAACCTCTGATTAATTCGTCATTGTGAGGAACAGAGTGACGCGGCAATCTCTAAGTACCTGATTATATTACATGAGATTGCCACGCTCCGCTCGCAATGACGATATTTTTTGAATTAATCAGAGGTTCCTTAAAGGTTAAAGAGATAGAACAAAAGATAAAAAACATTATATTTTTATAGCTGATTAAGATCCTTTCCCCTTTTACCTCTAATCTTTAACCTTTTACGATTTACGTGTTACGAAAAATCGTAAACCATAAACCTATCGCTTGCTCTCGAGATTTTCTAACTGCCGGTCATGAAGCCTGGCAAGGGACAGCAGTGCGGTAATGGCACCAAGCAGGGCCATGAACATATCCCATTGCGTATCCCAGATGTCACCTTGTGTGGAGAGAAAGGCATTGGCTTCACCACCGTATAAGAGAGCCGCCCACCATTCGATCAGTTCGTAGAAAGCGCTGACGGCCAGGCTTATTGAGGCAACAATGAAAAAGAGCATTTTGCCTGGTAACAGGATTGTTTTTCTGAGCAATATTTCTCGTGCGAGGATGGCTGACACAAAGCCCAGAGAAAAATTTCCGAGGCGGTCATAATTATTGCGTTCTAAGTCAAAGACTTCCTGAAACCAGGAGCCGACAGGGACTTCGGCGTAGGTATAGTGGCCCCCAACCATCAGGATTAGTCCGTGAATAAATATCAAAAGATATAATAGACGAGTCAGAGGGTAACTTTGCCAGGTATATGTCAGTATGGGCAGCGCAATCAGTACCGGCACGATTTCCATAAACCAGGTCGTGCGGTCTTTTGGGGCGATGTTTGACCAAAGTAAAACGATCAACGTTACTGTCAGTAATGTGGCCAGAAAACGAGCATTGCCATCAGCCTTTTTCGCCATCGACCTGACTTTTGACAGAGGGTTGATGTACTTAGCCCCGGAAATTGTTGAACTGCAGTGGCACGTCCAGCTTTTCTTCTCTTAGCATGGCCATAACTGTCTGCAGGTCATCGCGTTTTTTGCCAGTAATACGGACTTTCTCACCCTGTATGGCTGCCTGTACTTTCATCTTTTTATCTTTCACCATCTTTACGATCTTTTTTGCTGTCGGCTGGTCGATGCCCTCCTTCAGGGTGATGCTCTGTTTTGCCCGCTTCCCCCGCAATTCGGCCTCACCAATCTCAAGACAGGCGATATCAATACCGCGTTTAACTAGTTTATTGTTAAGAATATCAATCATCTGCTGCAACTGGAAATCACTATCAGATTCCAGCGTGATGGTTTGATCCTCCAGCGTAAAACTTGCATTGCTACCGCGAAAATCGAAGCGGGTGTCAACTTCACGGTTGGCCTGATCGACGGCATTTGACGCTTCGTGTGAGTCATATTCGGAAACAATATCGAACGCGGGCATCTCTCCTCCATTAATAGCTATGTTATAAGTGCATGTAATCATAGCATTTATCAAGGCGATCTTCTTCACGAAATGTAGACGCTTTAGAGGATCTTTATCTTTCCAATACTGGGGTGGTCGAGTATAGTACGGGCTCTATTTCGCCCTTGTAGCAGTGATAATAATAATCGGAAAATGCTCCAGTCACATAGCCTATCTAGCACCAGACTTCGTTGTCTTTCACGTCGTTTCTTTATTCTTCTAAATGAATACGGTAGATTTTTAGTGCCTGTTTTATTCGCGCTGTGGTTTTTCCCCCAGGCAGCGAGTGCTGATCACCTGTTGGGTCAGCATGATTTACAATGCGATAAAATATTTCCCTGTCCTGACGAACTCAAACCACGGGTCTCTTTCTGGGTTGATGTGTTTACACAATACGGCGATGACACCATCGTTCTGCATGATTCGCTTAATCCGCATCGTGTTTACAAGGTAATCAAGACCAGCGCTCGATGTTCGCGTCGACGCGAACCACGCTCTATTAAGAATGCAAAAAGCAAGTTACGAAAGCAGATTCTGCAGATTGCGGATAAACGCGCGAAAGGCATAACGACATTCAGCGGCGAAAAAAAGCACCTGGCAGAGTTGCTCAAAAATGACAAACCGTCAGAAATTCGTAAGGCCGCAAAGCGAATAAGATGCCAGGGAGGGGTGGCTAACCAGTTTCATGAGGCTCTCGAGCGGCACGATAAATATGGGCCGATGGTCGTTAAAACCCTGAAGCAGGCGGGCCTGCCAACAGATATCCAGTACCTGCCTTTTGTTGAGTCCTCCTACCGACCGACTGCCTATTCCCGGGTCGGGGCGGCTGGTATGTGGCAGATTATGCCGCGTACGGCACGTATTTTGGGTTTGAAGATTTCTTCCACCGTTGATGAGCGACTCGATCCAGTACTCGCCTCTGGTGCTGCGGCACGTTATTTTCTCGACAGCCGGAAGAAGTTGGGGGACAAGGCGCGCAGTATTAAGTCTTCGAAAAAACACAGCCTGTATCCCTATGTCATCACCTCCTACAACTATGGCGCTGCAGGTATGCTGCGGGCCATGGATATGGTAGGCGCAGATTACATGGACGTGCTGAACAAATATAAAGCCCGCGGGTTTCGGACAGCGGTGAAGAATTTTTATGCCAGCTTTCTTGCTGCGCGGCATGTCGCTCAGAACGCGGACAAATATTATCCCGATCACAAGGTAGGGCAGCCATTAACAACGGACGTGGTGACGATCAAAACAGCGGTTTCAACAGAGCGGCTGATGACTGTTTTTTCAGTTTCAGAAAGTACACTGAAAAAATATAATACCTCATTGATGCGTCTGGTATGGTCGGGCCGGCGGTTTGTACCTAAGGGTTACAAGCTCAAGTTGCCAAAATCTACCGATGGACGCAGCGAGCAGGTGGCAAAGTTGAACAGTATGAGAGCGGAAGAACCAAAATATGTAGAGTACGCCTACCGGGTACGGCGGGGGGATACGGCCTGCGGTATCGCGAGAAAGGAGTCGGTTTCCTGTCGTGAACTAATTCTGCTTAATAACCTGGGACGTCGTGCTTTTATACGTACGGGGCAGATTCTTACTATCCCCGGTACGCCAAAAAAAGTGGCTAAAAAGAAGATCAGCAGGCCGCCAAAGAAGGCTGTAAAAAAGGCTGAAAAGCAGCCGGTTAAAGTGGTGCTTGCTGAAAATAAAATCCGTATAGAGCCAGAAAAACAAACAGAAAAAAAGCAGCTGGCAGCGGCTGCAGTCAGTCCCATCCCACGTAAACCGGAACCGGTGATTAAGTCAATCCCTGACATCCCTGAATCAATCTTTGGCGTGGGCGATGACCTGCTAATTCAGCTATCTGAGAAAGACGGTAAAACCCGCTACTCAATTGTCGTCGAGCCGGATGAGGCACTGGGTCTTTTTGCCAACTGGCTGGGCATGCGATCTGCCAGCCGTATCCGAAAAAAGAATAAAATAAAAAGTTCGCGCAGGGTTCGTATAGGCAAGGTGATTTATTTGCCGGTTAAAAGCACTGCACAGCGGGAAAAATTTGACCAGCAACGTCTGGATTATCACCGTGAACTGCAGGATGAATTTAGATCGCGATTTAAGATCTCGGGTGTTGAAACATACAAGATACGCTTTGGCGACAGCGCGTGGAGTATTTCTATCAAGCAACGCGTTCCGCTGTGGCTGCTGAAACGATACAACCCGAAGTTATTTACTACACAGTTTCAGCCGGGTGATGTGATAAATCTGCCGGTTATAGAGCGGTTGTAATCGGCATCGGGAGGGATTAATTTTTCTGTAGGAGCGTCGCTCGGCGCGATGAATTGAGACTAAGGACAAGGGACTAAAGATTAAAGGGCACCTCTATTAATTCATAAATAATCATCCTGAATCCAAAACCCGCCATCTCTGCGTTAAGAACCT
>BTQX01000137.1:0-4802 GCA_036986095.1 Gammaproteobacteria bacterium
GATGCTTATGCGGCTATTGAAGCGGATGAATAGCTGTAGGAGCGCCGTCCTCGGCGCGATCGCATCGGAAAACAATGGTCTCATGAAACTAGATCGCGCCGAGGACGGCGCTCCTACGTATTAACTAGAGACGTCTACCAGACAATTTTATTATGCCATTTATACCCCATACTGAAGAAGAAACGCGTCAGATGCTTGAAGCCATTGGTGTTAAGCACATCGATGAGTTGTTTGATGAGATTCCTGACGAACTGATCAACGAAAAACTGAATTATGTGCCGCCTGCGATGGGTGAAGCGGCTATCCGCCAGCTATCAAAAAAACGTGCGGCATCCGATGGGACTTACATAAATTTTATCGGTGCCGGGGCCTACGAGCATCATATTCCTGCTGCTGTATGGCAGCTTGCTACGCGCGGCGAATTTTATTCGGCCTATACACCCTATCAGGCTGAAGCCTCCCAGGGCACGCTGCAACTATTGTACGAATACCAGACCATGATGGCATCGTTGACCAGCATGGACGTTTCCAATGCCAGTCTTTATGAAGGTGCCAGTGCTCTGGCCGAAGCCGTACTGATGGCGGTACGGGTACAGCGCAAAAAGCAGCGCATACTGATGCCCGTGACAGTTCATCCCCACTATCGTGAGACGACAGAAACCATCGTTAAAAATCAGGGCATAATGTTAAGCTCTGTTGTCTATTCAGCAGAAAATGGTTGTATAGACCTCAACAGGCTAACAGATGAACTAAGTGAGAATGTTGCCGCTATAGTGATCCCACAGCCAAACTATTTTGGCGCGCTGGAAGATGTCGATAGACTGGTAGACCTGGCGCATAAAAATGGCTGTCTGGTGATTGCCGTGGTCAATCCGTTGTCCCTGGCAGTACTTAAGGCACCGGGCGACTGGGGCGAGACAGGCGCTGATATTGTTGTCGGTGAGGGACAGCCATTGGGTATCCCACTGTCATCAGGCGGCCCGTATTTTGGTTTCATGTGCTGTAGCCAGAAACTGGTCAGGCAGATGCCGGGGCGTTTAATCGGGCGTACCGTCGATGCAGAAGGCAAGCAGGGTTTCACCCTCACACTGCAGGCCAGAGAACAACATATACGGCGTTCAAAAGCGACCTCAAATATCTGTACCAATCAGGGCCTGATGGTGACAGCGGCCACCCTGTACATGTCACTAATGGGGCCTGCAGGGATGGCACAGGCAGCACAGGCTTCACATGCCAACACACGGAAGCTGATTGAAAAACTGACGGCGATTGATGGCGTAGAGATCGAATTCAACAGCGCCGTTTTCCATGAATGCGTATTGCATATTGATGCCCCGATAGATGACCTGCTGCGGGCGATGACCGCGCAGGGTATTATCCCTGGCAAAGCGCTGGCCGCTGATTTCACAAATCTGCAGAGCTGCCTGCTGGTCTGTGCAACAGAATTACGCACCGAAGAAGAGATGGATGAGTATGTGCTGCACCTGGAGCGTATCGTCAGCAAACGCCGCCTTGATCCGCCTTGTGCACAAAAGATGTAATCTATAATTTAATCGATAGAATTTGACATGACAGAACTAATTTTCGAGCAATCTACAGCAGGGCGTGTTAACAATGCACAGTTTCTTTCCACTACATCATCAATCGATGATATCCCGGACAGTTTGCTGCGTAAAAAAAGCCCGGGTCTGCCTGAAGTTTCTGAAATGCAGGCTGTCAGGCATTATACCCGCCTCAGCCAGTTGAATTTTTCCATCGACACGCATTTCTACCCGTTGGGTTCCTGCACGATGAAGCACAATCCGCGGATCTGTAACGAAGCGGCGCTCTATGATGGTTTTAGTGGTCGCCACCCCTCAGCACCGGACTCAACCGGGCAGGGAATTCTAAGCTGCCTGTTCGATCTACAGGAGATACTTAAAGATATTTCCGGTATGTCCGAAGTCAGTCTCGCACCCATGGCCGGTGCGCAGGGTGAATTTACCGGTATCGCCATGATTCGTGCCTACCATGATGCCAGGAATGATGAGGGCCGTGAAGAAATTCTGGTACCTGATGCCGCGCACGGCACCAATCCGGCCACCGCAGTGATGTGTGGCTACAAGGTGTGCGAGATTCCTACACTTGACAACGGCGATATAGACATCGAGGCACTGCGCGCTGTCGTTGGCCCGCAAACTGCTGGATTGATGTTGACTAACCCGTCTACCCTGGGTGTTTTTGAGAGGCAAATCAAGGAGATTGCTGCATTGGTTCATGAGGCAGGTGGCCTGCTGTACTACGATGGCGCCAATATGAATGCCATCCTTGGCAAGGTTAAGCCGGGCGAAATGGGTTTTGATGTTATCCATTTGAACCTGCATAAAACCTTTTCCACTCCGCACGGTGGCGGCGGCCCGGGTGCAGGGCCTGTGGGTGTCAACGAACGTCTTATCCCATTCCTGCCGGTGCCGAAGATTGTGGAATCATCGGGTGAATATATGCTTCTCGACAAAAAAGACTGCCCTCAGAGTATTGGCCGCCTGTCCTGTTTCATGGGTAATACGGGTATTTTATTACGAGCCTGGGTGTATGCGCGCCTGCTGGGCCGGAGTGGCATGAAACGCGTAGCAGATTACGCTACCCTGAATGCCAACTACCTGAAAGAAAAACTTGAACAGGCCGGTTTCCAGATGGCCTACCCGACACGCCGGGCTACACATGAGTTTATCCTGACACTAAAAAAGGAAAAGGCTGACACAGGCGTTACAGCAATGGACTTTGCTAAGCGCCTGCTTGACAAGGGTTATCATGCACCAACCACATATTTCCCTCTACTTGTACCAGAATGCTTGCTCATAGAACCGACCGAAAGCGAGAGCCTGGCAGAACTGGATGGTTTTATCCGCGCAATGATAGAAATAAAGAAAGAGACGGTCGAGGAAACTGAAATAGTAAAAACTGCTCCACATACCCTGCCTGTACGACGACTGGACGATGTACGCGCCGCGCGACAACTGGATGTAGTATGGAAGGGAGAAAACGACTTATAAAAAAACATTTTTACCACTGAGGACACGAAGGTCACAGAGGAAAAAGGATGCTTTTGGCGATTGTGGCAGGTATTAACAGCAATCTTGATAACGATATGATTGCCCAGATGGAACCAATATTAAAAACCTCTGTGACCTCCGTGTCCTCTGTGGTAAATGATTTTGATTTTTTATTTAATACTTAAACGGAATAACCAAATGACAGCTTTAATTTGTGGATCGATGGCTTTTGACACCATCATGGTCTTTGAGGATCGTTTTAAGAATCATATCCTGCCGGATCAGGTGCATATCCTGAATGTTTCCTTTCTGGTGCCCAGCTTGCGTCGTGAGTTCGGTGGCTGTGCCGGGAATATTGCCTATAATCTGAATCTACTGGGTGGCGAAGGTAGACCGATGGCTACTGTGGGACATGATTTCGGGCCCTATGCTGACTGGATGGACAAGGCCGGTGTCAGTCGAGAGTCATTGAAAGAACTTGCTGATGATTACACAGCGCAGGCCTATATCACCACAGATCAGGACGATAATCAGATAACAGCCTTCCACCCGGGTGCAATGAACCAGTCGCACCTGAACAGGGTGTCTGATGAAGCGGGTGTGACTATTGGTATCGTCTCGCCGGATGGCCGTCAGGGTATGATCGATCACGCGACACAGTTTGTTGAAGCCAATATCCCGTTCATTTTTGACCCGGGCCAGGGGATGCCGATGTTTGATGGTGACGATCTGAATTGTTTTCTTGAACAGTCCACCTGGCTGACTTTGAATGACTACGAATTCCAGCTATTTTCTGAGCGAACAGGCAAAAATGCCGAGGAAATTGCTAATGAAGTGGATGGTTTAGTGGTAACCCGCGGTGGTGAAGGGTCTATTATCTATACAAATAGTAAGGAAATAAGCATACCCATTGCAAAAATTGATAAGCTGAAAGATCCAACCGGCTGCGGTGATGCCTACCGCTCAGGCCTGCTGTATGGCTTGATGAACAATATGGGCTGGGAAACCACCGGACGTCTGGCTGCAATAATGGGTGCATGCAAAATCGAAGTTAACGGCACCCAAAATCACGCGCCCACACGAGATGAAATAGCAGAGCGCTTTCAGGATAACTGGAACTACCAGCCCTGGTAAACAGAGGGATGACAGCACCTATCTTTATCTATAATTATATAATATAATGATACGCTTATATTGTGGCTGCTTGATGTTTTCGGTACTTATTGCAGTACACTAATACTTAACATTGAAATTTTTCAAGCGGAGTTATTGAGATGGCCGACGAAGAAAACAAGACAGCAGCAGGTAGTACAACTGCGGGAAAGACGACTAAAAGCGTCAAAAAGAAAACTTTTAAAAAAGCAGCGAAGAAGTCGGTCAAAAAGAAATCTGTAAAAAAAGCGGTAAAAAAGACTGTTAAAAAGAAATCAACAGCGTCTACCAGTACTGAGAAAACGGAGACGGCGGTTACTACTGCGGCAAATGGCCACGGTCAGAAAGAAAAGGCAAAGATTAGTCTTACAGCAACACAGACGCCTACTGTTGTTAACGCACCAAAACAGAAAAAAGACGGTCTGGCTACACTTTCAAAAATTTCTATAGCTCTACTGTTCATCATTGGTATCTGGGCCTTCGTCTCGTATCTGTATGATGATTCAGAAAGCACTGAGGATAAGGCATCTCCAACAACAGCAACTGCTCCAGTTGCTCCTGTATCAATGCCTGCGGCAATGCCTAAAATAATGACAAAGATAATGCCAATGAACATGG
>BTQX01000138.1:0-4801 GCA_036986095.1 Gammaproteobacteria bacterium
ACTTCATTCTCTGGTAATTTAAATGCTAAACCTGCAGGAGACCATGAAGCACAGATTGTTTCATTGACATATAATGCTGCGCCACTAAAAAAGTGTTTAGTCTCTATCCGTTTAGAAATTTCATTTTCTATCTTTAATTGACAGACTAAGCTAGATAATTTTTCAAGATACACTTTAGCCATAAATATTTATTAGGACATAACGAGTAGCTAACTTGCCGCTTTTACACAGAGTATAGAGAAACGAAGTGGCTGGACTATTCAATTCTACAACGTTATCTTTGTCATGCTGGAGTATCCTCTTTTTGGATATTAGATTGTCCTGCAACATCAAATCAACCAGATGCGCCGCTTTTTTTCAAGTGCTGAAACACCTGGTGCCTCTAACTCGGTTTTTATTTTGCCATTGATTGTATAGTAGTGGGCAGCTAAGGAGGATGTAATGACTTCATCTATCAAAGACAACCCAATCGTACGCCTACAGCGTCTTTGGCAACGCCTGGAGCACCTGCCCGGTGGGGCCTGGGTATTTAGCCGAATTCTTGGTTGGGTCGTCCCTTATACAGGAACGATCGGCGCCAACGTAAGAAAACTCAAACCCGGATATGCCCAAATTCATATGCGAGATCGCCGGCGGGTTCGCAACCACCTGCACTCAGTGCATGCCCTGGCTTTGGCTAATCTGGGTGAGGTCGCCAGCGGACTAGCGATGCTGGACGCCCTGTCTACCGATACTCGCGGTATCCCCACCAGGTTGACTATCGAATTTTACAAAAAGGCGCGAGGTCATTTGATTGCGGAGAGCCATTGCTCACCACCGACAATTACCCAGGACACGGATTTCGAAGTCCACGCTGATATACGAGATACAGATGGCGATGTGGTTGCCCGAACAACCGTGAACTGGCGGCTGGGTCCAGTACCGCCAGAACAGTGACAACACGCTCACAAAAATTCGAGAACGTATTTACCCTTAAGGCGGGCATTGCACTACCCATTATCTGCGGGCCGATGTATCCCTGTAGCAATCCAGAACTTGTGGCAGCGGCGTCGAAGGCCGGGGCATTGGGCATCGTTCAACCGATCTCGCTGACTTATGTCCATGGTTATGATTTCCGCCAGGGGCTGCGTTACATCCGCTCGCTTACGAATGAACCCATTGGCATGAACGCGCTGATCGAACAGAGTAGCAAGCGCTATCACGAACGCATGGTGCAGTGGATCGAAATCGCATTGGAAGAAGGTGTGCGGTTTTTTATTACCTCTATGGGCAAACCCGACTGGGTCGTCAAACGCGTGCACAATGCCGGCGGGGTCGTTTATCACGACGTCACCGAAACAAAATGGGCCGAGAAGGCAATCAATGCCGGTGTCGACGGCCTTATCGCAGTGAACAATCGTGCCGGTGGTCACGCAGGGAGCAGGTCGGCACAGGAACTGTATGATGAATTGCAGTATCCCGGCCTACCGATAATTTGCGCAGGTGGTATCAGTACCTCGACCAATTTCCTGCTTGCCCTGGATCAGGGTTATGCCGGCATACAGATGGGAACCCGATTCATCGCGACAACAGAATGTAATGCGCCTCCACCGTATAAACAGGCAATCGTGGATGCGAATGAATCTGATATCGTGTTGAGCGAACGCGTTAGCGGTACGCCCGTATCGTTGATACACACACCTTATACCGATCGTCTTGGTATAAAGGCCAACCAGTTCGAAAAATGGATGTTGAGTGGACAAAAACGTAAATATCTCATGCGCACAATCTATATGCTGAGATCTTTGTGGAAATTGAAACAAGCTGTACTCGACAAAACCGGTTCGCTTGATTACTGGCAGGCAGGGAAAAGTGTTGCTGGTATCAATACGATCGAGCCAGCAAGCGTTATTATTGAGCGATTCGCGAGTGCTATAACGCAACATCAGCTCGCAGATCGTAAATAGGGGAGGAAGGACTAACACAGCATACCTGGATTCATATCACAAGTGCAATTCCCAAAGTGACAGCAATGGTTCGATTTCCTTTCGCGGCATAAATAACTGGAAAAAGCTTCATCCAAAAGCTACACTTCTCAGATGTTATTCATACATTAATCCTGGTACGCGGAGCATTACATGAAGAATTCTGATCAACCGTCTAAATCTAAACGGCGTTTACTTATAGCCACCTCAGCCGCGCTCGGTGTGGGAGCGCTAGGGGGCGTGGCAGGCTCGCTATTCTGGGCCAGTAACAACACAAGATTTTTAATGTATGTCAAAGGGAAGCAAACTGCAGCACTGGGCAACATGTCTCGTGATGTATTGCCGCTGGAAGGACATAAACTGAATGTATCGTTCGGCGATTCCATACTACGGCTGGTAGAAGCCGGCGTTATTTCCCCAGAAAAATTTAAGTATGTGTATGCCAAACGAGGCGGCCTTCCGGCATGGGTCGAGGAATTATTCACTCAGCCATCATCCGAACCAATTACGATGAGCTTTCAGACAGCATCGTTTTTGCTCAATCTCATGTGGCCACTAGGAATGGCAACAAAGACCCAGTTTAATGAAAAAAGCAGGCTCAATGGCCCGAAAGTCGGCCGCTTTGCGAGCACAGGTGGATGGGTTCTCGGTGAAGCACGCAACGGCGGGGGCTACTTCAACAAGGTCTCTGCCATAGACCTGACTGCCGAGCAGGAGACTCGAGTTCTAGAAGTAGCGAAAAACAGTTACCGGCCATGCTGCAATAACGACACCTTTTTCCAGGACTGCAACCATGGCTCTGCGCTGCTCGGGCTCTATGAACTTGCGGCATCTCAGGGCGCCAGTATCGATGAACTTTATGACATTGGTCGGAACGCCAACAGCTTCTGGTATGCCAGTGAATATATCGAGATGGCCTATTATTTCCAGAAGTTAGAGAATAAATCATGGAATCAGGTTGCATCCAAAACGATTCTGGATAAAAATTACTCATCCATCGGAGGGTGGCAGAAGAATGTACACAAGCCTATGGTTCAAGCTGGTCTTTTGCCAGGTAGGCAGCTTGGTAGCGCGAGTAGTTGTGGAGTGTGAAGTCCTTTGATCAGGCTGGGGCGGCGTCTGGTGGAAGCGACTTGCAATATTTTTTATGATTTCTAATCATCGGGTAACCTGGGAAGTGCTTTCAGGTTATTGATATATCGTTCTTCGTTATACGGTTTATTGCTTTTCATTATTTCGAAAAGTTCAATAGTAAACGCACTGGCAATATATCTCATCGCATTCTCTCTTGACTCTCCGTTTCCCATGAGCCTTTCTAGTGTAAGTGTGGTTTCAAGAGGGTTTTTCTCCTTTATCTGATTTTCGATTGCTTCTACAATTCCCTCACCTACTCTTTGTCCTTCTTCAGTATCGGCGTGCACAATTTGGTCTTTTTCTTTTTTCATATTTTTAAATATAATGTCGCAAATAACCGGATGCCTAAAGATGCACAGTGAAGCGGTGCAGCTCTTTAATATTTCTGCGACATTCTATTTCCATTTACCGCACATTCCTTAGGGACTAACACCATGCTAAGCGGAGTGTTTTTTACGTCCGCTTGAGCTACCTGTTGTGAAAAAGGGGTCAGAAAAAGGGTACAGCCATTAAATGCCTATTGACTGAGAACTATTAATGGCTGACCCCATTTACTTCAATTGTTTCTAATATTAGCGTAAACTTTGATCGAGCCCCAATTTTCTCATCAACACTGCGGTTCGGTTCGGTTGGTCGCAGGCTGAAGATACACCCGATTGCTGCTAGTCGTGCTGGTTTGCATTAAAGTAGAGCCATCACTTTTATATTTATATCAACAAAAAAACACATAGGAGGAAATATGGCCAACGGTGTGCGCGCAATCCAGTTTGCCACAAGAGAGGATAATCGCGAGCACCAATTCAAGCAAGTTTGGGTAGAAGAACTGGATGATGTCTTTTCTGATGTCGCCCCATATTACGACCGCGCCAATCATGTGGCCAGCCTCGGTCTCTGGAACTATTTTCGCTACCGTTTTCTCTCCACCATAGACGTACAAAGTGGGCAGAAGGTGTTGGATGTCTGTGCCGGCACCAACGCTATTGGCATCGCACTCTTGAAAAAACAGCCAGATCTGCAGGTCCACGCTATTGACCGCAGCAAAGCCATGCAGGCGGTGGG
The DNA here is from genome assembly GCA_036986095.1 of Gammaproteobacteria bacterium. GTDB lineage: Bacteria > Pseudomonadota > Gammaproteobacteria > BMS3Bbin11 > BMS3Bbin11 > BMS3Bbin11. Next base: position 4,158 of record BTQX01000138.1, read on the forward strand.
GCATGAATCGGCATGCAAGCTCGGCATGCATATCGACAGCACCATCGGTGATGTCCATACCCTGCCCTTCCCCGACAATCATTTCGATGTGGTCACCCTGCAGTATGCCTCGCGGCATTTACGCATCATGGATGTCTGCCGTGAAATCAGGCGGGTGCTGAAACCAGGCGGGCACTTCTATCACTGTGATATGCTGCGCCCGGCTAACAAATTCGTGGAGTGGAGCTACTATGCCTACCTGCGTTTTTGTCTGAACTTTACCGCCCTGCTATTTCGAAGCTCGACCTCGACCCGTGGCTGCAAACAATATTTTATCAATGCCCTGCGTATGTTTTATTCCGCTGATGAGTTCTCAGACTTGCTTCGTGATGTGGAATTTGAGGAGGTTTCAAGCCAGACACTGTTAGGCGGCATGATAGGCTATCACACGGCGATGAAGCCTATCGATACCTAGTCACCGGGCAGAACCGTGAACAGGGTCAACGTACTTTGTGCCATGGACCGCGTTATGATGGAGGCCTTCAGCCAGCGCACCGTGGAAGGCCTTAAAGATTACACCCTGTTCAGATTGGCATTTCCTGCCTTTCAGTCTTTTCTGGACATCAATGTCGGCAAGGAAGTGGAGAAAGACCGGATGGTCATCA
>BTQX01000139.1:0-4755 GCA_036986095.1 Gammaproteobacteria bacterium
CTGACCAAAAAATGACAACACGAACACGATTTGCTCCCAGTCCTACCGGTTACCTGCACGTTGGCGGTGCGAGAACGGCCCTGTTTTCCTGGTTGCACGCGCGAAAGCACGGTGGGACATTCATATTACGTATTGAAGACACGGATCTGGAGCGTTCCACACCTGAGTCTGTTAATGCCATCCTGGAAGGCATGACCTGGTTGGGTCTGGAATATGATGAAGGGCCGTTTTACCAGACAAAACGCTTCGATCGCTACAGCGAAGTGATTGATGAATTAATGGAGAAGGGTCTTGCCTATCGCTGCAGTTGCTCACGAGAGCGTCTTGACAAGTTACGCGAAACTGCGATGGCAAACAAAGAAAAGCCTCGTTACGATGGCCATTGTCGTGACCTTGATATTGATCCTGATACACCGCATGTAATTCGTTTCCTGAATCCGGATGACGGTGTGGTTGTCGTCGACGATATGGTAAGGGGCAGGGTGACGTTCAGCAATGCCGAACTTGATGACCTGATTATACGCCGCACCGATGGATCACCAACTTACAATCTTACTGTTGTTGTGGATGACAGCGATATGAATGTCACGGAAGTGATCCGCGGTGATGACCATCTCAATAACACCCCGCGACAGATTAATATCCTGCGGGCCCTGGGTAAGAAAATCCCACGTTATGCCCATTTGCCGATGATACTGGGTGATGACGGTGCACGGTTGTCGAAGCGCCATGGCGCGGTCAGCGTTATGCAGTACATGGAGCAGGGCATACTTCCTGAAGCACTGCTGAACTACCTGGTGAGATTAGGCTGGTCTCATGGCGATCAGGAAGTATTTTCGCAGGAAGAACTGATACAGTTATTTGATATCAATGATGTAAATAAATCTGCGTCCAGCTTCAATACAGAAAAGCTGCTGTGGCTGAATCAGCAGTACATCAAAAGGGCTGATCCCCTGCATCTGGCGCATTTGCTGAGTCCACATCTGGGAAGATTAGGAATTGATCCGGCTGATGGGCCCGATATCGTTGATGTGATCAAAGCACAGCAGGAGCGAGCTAAAACGCTGGTTGAGATGGCTGAAATCAGTGAATTTATCTATCGGGATTTCGATGAGTTTGATGAAAAAGCGGCAAAAAAGAATCTGCGTCCTGTTGCCAGAGAGCCGCTCGAAACAATCAGACAGGCGCTGGATGAGCTGGAGTCATGGGATGAAGGCAGTTTGCATGACTGTGTCGAAAAAGTCTCTGCGTCGCTAGATCTTAAAATGGGCAAGGTTGCTCAGCCGCTACGGGTGGCCATAGTTGGCCGTGCAGCATCGCCAGGAATAGATGTCACACTCAAGCTGGTCGGAAAAGAGGCAACTTTACGGCGCATCGATAAGGCGCTTGAATATATTGCCAAACGTGAAGCACAGCGATAAAGCAGTAATAAAATGGACGAACAGGATAAAACGGTCACAACTAACTTCATCCGCCAGATCATAGATGATGATCAACAGACGGGTAAGTTTGATAGCAAGGTTCACACCCGCTTCCCGCCCGAACCCAATGGCTATCTGCATATCGGCCATGCCAAATCGATTTGCCTGAATTTTGGTGTTGCGCGGGACTACAAGGGACTGTGCAATCTACGTTTTGATGACACCAACCCGCACAAAGAGAATATCGAATTTGTTCAGTCTATCCAGGATGATGTCAGGTGGCTGGGGTTCGACTGGGGTGATCGTTTATTCTTTTCCTCGGACTATTTTGAACAGCTCTATGGCTTTGCTGTTGAACTGATCAATAAAAACCTGGCCTATATTTGTGATTTATCGGCTGAAGAAACCCGGGAATACCGGGGGACACTGAAAGAGGTCGGTAGAGAAAGCCCTTATCGCAACCGCAGTATAGAAGAAAACCTGTCTTTACTGGCTGCAATGAAAACCGGTGAATTTGAAGATGGCTCGCGCGTACTAAGAGCCAAAATAGATATGACCTCGCCCAATATGAACATGCGTGATCCCACGCTGTACCGCATACGCCATGGTGTGATCCATCACCAGACCGGTGAAGAATGGTGCATCTATCCGTTGTATGACTTTACTCATCCCATTTCGGATGCACTGGAAGGTATTACGCATTCATTATGTACGCTCGAGTTTGAAGACCACCGTCCATTATATGACTGGGTACTGGATAATATCTCAATAGACTGCCACCCACAGCAAATCGAATTTTCCCGTCTAAATCTGCAGTACACTGTGGTCAGTAAACGTAAGCTGACACAGTTAGTTGATGAGAATATTGTCGATGGTTGGGATGACCCCCGCATGCCGACTATTGCCGGACTTAGACGCCGTGGTTATACACCGGCATCACTACGTGAATTCGCTGATCGAATCGGGGTAACCAAATCAGAGAACTCTATCGAAATGGGTGTGCTGGAATCCTGTATACGTGAAGATCTCGAAGCCAGTGCACCGCGACGACTGGCAGTATTAAATCCGTTAAAAGTGGTCATTGAGAATTATGCTGAGCAGCAGAGTGAAACTCTCAATGCGCCGAATCACCCTAAAGATGAAGGAATGGGCAGTCGGCACATACCGCTATCACGCGAGATATATATTGATAAGGCTGATTTTCGCGAATCAGCAAACAGGAAATATAAGCGGCTGGTTACTGGGGGCGAAGTAAGGCTAAGAAATGCCTATGTGATTAAATGTGAAGACGTAATCAAGAATGACACAGGGGAAATTATTGAATTGCGTTGTAGCTACGACAAAGATACTCTGGGCTCGAATCCGGTAGGGCGGAAGGTAAGAGGAGTGATCCACTGGGTCTCGGCTAGGCATGCCGTAGAAGCAGAAATCCGCCTGTATGATCGATTGTTTAGTGAACCTGCACCTGATGCCAGCAAGGAGGGTGACTTCCTTGATTTCATCAATCCGAATTCCCTGCAGGTGATATCAGGCGCCATGGTAGAGCCATCATTGAATGAGGCAAAACAGGGTGAACGCTTTCAGTTCGAGCGTGAAGGATATTTTTGTGTAGAAAGACCCGCGCATGAAGAAGGTGGATTGGTCTTTAATAGAATCGTTTCCCTACGGGATTCCTGGGCAAAGATTGAAAAACAGGACTAAAATGCACGATTATTGATACGCAGTGATCGGGTTATGATATGTGACTAAGGATAGCTGTTTATTATCGTCCATATACACAGCCAGGCTATCTGATTTTTTTGCCTTTTCTGTAAGAATTTCAATCTCGAAAACTCGATTCTTACTCTCCTTGAATTCGTTTAAAGTTACATCAAACCATCGGTTGCCCTGGAATCCACGTGATGAAACAAGTTGTTCTGATGAAGCACCGGATTCAGGATCTCTAACGATTACCTTGAAGTCATAATTACTTTCAGAGTCCAGGGAAGTTGTAATATGCAGGGCAATTCTTTTTAGTCCGTTTAGCGGCGAAGTGAATTGTGTTTTATAGCTGTTCCCATTGAATATTGGATGAGAGGTTTGATCACCTTTTGTCCGCTGGATACCTGTTGTCTCAGGCACAACAATATCCTGTCTCACAGTTCTCTCCGGGATATCGTTGTTCTTTATTCCCGGGAGTGTATAGCTGTTTTTCCAGATCAAGATTGACAAGGCGAGCACCAGGGTAAGAGAGAATAGACCTGGATTGCCCCAGATCAGAATGACAGCTATCGCTAGCAATGCAAAAACTATCTTTATCGTTGAAGAGGCAACTTCAAAGTTATTTTGATACAGGAATTCAACCTTACTGCTGCCTGCAGGTATGTAAACCGCCATCAGCTGGCTATTTACACGGTATATGCTTGCTGGCTTGCCTTTTACTGTGGCTTGCCAGAAGTCATTGTAGCTATATGGAATAAGCACAACCGATTTTTCAGGTGTGTTGACCTGGAACTCCAGTTTATTGATAGAGACCTTGAGTTCATCTATGGAGCAGTCCTCGGGTAATTGTCCGCCAGGCAGTGGCAAGTCATTGCCAAGAACTGGCCGGTCAAAACGTTCAAGCGAGTCGGTCAGCTTTGTTATGATATTATTATCCGATGACGTTTTTATATAGTCCGATGCACAATAAACACGAGGGAGAGGATCAAGTATCCTGTAGATGTAGTTATTATTATTGAAATGGACCAGTTTGGTCTTGTCTGTTTCCAACTTTTCATCACTAATAATATACTTGACATTCATTAGTCTGAGGATGTCCAGATTTCCACCCTTAAACAAATATAGTATCCCATTCAATGTAACCCTGGTTTTCCCATAAACTTTTTTTATGAAGTCGAGATAGTCGGTTGAGGCGACTGTCAGATAACCACCAACAGTTGGTAGTGAATAATAAGTAAGAATGTTCGGGTGATATATTGGCGAATTTGCGAAAACAGCTACCCTGAATGTGTCTGGGTCACTTAGCAGGTATTTTATAGTTTTGTTCTCCGGAAAAATACGACTGTTCCTCATCCTTGTATTGAAGTCATAGGTCACGGCGAACAGATCTACAATCGAAACCAGAAGAATGACATACGGGATTAGCTTTTTGCGCTTCGTTAGCACAGCGATAATAATACTGGCGATGACGACAGCGAGGACAACATAAGCGTAAGCAAACTTTCTTATAAAAAATTCACTGTCCATGGCGCGCGCTATAATGGGCAGGGAAGAAAACAGTGCCAAAGCGATCGCAATCTTCAGGTATTTTTTTTCCGTAATATCGTGAATCAGATGAGAAAGGCCGAAGGCG
>BTQX01000140.1:0-4742 GCA_036986095.1 Gammaproteobacteria bacterium
CATAGCGGCCTCCAGAAGGGATGGTTTTCTTCTGAAGGCCGCGCCTTGTATTGCGTATAAATATTAAAAAGTTATACAAGGCGCGGCAACAATTTTGCCGATGCTATGTCAAGCTTTTATTGGGTTTTTGTTGGTTTTTTTCCTCTGAAACTCTAAACTCTAGTTAATTTATAAAACGTTCTTAACTGAGACTATCAATGGAAAAGAGGCAGATCATAACCTTTACTAATGTTAACATGCTCCTGTATTTCATGTTTTCATATATAGAGAACAGGACAATCTAATTTTTAATTCTACGGCTGATCTGCTTGAGTGCTGCCTAGTTGTGTAAGATATCGCCAGTAGCTTGATTTCGGTTTACATTAAGTTGAGATTTTTATTTCATACTAAGGCAATATGCACTTAAACATTAACGGTTGATGGCCAAATGAAAGTGACCGCCTATAGGGTGGACTTTCATGAAAAAACTGAATCATAATGATTGCACTCAAACATCAGTAGGACAAGTAACTTATGGACAAAAAAATTCAATTTTACGACGCAAACAAGTCCGGGAATTGTACTTTCAGCAGGGTTACACCAAGGATCGGATCGCTGCACTACTAGGCGTCAGTAAAGGCTTTGTTGTGAACTGGACACAATCGGACAACCAGCAATTTGATGTTGATCGTCGTGGTTGGCCCAAAGGCCAGGGCCGACTATGGGATGAAACGACCTGTAAACGCATAAAAAGTATCCATCGGGAACTGGAACGCAACCCTCACGAATTCTACAGTGGCGCCAGCGCCATTCAACAATGCTACAGACAGCAGTATCCCGGCGAAGCGGTCCCGCCGTTGCGCACCGTCGGGCGCATGCTCAAGGAGCTGGGGTTGTCCAAAGGTCATAAGAAACGTGCCAAAGGGGCCTCACGCTATCTGTGTTACCCTGAGTACACGCTCTATCAGACCCTGGGTAAGCGCCTGCTGGAGGCCGACTTCATTGGTAAGAAATTTCTCGAAGGGCGCAGTGAACCATTAAACTTTGTTGGCATGAGTTTCAAGAAAGTGCCCAGAATACGTTACTATTACAGGGTCAGTACGCAGACCACCGATGCGCTGGTCACTACTTGCCAGGACTTCTTCAGGGCTTCGAAATACCCGGTGTGATCAAGGTGGACAATGCCCAGGCCACCATTGGGACCGGCTCAGGTAAACGTTGCTTATCCCGTTTCATGGTATTCTTACTCAAGAAAAAAATCATTCCGGTCTTCTCGGTGCCGCGTAAACCGTTTTCGCAGGCCTCAATTGAAGGCAACAACTCGGTCTTCTCCCGCAAGTTCTGGAACTCGATGCGGTTTAATTCACCTCGACAGATGGATACCCGCCTGCAATGGTTTAATCAATCCTCACTGGCCTATACCGGTTATGACACAACAAAACGTACGCGACGTGGTTCGAAAAAAGACTTTATCCCCAAGGTCTATTTTATCCGGCAAGTCCAGGAGCATGTGCAAACAGGAAAGGGGTGCATTGATGTACTCAACGAACGTATAGCAATACGTAAAAACCATATCAACTATTTTGTGCTGGCCGAATGGAACTTGAACAATGAAAAATTATGCGTTCATTTCGAGAAAGATCAATCGACAAAGGTGATCAAAACCATTGACTTCAAACTCAATCCGAATTCAAAATACCGTATCAATTAATGGTCACTTTCATTTGGCATATAACCATTAACGGCAAATATTCAAATACTAGAAAATGAAGAAACTGATCCAATGAACCCGGTACTATACTGATGAAGTCTATCCTGAAGGTTTTCTTCTGGGTCAGCGTCTATCTGGTGCTGACGCTGGCGCCATTACTGGTGTTAAAGACCGGGCAGGTTCCGCCTGGTTCCGGGTTCTGGTGGGACTTCTCCATGGCGCTGGCATTCGCCGGCATGGCCATGATGGGTGTGCAGTTCGTTCTCACCGCACGTTTTCAGCGTGCCAGCGCGCCATTCGGCATCGACATCATCTACTACTTCCACCGCTTCCTGGCGGTGCTGGCCGTTGCCCTCATTTTTGCACATTTTTTAATTATTCGTATCGACAATGTTGATGCACTGGGAGTGCTCAATCCCCTGCAGGCTCCCTGGTTCATGACGGCCGGCCGCATCGCGCTAGGATTGTTTGCGCTGCTGATTATTACTTCACTGTGGCGCAAGCCACTGCGCATACATTATGACGGATGGCGGCTAATGCATATTTTGTTGGCGGGCACGGCCTTTCTGCTGGCGCTGGTGCACATTGAAGGTGTAGGTTACTACATCGAGGCGCCTGCCAAGCGCTGGTTGTGGACAGGGTACACAGTATTCTGGCTGCTGCTAATTGTTTACCTGCGGCTGATCAAACCATGGCAAATGCGTCGCAGACCCTACAAGGTGGTTGGGCTAACGCAGGAACGTGGTAATAGCTGGACTCTCGCACTGGAGCCGGATGGCCATGCAGGGATGACATTTAAGCCCGGTCAGTTCGCATGGCTAACTCTGCGGGCTTCTCCGTGGCAGGTCAGGGAACACCCTTTCTCTATTTCTTCCAGTGCCGAACGCCACGACCGGATTGAATTCACCATAAAGGAGCTTGGGGATTTCACTCGCACCATTAAGAATACCGAGATTGGTGAGGTTGCCTATCTGGACGGGCCTTTCGGGGTCTTTAGTGTGGATCGGTATCCGAATGCACCGGGCTTCGTCTTTATTGCAGGGGGAGTTGGTACCGCGCCTATTGTCAGCATGCTGCGTACCCTGGCTGACCGGAATGATCAGCGGCCGTTATGGTTCATCTGCGGCAATAACAACTGGCAGGATGTGATTTTCAGTGAAGAGCTGGAGAGCCTGAAGGGGCGTTTGAATCTTAATCTGGTGCATGTGTTGAAGGAGCCGCCTGCCGACTGGCAAGGTGAATCGGGTTATATCACGTCTGAGATGCTACAGAAAATTCTTCCTGCCAATGCAGAAAAGTATGAGTACTTCATGTGCGGGCCTAAGCCCATGACCGACGCGGCGCAGCTGGGTCTGAAAGCCCGGCAGGTACCGCTGAAGCAGATCCACTTCGAACTGTTTGACATGGTATAGCCAGGATGCGTTATAAAACCTACGAATCAGGAAATAGCCGCCATGCGTGAACAATGGGCCAGACGAATTGCATTTCTTACCGGGCTGCTGATCCTGCTGTTAGCAATTATATTTTCTATTAGCCAGAACCCTGAAGGAAGCTCTGGAACCGGTACAAATCTAAAGCAGCCTCCATCCACTGGGGATGTGGAAGCGGTTAATCTCGATCCGCAACGCGTCGAAGCCGGACGTCAGGTCTATCGGCAACAGGCCTGTGCGCGCTGCCATTCCATTGCCGGAGAAGGCAATGAAAACAGCCCGCTCGACGGCGTCGGTAGCAGACGTGAAGCGGATGAGTTGCAGGACTGGATTATCGGGGCGGATAGTTTACAGGGGGTGCTTCCGGATCGTGCCTTTAATCAGAAACAGGCACACAAAGGTATTCCCGCCGATGACCTCGATGCACTGGTCATCTACATGCAGAGCCTGCACACGGGATTACCCGGCACAGGTGTAGAACAACGTCCATCAACAGGCAATGTGGAAGTTGCCGATCTCGATTCGCAGCGTGTCGATGCCGGGCGTCAGATATACCATCAACAGGCCTGTGAGCGCTGTCATTCCATTGATGGTGAAGGCAATGAAAGCAATCCGCTCGACGGCGTCGGTGGCAGGCGTGAAGCGGATGAACTGCAAGACTGGATTACCGGCGCGGATAATTTGCAGGGGATGATTCCCGAACGCGCTTTCACTCTGAAACAGGTGAATAAAGAACTTCCTGCTGATGACCTCGATACTCTGGTCATCTACATGCAGAGCCTGCACCCGGAATTACATAGTGCAAGCACGCAACAGTCTCCATCAACAGGCAATGTGGAAGCTGTCGATCTCGATCCGCAACGTGTCGATGTCGGGCGTCAGATATACCATCAACAGGCCTGCGAGCGCTGCCATTCTATTGATGGCGAAGGCAATGAAAACAATCCGCTCGACGGAGTCGGTGGCAGGCGTGAAGCGGATGAACTGCAAGACTGGATTACCGGCGCGGATAATTTGCAGGGGATGATTCCCGAACGCGCTTTCACTCTGAAACAGGTGAATAAAGAACTTCCTGCTGATGACCTCGATACTCTGGTCATCTACATGCAGAGCCTGCAACCTCAGGATAGTGGAGACAAGGGTGCAGGGGGCGGCGGGCTTAAATAGCAGGCAGTTGACTTTCATGTTTTAACAAAGCAGTTTTGTTGCCGTATATGCTGAGATCGGAAATCAAAACATGCTGATGGCGAACTGGCGCCCATCAGCTGCGATGCGACCTGTATTTTTTCGAGTCAGGTCTACCAGCTTATCGGTGGCGCTGTGGCTGTCCCACTCTTTTTCATTTATTTGCACATAACCGGCCATGTCGGGTGATTCATTTACGTTTTTAATAAACGTAAAAGTTTCTTCGTAGCCCTGAAGATTGATGACAATGTTCAGGGCCTGACCCTTTAAATGTGTTATTGCGCACGCCAATTAATAATAACTGCTGTACACTCACATGCACAGCAAAAATCTTACAGGAGCTCCAAATGCCATTTTTAGACATAATCTGGACTATGTTCATATTTTTCCTTCTCATAGCCTGGATCTGGGTTGTCATCTCAGTGCTTAGCGACGTA
>BTQX01000141.1:0-4731 GCA_036986095.1 Gammaproteobacteria bacterium
GCCGGCGCAAAGAAAGTGGTGCAGAGTGCACCTTCTAAAGACAGCACACCGATGTTTGTCTACGGTGTTAACCACGAAACCTATGCAGGTCAGGCGATTGTTTCAGCTGCCTCATGCACCACAAACTGTCTGGCACCTATCGCCAAGGTACTGAATGATAACTGGGGTCTGAAGCGTGGTCTTATGACGACTGTTCATGCCGTAACAGCCACACAGAAGACGGTTGACGGTCCTTCTATGAAAGACTGGCGCGGTGGACGCGGCATTCTGGAAAACATCATTCCTTCTTCTACCGGTGCGGCCAAAGCGGTTGGTGTGGTACTGCCTGAACTTAACGGCAAACTGACTGGTATGGCTTTCCGCGTGCCTACTTCTGATGTGTCTGTTGTCGACCTGACAGTAGAGCTCGAAAAAGATGCCTCGTATGATGACATCTGCGCCGCCATGAAGACAGCTTCAAATGGCTCTATGAAAGGCACCCTGGCTTACACAGATGAAAAAGTTGTCTCTACGGATTTCCGTGGTTACACCGCTTCTTCTATCTTTGACTCTGAAGCAGGTATCGCACTTGATGGTACCTTCGTCAAACTGGTTTCCTGGTATGACAATGAATACGGTTATACATGCAATATGTTACGTTTCGTGCAGCACGTAGCAGCAAACTAAACGGATCTTTTTTCCGCTAGCGGCGTTGTCAGGATGTTTTGAGTGCTCACGTACTAAATGTACGCTCCGCGCTCAAAACAACCGTCCGCCTTGCTAGCGAAAAAAATCTCTCGCTTAGTTCGTTTGTAATACGGACTGTCGACAGCCCATTAGGGCTTGTTGATTTTTCCAGGAGTTATATGCCAGGCATTTGGCGTTTTGTATAATGTTTTTACTTAAGGGGTTTTAAATGTCAGTAACCAAAATGACTGATCTTGACCTGGCTGGAAAGCGCCTGCTGATTCGTCAGGATCTAAATGTACCGATCAAAGATGGCAAGGTCAGCTCCGATAAACGTATCCGTGCATCACTTCCTACCATTGAGCTCTGCATTAAAGCCGGAGCCCGCGTTATGCTGATGTCACATCTCGGTCGGCCGACAGAAGGCGAGCCAGCTGCTGAGTTTTCTATGCAGCCCGTGGCCGAACATCTGTCAACACTGCTTGGCAAGGAAGTACGTCTGGTAACTGACTATCTTTATCGTGCCCCCGAGCTTGCCAATGGTGATGTCGTTCTACTTGAAAACTGCCGCTTCAATGTTGGTGAAAAGAAAAATGATGATGCGCTGGCAAAACAATATGCATCATTATGTGACATCTATGTCATGGACGCCTTTGGTACGGCCCATCGTGCACAGGCATCCACCTATGGCGCGGGTGTGTTTGCCCCTGTCGCTTGCGCTGGCCCTTTACTGGCGGGTGAGCTGGAAGCCCTGGGAAAAGCACTGGGTGACCCGGCCCGTCCGATGGCGGCCATTGTCGGTGGCTCAAAAGTGTCGACTAAATTAACCGTGCTCGATGCACTTTCCAGTGTGGTCGATCAGTTGATCCCGGGCGGTGGCATTGCGAACACTTTCATTGCTGCCTGTGGTTTCAATGTCGGGAAGTCATTGTATGAGGAGGATCTCATTCCTGAAGCAAAGCGCCTGATGGAAGCAGCTATAGCCAGGGGCGGCGAGATACCCGTGCCGACGGATGTAGTTGTCGGCAAGGAATTTTCTGAGACCGCTGAAGCCATCGTTAAAAAGGTTGAAGATGTTGAAGACGACGACATGATATTTGATATCGGTCCGGAAACTGCCGCACATTTTGCCGCCATGATGAAAGAGGCGGGTACAATCGTCTGGAATGGTCCTGTCGGTGTATTTGAATTCGATCAGTTTGGTGAAGGGACAAAAACACTGGGCCTGGCGATTGCTGAGTCAAAGGCGTTCTCGATTGCAGGCGGCGGCGATACTTTGGCTGCCGTCGATAAATACAATATCGCTGACAAAGTATCTTATATATCAACCGGTGGCGGTGCATTCCTGGAGTTCCTGGAAGGTAAGAAACTGCCTGCGGTAGCTATGCTGGAAGATAAATAACCTATTACTGGAGCAGTTCATTTAAATGCCAATCCCTCGGCGTACGAAGATTGTAGCAACTGTTGGTCCCGCGACCGAAAGCCCCAAAATGCTTAGAAAGTTGATTAGGGCAGGGGCAGATGTTGTACGTATCAATTTCTCACACGGCAGCCCTGAAGAACACATTGAGCGAGCCAGAAATATTCGCGAGGCAGCAGAAAAAGTCGGTCGCCATGTCGGCATCCTTGCTGATCTGCAGGGGCCAAAAATTCGCATAGAACGCTTTAAAGATGGGTTTATTGATCTTGAAGATAATCAGGTATTCACCCTTGATGCCGCACTGGGTGTTAATGAAGGTGATGAAAATGCTGTAGGTTTAACCTATAAAGCCCTTACCGAAGACGTAAATGCCGGTGATGTTTTATTACTTGATGATGGCCTGATAGTGCTAAAGGTGAATGATGTCACTGGCAGCAAAATTAATTGCACAGTAGAGGTTGGCGGCAAGCTGAGCGATAACAAGGGTGTGAATCGTCAGGGCGGTGGTTTGTCAGCGGGTGCGTTGACAGAAAAAGACCAGAAAGACATCAAGCTGGTAGCAGATATTGAAGCTGATTTTCTGGCTGTTTCATTTGTCCGCAGTGCGGAAGATGTGCATGAAGCCAGACGTCTGCTACATGAAGCGGGTAGCGATGCATGGATCGTTAGCAAAATTGAACGCGCAGAAGCCATTGATGTCATCGAAGAAATTACACTCGCATCGGATGTTTTGATGGTTGCGCGTGGTGACCTTGGCGTCGAAATCGGCGACGCGGAGATCACTGCAGTACAGAAAAAAATTATCACCCAGGGCCGCAATATGGATCGTGTGGTCATCACCGCGACACAGATGCTGGAGTCAATGATCGACAAGCAGATGCCGACTCGGGCAGAAGTGACTGACGTGGCCAATGCAGTGCTAGATGGCACCGATGCAGTGATGTTGTCAGCTGAAACGGCAGTTGGGAAATTCCCGGTCAAAGCGATTAAGGCGATGGATAGAATTTGTCGCGGTGCAGAGAAATACCGCGGGGATATTGTTAGAGAACCCCGTAACGATGAAAGCTTTGAACGCATAGATGAGGCGATTGCAAAAGCATGTATGTATACAGCAAACAGGCTGCACGTTCGTGCAATTATTGCCATGACAGAATCCGGCGCCACGGCACTGTGGATGTCACGTATTAGTTCAGGGCTGCCTATCTATGCCATGTCCAGCCAGGACAGGACATTACGCCAGGCATCGATGTACCGGGGCGTAGAACCAATTAAATTCGACACCAAAAGCAGATCTCATGCGAGGGTCAACACTGAGGTGCTGAATGTCCTCAAAGAGCGTGGTGCTATCGAGGATGGTGATATGGTTATCATCTCGAAGGGGGATCTGGTTGGCAAACAGGGTGGCACCAATGTAATGAAAATTCTGCGTGTTGGCGACAACGAACTGCAGATAGACTAATCGAACAATGTATGCAGCCATGAGAAGCTTGTTAATACACTTTTTGAAACACATAGATTTTAGACACCTATAAAGGAGATAGATATGGCTCTTATTTCAATGCGACAGTTGCTGGATTATGCGGCAGAAAACGATTTTGGTATGCCTGCATTTAATGTAAATAATATGGAACAGGTACATGCCATCATGCGGGCGGCCGATGCCGTCGATGCGCCTGTTATCATGCAGGGTTCAGCTGGCGCTCGTTCATACGCCGGTGAATCATTTCTGCGTCACATGATTTCTGCGGCGATTGAACAGTACCCGCATATTCCTGTTGTAATGCATCAGGATCATGGCTCGGAGCCGGCAGTATGCCTGCGCTCAATCCAGTCAGGTTTTTCTTCAGTTATGATGGATGGCTCCCTAATGGCGGACATGAAGACACCTTCATCATTTGAATACAATGTAGAAGTAACCAGAAAGGTTGTCGACATGGCACATGCCGGCGGTGTATCAGTTGAAGGTGAACTGGGTTGCCTGGGCTCGCTGGAAACCGGCGAAATGGGTGAAGAAGATGGACACGGTGCGGAAGGCAGGCTGGACATGGGTATGCTACTGACCGATGTCGAAGAAGCAGCGAGTTTCGTTGAGCAGACCGGTGTTGATGCTCTGGCAATTGCTATTGGTACTTCACACGGTGCTTACAAATTCACCAAAGAACCGACCGGTGATATTTTGCGTATAGATCGTATTAAGGAAATTCATAATCGTATACCTAATACCCATCTGGTTATGCACGGCTCCTCTTCAGTACCGCAGGACTGGCTGGAGATCATCAACAACTACGGCGGTGACATGGGTCAGACCTACGGTGTGCCAGTAGAAGAAATACAGGAAGGTATCAAACACGGTGTCGCAAAGGTCAATATTGATACTGACCTGCGTATGGCGTCTACGGGTGCAGTACGTAGATTCCTTAGCGAGAATCCATCTGTCTTTGATCCGCGCAAATTCCTCAGGGCATCGACCGATGCAATGGCGGAAATCTGTAAGGCTCGTTATGAAGCATTTGGTTGTGTCGGGCATGCCAGTAAGATCAAGGCGAAGCGTCTGGAAGATATGGTTTCTTATTATAGTTAAGCCGTAGGCTTCAAGCTTTTAGATTAAATGGGTGTGGAGGGATTCCTCCGCGCCCGTTTTTTTT
>BTQX01000142.1:0-4696 GCA_036986095.1 Gammaproteobacteria bacterium
CTATGAAAAAAATCCCTTATTGCTGGATTTATGGAAGTATCTGGATCAATATGCTTACACATTTTTTAACATTTATGATTTATACCGGGCGACAAATGGACAACTGCGCTTTGCCGATACTTTGTTCATCAATAAAGATACAAGAAACAGGGTGCTGGATAGTTATAAAGAGGAACCATGATGATATGTTTCTCTTTGAAGACGGGATAAACTATCAAGCAAATTTTACGCCAAATGAGAATAGTGAGAAGATAACAGTCTAAGAATACCTGGAAAGATATTGATCAGAGGTTCCCTTGTATTATGGGTATTAAGAAATGATTTCAATGGCTGAAAAACGGGATTTCACCCGGGACCAGATACATAAGCTGCTTGATGAAAGGCAGGAAATGCTTGTGCAGTTCTGTCATGTGGCAGGACTTGATCCATATCAGTCAAATGACCCGGTAGACCAAAAGATAAAGGTCTTCTGTCAGAAGTTGATTGACTATATAGCGACCGGGCATTTTGCAATCTATGACCGCCTTATGAATGGTGGCGAACGCCGTAAGCAAGTGCTTGCAATAGCGGCAAGGGTTTTTGCTTCGATAGAGGATACCACTGATATCGCAGTAGCTTTTAATGACAAATATGATGAGCATGACCATTCTCTTGATTTTACGAATCTGCAGAATGACCTGGCTATGCTTGGTGAGGCCATGAGTAACCGTGCAGATTATGAAGACCAGTTGATCGATTCACTACTTCACTAACACCCACAAAGAGCCAGTGCTGTTTAGCCAGCCTTTTTTTATTTAGACTTTTCGTATGACACTACCCAGGCCATCTCTACTGGCACTATTCTTATTCCTGCTGGCAATCGCTGTTTTATTACCCGGGATCACAGAAGTTACCGGCATAACAGGTAAGGATGAGTATTTGCTTAGCCTGCGTACACCCATGCATATGATTGAGGGTGGTCATGGCTGGTTACCCTGGCTGGATGGTGAACCCCGCCTGAAAAAGCCGCCTCTTATTTACTGGCTAGGCAAGATCAGCTACGAGACTCTTGGAGTCTCTCTTTTTTCCGGGCGCTTAATAGGGGTGTTTTTCGCGGCATTGTTTTCTGTAGTTGTCGGCTTATTGGCATGGTCTTTGTTCGAAAATAGAAAGGTCATGCTTTTTTCAGGACTCATTATTCTGGGCAGCCTGGGTGTCATGATAGATGGGCGGCGTATGATGCTGGATATTCCGGTTGCCGCATTGTCCGGACTGGCTATTTTGTTTCTGGTCTACTGGCGAGCCCACGGTCGGGTGGCCGATATCATTGTTTCCGGAGCGGTGCTGGGACTTGCTTTCCTGCTTAAAGGGCCGGTGGCATTTTTCTTTTATTTTGCTGCGTTTGCCGCTCTGATGATAGCAACTCCCGGTTCCAGTTCATTCATTCGTCGATCATGGCTAGCCGGGCTGGCGGGAGTACTGGTTTTTTTACTGGTTGCCGTTCCCTGGTTTGCCTATCTTGCTGTACAGTATCCTGAGCTGCTGTCAAAGACTTTTGCATCTGAAGTCGTTGAGCGCGAGTTGTTTAATTTCTCTCTCAGTCCAGTATTAAGTCTATTTATCATGGCTTTGCCATGGTCACCGGTACTGTTAGCCATCTTCTGGCACAAGCAGACGCAGGCGCCGATATTCATTGACAGAGCCAGCGACAGAATTGACAGAAGAAAATTTCTGATTGTCTGGTTGATCCTTTCCATTCTTCCTTTCTTCTTCTTTAAAAGCTTCAGCCGTTACCTGTATGGCTGCATGATCCCGCTTTCTTTGTTGGTGAGCATACTAATAATTGAAAACCAGAAACTACAGGAATATCGAATCTGGTTAAGGTTGGGCGGGGTTTTGTCACTCCTTATCGGTGCTTTACTTATCTATCTTGTCATATGGTTCAGGGGCTGGCAGTTTATCCTGATTGTGCCAATACTGTTTATGCTTGCTTTCACCCTGTGCTGGTGGCGTTCGAAAAATTTACTGCAGATGGCTTTTATTTCTGTGTTGTACTGGCTGGGTATTATCAGCATGGTCTATCCTGCACTGGGTATCAACAGGATCCCTGACGGGCTTGTAGAAAAAGTGAAAGGAGAATACGTGGTTCTGTTTGCCGGCCCACAACCAGCCATGCTACCGATTGTGGCAGGAAAAGGGATGCGGGATACATCACGCCTCTGGTCATTGCCTGAAGCACAGCGTGATAGTTGTAAGGGAATCCTTATATTCAGTCCACTCAAGCACTTTATTACAGCCAGGATGCAGCTGGATAAACTCAATCACAGCTGGACGGAACTAGGCCGCTATCGTGTACTGTCCTCACGCGGATCCTGGCTACGTATTGCACACGAAGATGCTACGAAAAAAGACTGGAAGCGTGCTTTTTTCAAACGGGACCTGGATTCTCTTGGTACCGAAATCATCCTGGTAAGATCTACGGCCAGACAATGTCTACCGGGATGAGATCACCACTTTTCTTTTTTGCCGTGGCAACGCTTGCCATCATAGCGATATGGCAATTCTGGTCAGGGCGTATCAGCTGGTTGGTGATGACAGACGAAATCTCTGTTGAAACGCTTCAGGCGCCGAAGTTCTCAAAATTTTTTATTTTTGAACAGGAGGCAGTCGCCAGCGTTCATGCTTCTGCAATAGTCTCTGTATCGGGTAATGAATTACTGGCGGTCTGGTACGCCGGCTCACGCGAAGGTTCTGGAGATGTTGCTATCTATGGCTCAAAAAAGGGTGTTGAGTCAGACTGGAGCAAACCCGGGGTGTTGATCAGTCGTGCAAAACTTGCACAGGACACGGATCGCCACATCAAAAAACTCGGTAACCCGGTGTTGTTGTCCGATGGCGGAAAAAAGGTGTGGATGTTTTTTGTCAGCACTTCAATCGGGGGGTGGTCAACCAGTGCTATCAATCTTGTCGTTTCACATGATGCCGGTCAGACATGGGGCAGGGCGAAACGCCTCATCACATCGCCGTTTCTAAACATCAGCACCTTAGTAAAAGGTCGCCCATTTTTCTATCAGGACGGCACAATAGGCTTGCCTGCCTACCATGAACTGGCGGGTAAATTCGCAGAATTAATACGTGTCACACAAGACGGTGACGTGCTGGATAAAGTCCGCATCACCCATGGTCGTTACTCCATCCAGCCATCCATAGCTTCTTTGGGAGGCGACCGTCTGATTGCGTTGATGCGAAACACTAATACAATCAGGTATGTACTCCGCGCGTATGGGGAGCAGGGTGGAAAGGTGTGGTCAAAGTCTGCTTACACAGATTTGCCCAATCCGGATGCAGCAGTATCAATGGCTGGTGATAAAGATCTTTTAGTGGTTGTATATAACGATTTAAAACACGATCGAAATCAACTTGCACTGGCCGTATCGATGGATAAAGGCCTTAGCTGGAACAAACGTTTTCAGCTGGAATCATCCGGGCCAGATGAAGCTGGAAATAAATTGGAATTTTCCTACCCATATTTGTATCGCACAAAAAATGGCGAATTTCACCTGGTTTATACCTGGCAGCGAAAACGTATTGCCTATGTCAGTTTTAACCGAGCCTGGCTGGTGCAATAGCCATGAATAGTTTACTCATGAATATCAGTACGGCACTTATTATTCTTGCACTGAGTGCCGGGTTGTCTGCCCTGATTACTCGTAAAACTGTGTGGCGCTGGATGATAGTTACGGTTGTAATAATTTTGTCACTTGTAATCCCAGTGGTGGGCAGCAACCCGTGGTTATGGATAAACGGGGCAACAGGTGAGTTAAGTATTACAAGTCTTATATTATTAGCGGGCTTTGTTCTACATAAGCTATTCGGACAGGCTATTCTTTCATCATCTACCCGACGTCACCTCTATTTTCTTATACTGCTAACTGGAATCCTATTGTTCCCTGCAACACTAGGGCTTACACATTTTGATCCTTATGTATTTGGATACAGTTTTGAGTTATCTTTATTGCTGTTATCTCTATCAGTGCTCTACTGGATAGTAAAAAAGAAACAGTTATCACTGATTTTATTGATTGTTGTGGTTGCAAGCGTAGCGGGAATATCGTCCTCACAAAATACCTGGGACTATTTTATCGACCCGATGTTATGGCTTTTTTCACCTGTTCTGCTGGTAATTTTGTTAAAAAATAAACAAAGGACTACAATTTTTAGTTAATCAATTTTTCAAGCCTGGCCGCAAGCTGAAAGTCGAGTTCAGAAATACCATTTGCCTCGTGTGTCGCTAGGTCAACGACAACTTTCCTGTAAACATTGAACCACTCGGGGTGGTGGTTCATGCTCTCAGCGATTATGGCTGCACGAGTCATAAATCCAAACGCCTCGATGAAGTTAGCGAAGATGAATTCCTTGTGCAATTTGTCATTTTCTATCGTCCAGGCATTTACCTTAAGGTCTTCATTTAAATTACCGAGTTGTCGTTGTATCGCGGCGATACTGAGAGCTTCCATCACTACTCCTTATAATTTGTATTTTCTGATCATGTCTGGTGTCTGGCATATTCTATTGTATTTTTGGTTGTTTGTATTATTTGGCTGGTTTTTTTTGCTGGCGTGCAGTTGAGTGCTTCTTTTTATTTTATTTTCTTGAATTATTTCGTGTTTTTCGCCCTTTATGGGCGAGTTCATTTCTTTTGTACGGACAAAAGAAA
>BTQX01000143.1:0-4694 GCA_036986095.1 Gammaproteobacteria bacterium
GCGATGCCCGGTCGGTGAAGTCACCGGCGATGGCTATGGCCTGCCTTACCGACATGCCCGGCTGGTATTCGTAGCTGCCGGGGCTTCTTACTGCGCCGGTGACGAAAAATGGACGATGACTTACCACGCTGACGGATATTTGCGGATCAATCAGGTAATCACCGCGCAGTTTCCTGTCCAGTACCGCTTCCGTTTCTTCCAGGCTCAGTCCGGCAATTTTTATATAACCTATTAACGGGAAATCTACGGTGCCGTTATTGCTAATTTTTGCCTCAATACTTAAATCCGGCTCCTGGAATACATGGATTTTTACCGTATCCCCGGAACCCAGGGTATAGACATCTGCATGTGCCGCCTGCAGCGGCAGAAATGCAAGTAAGACCAGACAGCAGAGAACTGCCCGGTGTGGTTGATGTAGCTGAATCATGATCTACGGTATAAAAGAGCTACAGCTCCCACTCAAAAAAGAACCCGGCACGGTTGCGATCATAAGAAACCAGTTCAACATTTGAATCCAGATCATCGAAGATATAATACCCGCGTAGCAACATATTTCTGTGGAATTTGTAGGAAAGATCGAAATTATAGCTTAACAGGTCATCATTTCTATCGGTACCTTTGTAATCTTCAGTACCGGTCATATATCCCAGGTTACTGCGGATGCGCTCTGACCAGTCGTGTGTCCAGCCTATGGTATAGCGGGTTGATATGCTGTGTGACCCTGTGCCCTGACTGTTTCTGGCCCCTTTATAGGTACCAAACCTGAGCAGATCCCGACGGCGGATCTCCCAGTCGATCCCGCCCTGCCAGGTCGAGTTTTTTGTTTTTTCATTACTGCCAAAAGTCGGGCCGAATTCAGATGAAACGATTGGCACCCCCGGATTGTCCGGGTTGTATTTTTCAGTACCGTAGGTCAACAGACCTTTTGTTTTGGCCGTTGCTTCCCACGACACACCGACGCGGCCATAGTAGCGATCTGCATCGGCATTGGAATTGAGATAGTCCCAGTTACGCCAACCACCTTCAAGTACACCATAGGTTTTGCCACCTAGCCTGAGCTTAAGCATTGCACCCAGTGCAGCGGTATCATAATCGATCGATTTCAGGAGATCCTGACGTTTGTTCTCCAGCAAGCCATCCAGTCGCAGGTTTACCCTGGCACCGCGGGCACCCAGGTCGGTGGAAGCCAGTAATGAATATCGATCCCATGTATCAAAACGACGAAGGTTGTCATTTATACTGTTACCGCTGACAGAATCATGTCCGCGCGTGTAGTCTGCTGTGACATTATAACCGCTCTTTTTACCGTAACCTGTCACGCCGGCATACAGGTGATGATCTTCGTAGCTGTACAGGTCGTCAAGGTTAGTCCCCGTGTACTTAGCATAGTCTCCGGCGTAACCGGCATTGAAGCGGGTCGAATTTTTCCCGGACTGCACACCTAGCGCCGGTCGTAAATGATAAATGGTGGCTGACTTTACATTAGCGGGAGTTCGGTTGATGTTATCGTCAGTGCTTACGCCCACCCCTACTGCCGGGTAAAAAAATGTTCCCGAACCATCATCGTCTGCATTTTTATCGCCGCTGGATGAAGCACCCTGTCCGATCGCCTGTGCTCGAGGGCCGTAGGTAATGCCCTTGCCACTGAAGCCGGGATCCAGCGCGGTCTCGACAGCATTAACCGCCATCACAGGAAAGAGTGTCAGCAGGAATACCGATAAAGTGGTTTTGCGAAAATAAAAGTTCATATTATTTTTCATGTTGTTTTGTGTGGTAATTCCAGCTAGATACAATTCGAAACGCAGGTATTTGTATCGGATCCCGTTGAATCTGTATGTGGCCTTCTAAATAGATCTACATCGCCTGAACCCTGGGTAGGCGGTAGATAGGCCGGGTACGGCGCAATATAGCCAAAACCCTGTACTTTGCTGCCGACAATGCCGTCAATGATGATAGCCACATCATTCTCCAGACGCTCCTGAAGACAGGTATCTATCCCGCGTGTCACAGCCGTCGCCGCAAAATCTGGGTTTACTCCCGCATCAAGGGCGGCTTGCAGTCCGCCTTCAACTGCCTGCCCGGCGCTTGTCACCTGCTTATATGCAGCATGAATACCGCCCCTGAATGACCCGCAGACAGCACCGGTAATATAGCTGGCGAGGTCATCTTCATCACCATCACTGCGTGACTTGCTGATGGCCGCTGTCACCGCCTGGTTAGCCAGAATACTGATATCTTGAAGTGACTGCTTGTCCGACTCACTGAAGTAGTACACCACGGTGGCCAGTGTGGATTCCTTAATGACCGGTGCATGTCTCTCATACACTTCTTTGAATGCCTCAGGGTACTCAGTAATGGCACTGGGATTTTTGTCCTGCAGGTATTCCTTTACGTCGTTCTCAACAGAGGCGGCAATACCTGTTGCGGGAAGGAGTGCGATAAACACTGCGCCTGCAAGCAGGGTATGTAGAAATAAACGACCTTTCATATCGATATCAACCTGTTAAGTATTGTAAGTATTGAAAGTATTGAAAAAGCACATGTTTCTCCGAGAGTACCTCAAAGTTTGCGTAACATCAATTCTATTTAAAAAAAACAACTTAGGAGATTTTTAGAGAATTTACTTGAACCATAGTGCATTTATGTAATTTATCTATTAATTGTCGCACTTTTTATACTGATTTGGTATGGGTTTCAGGTTTCAGGATGAAAGGTTGAAGGGAAGGGTTAAAGGGGAAAGGGGAAAGGGGAAAGGGGGAAAGATTAAAGACTAAGGATGAAGGATGAAGGTTTTCCCTGGAACTTGGAACTTGGAACTTGGAACTTGGAACTTGAAACTTGAAACTTGAAACTTGGAACTTGAAACTTGAAACTTGAAACCTGATACTTATAACCTTGAAAATAATAATGATCTGATATCCGGAGAATCCCATGAAACGCCTTTTACTCATTACCCTTGCCATCATTATCCTTGTACCACTTGCCGTCGTCACCTGGATGGTGCTGTTTTTTGATGCTAATGACTACCGTGAGCAAATGGCCGACGGCTTTAAACAAGCTACCGGACGTGAGATTTCTATTGCTGGCGAGTTGAATACCAGTTTTTTTCCATGGATTGGGATACAAACGGGTGCCATTGAAGTGGCCAATGCGCCTGGTTTTGGTGATGCACCGCTGGCAGGGATACAGGGCGCGAAGATCAAGCTCAAGCTAATACCGCTGTTCAGCGGTGAGGTACAGATGGAAACCGTTGTGCTGGATGGGGTGCAGGCCAATCTGGTTACCCTGGAAAATGGCAAAACAAACTGGGAGTTTGCTGCTGCAGAGGCTGGCGATGCATCCGGTGCCGAGAAGAAAGAGACCTCTGATGATGCCGGTAGAGCCCTGGCGGCACTGGCTATTGGCGGCATTGAGATGAAAAATGCCAGTATCACCTGGGATGACCGCCAGAGTGGAACAAAGCTTGAACTGACGAATATGGATCTGGAAACCGGGGCGATTTCCTTTGATTCCCCTGTTGCGGTGTCTTTTAAGACCGATTTTGCAATGAATGGCAGCGAACTTGCTGGCAACATGAAGGCAACTACGGATATCAGGCTGGGCCGTGACCTGCAGAAGGTATCACTGAAAAATTTCGAAATCGAGGTAGAAGCAACCGGGTCGGCACTGGAAGGCGGCAAACTGCAAAAAAGCATGAAGGCCGACATTGATGTAGACCTTGCAGCACAACGGGTCAGCAGCGACAAAATCGCCTTAAGCCTGAATCTTTCCGGCGACATCGCGCCCGTCAATCCGATGGCTGTCACCCTGGAATCACCATTGAAAGTCAACCTGGCCAGCATGGTGATCGAGCTGCCGGCCATGCAGTACAACATTCCCGGCTCGAAAGGCTCGGGTAGCATGGTGGTTTCCAACCTCGACAATCCACTGCCTACAATCAGGCTAATTATTGAAACCGATAAGTTTGATGCGACACCGTGGATGGGGTCAGCACCTGATCAGAGCAACATTAAACCAACCACTATTGAGCAGATGCTATTTTCATTAGTGAGTATTCACTTTGCTCATGCGCAAGCAAAATCAGAGCCTGTAGATATTCCAGTCGAGATGATTCGGCAACTGGATGTTGATGCCAGCCTGACTATAGCCACTTTCATCCTGGACACACTGCAGGCCACCGATGTTAAGGCCGAGCTGAAGGCAAAGAATGGCATAGCCCGCATTGACCCGTTTTCAGCACAGCTGTTTGGTGGCAGTTCCACAGGCATGATGGAACTGGATGCAACCACCGCCACACCGAAGTTTCGCGTCACCGAAGACCTGAATGGTGTACAGATTGCACAGGTAATGAAATACTCGATGGGTGAAGGCTCGAAAGAGTGGATTACAGGCGTCGCTAACATGAGCGCCAACCTCCGCACGCAGGGGCTGGATACCGGTGCCTTAACGAAGGCGCTCAACGGCACAGTTGACGCCAAAATAAAAGATGGTGCTTTCGAACGCTTCAGCGTACGAAAAATGCTGCAGAGGGCCAATGCGCTGTTGAAGAGGGAGGCCTATGTCGATGACGGCAGTCCGGATCGTACAAAGATTCTTGAGATGGGCTTGAATACCAGACTGGTCAACGGCGTCGCGATGACGGATAACATCAAGGTACTTACGCCGCTGGCAGATCTCACAGGTAGCGGTTCGGC
>BTQX01000144.1:0-4692 GCA_036986095.1 Gammaproteobacteria bacterium
CACCTCGCAGAATAAAACCGTAGCAGTATTGCCTTTGCGTGATGTTGTGGTCTTTCCCAATATGGTTATTCCACTGTTCGTGGGCCGTGAAAAATCGATAGTTGCACTGGATCGTGCGATGGACGGTGGTAAAGAGATACTGCTACTGGCACAGAAGGATGCGGCGGATGATGATCCGGTAAAAGATGATTTGTATACCATCGGCACCATGGCCAGTATTCTGCAGTTATTGAAGCTTCCGGATGGAACCGTAAAAGTTCTGGTTGAGGGTGGTGATCGCACGCGCGTAATCGAGTTCACGGAAACTGATGAGTGTTTCATGGCAGTTCCGGAAAGGATTGAAATAGAAGACATCGGCGAGGAAGAAGCGGATGCGCTGTTGCGTACCGTCATGGGGAGTTTTGAACAGTATGTCAAATTAAACAACAAAATACCTCCGGAAGTGCTGAACTCGTTGTCTGGTGTAGAAGAGCCGGGAAGGCTGGCTGATACGATTGCTGCGCATCTCAGCCAGAAGCTGGAAGAAAAGCAGAAGATACTCGAGATAAGCAGCGAGCGTGAGCGACTGGAGCACATTCTTGGTGTGATGGAAGCCGAGATAGACCTGTTACAGGTCGAAAAACGTATCCGCGGCCGGGTCAAGAAGCAAATGGAAAAAAGTCAGCGGGAGTATTACCTGAATGAACAAATGAAAGCCATTCAGAAAGAACTGGGGGACATGGACGAAACACCTAACGAGCTTGATGAGCTGACAAAAAAGATTACTGAAGCAGGTATGACCAAAGAGGCCAAAGAGAAGGCTGAGAACGAGCTAAAAAAACTTAAAATGATGTCACCCATGTCAGCCGAAGCGACAGTAGTGAGAAACTATATAGACTGGCTGGTAAACGTGCCCTGGAAGAAGCGCTCCAAGATGCGTAGAGATCTGGGCAAGGCGCAGGAAGTCCTTGATGCTGATCACTATGGTCTGGAAAAAGTCAAAGAACGCATACTGGAATATCTGGCCGTTCAGCAACGTATTAAACAGATTAAAGGCCCGATACTTTGCCTGGTTGGTCCTCCAGGTGTGGGTAAGACATCGCTCGGAAAATCCATTGCCAGGGCGACCGGCAGGAAGTTTATTCGCATGTCACTGGGGGGTGTGCGTGACGAAGCTGAGATACGCGGACACAGACGGACCTATATCGGTTCTATGCCGGGCAAAATTGTACAGAACCTGAGTAAAGTAAAGACAAAAAATCCACTGCTAATGCTCGATGAAGTAGACAAGATGTCGATGGATTTTCGGGGTGACCCTTCCTCGGCCTTACTGGAAGTACTGGATCCGGAACAGAACAGCACCTTTACCGATCATTATCTGGAAGTGGAATATGACCTGTCGGAAACCATGTTTATAGCGACAGCTAACTCCCTCAACATACCGAGTCCTTTACTTGACCGGATGGAAGTGATTCGACTATCAGGATATACGGAAGAAGAAAAGGTTCATATTGCCGAGAGATATCTGCTTAAAAAGCAGAAAGAAAACAACGGCCTCAAAGACGATGAACTCTCCCTTTCCCGCACGGCATTGCGAGACATGGTACGTTACTATACGCGGGAAGCCGGCGTCCGTGGGCTGGAACGCGAAATCGCCAAGGTTTCACGCAAAGTAGCGAAAAACCTGTTGATGGATAAGCGTCATAAAAAGGCTGTAGTAGGACCCAGGCAGCTACAGAAATATCTTGGTGTGCGACGTTTCCGTTATGGTGAGGCAGAAAAGCATAATCAGGTCGGGCAGGTAACTGGTCTGGCGTGGACTGAAGTAGGCGGCGAATTGCTGACGATCGAGGCCGTAGTACTTAAAGGCAGCGGCAAGCAACAGTTTACCGGTAAACTGGGAGAAGTCATGCAGGAATCTATCCAGGCGGCCATGAGTGTAGTTCGTAGCAGAGCTAAGTCATTGGGTATCGCAGCAGATTTCTATCAGAAAAATGATATACATGTGCATGTACCGGAGGGGGCGACACCTAAAGATGGTCCTTCTGCCGGTGTGGGTATGTGTACGGCTATTGTCTCCGGACTAACAGGTATCCCAGTAAGAGCCGATGTGGCGATGACCGGTGAAATTACCTTAAGAGGTGAAGTGCTACCGATTGGCGGATTGAAAGAAAAATTACTGGCCGCACACAGGGGGGGTATAAAAATTGTGTTGATTCCAGATGAGAATACAAAGGATCTGGTAGATATGCCTGATGTGATCAAGAAAGGACTTGATATTCGTTCCGTCAAATGGATCGATCAGGTGTTGGAGGTGGCGCTTGAAAAAGCCCCCGTTCCGTTGAAAAAAAATGTCTCTAAGAAGATAGAAAAAAGCAAAAAAACGGCTTCAGAGGACAGCAAGAAAACAGATAATGAAGGTGTGACCACGCATTAATGTTCGATACGGATAATTCTCTATTTAAGAGGGTTTTCGGCACAATTCGTCATAATCCGGCAATTATTTCTGTCTAGCGCATAAAAACTGCCCCTTTCAGAGGGATTCCCCTTGAATACTAGTGCTCGCATGGTTAAAATTCTGTGCCGTAGGAAAGATGGGCACCATAAGGGTACATAACCATAAAGGTACATAAACTACCGCCCGGGGATAAAAATATAAATCCACCAAACCTTGAATTGAACCAGAGGAAATTATAGTGAATAAATCAGAAATGATAGACATGGTTGCAGAAGCAGCCGATATTTCAAAAGCTGCAGCCGGCCGTGCCGTAGATGCAATATTCGACGGCATTTCAAACAGCCTGAGAAATGGGGATACAGTAACGCTGGTTGGCTTTGGTACGTTTTCTGTAAGCGCCCGTGCTGCACGTACAGGACGTAACCCCCGTACTGGTGAAACCATCCAGATTAAAGCCTCCAAAATGCCTAAATTCAAGGCTGGCAAAGCACTAAAAGATGCAGTAAACTAGCGCGCCCTCGGGTGCTTAGCTCAGCTGGGAGAGCATCGCCCTTACAAGGCGAGGGTCGGGGGTTCGATCCCCTCAGCACCCACCAATTGTATTTGTAACGCATAGCGATACTCTAGGAGCGGTAGTTCAGTTGGTTAGAATACCGGCCTGTCACGCCGGTGGTCGCGGGTTCGAGTCCCGTCCGCTCCGCCATTAATACTAAGCCGAACCATGATTAGGCGACACTCAGCTTCTCTGTGCCTTGTTCACGGCAAGGCATCGGAACGCCACTGTAGTCATTCTACAGTAAGTTTCGATAACGAAGTCCGTGAAATGGCACAGAGAAGCCCGTAGGGAGGACCCAAAATGATCCAGCTCTGCGTTACGACTCTTGATAAGGGAACAACCATTATCTGCGAGCCGTGCCTTAATCTGAATCATTTTGGGTCCTCTGAGTGTCGCCTAATCATGGTTCGGCTTAGTAAATACAGGGTGAATCCGGAAGGATTTGCCCTTTTTGATTTAACCTGAACACGACACACAAACTTATCAGACATGCTTACTACTATTCGTGAAAGGGCTCAGGGCTGGATTGCCTGGGTGATCGTAATCTTTATCTCAGTGCCATTTGCTTTATGGGGCATCAATGAATATTTCGATGCAGAGAAAAAAGTCGTTGTTGCCGAAATAAATGGCAACGAGTTGATGTTACAGGATTTTCATCAGCTGCTACAGAGACAGCGAAATGCGCTCAGACAACAGTTTGGCGGCAAGATTGATAATAAAATTTTCGAAACACCTGCATTCAAGCAGCGGGTTTTGAATGAAATGCTTACCCAACGCCTGGTAACAGCTGACATACAGAAACAAAATTATCAAATAGGCGATCAGCAACTTGCCAGTTTTTTAAGATCCAACCCTTCATTTCAGACGAATGGCTCATTTTCACCTGAGTTGTATGCTCAGGCAGTACGCAGCAATGGCCTTAGCCCCACTGCATTTGAAAGTCAGATTCGGATGGGAAATATTGTAGGCCAGATCAGGGAAGGGTTTACGCGTTCAGTTATCAGTAATGATGCTGAGTTGGATGATCTGTTGCGCCTGCAGCAGGAAAAACGTAATTTCAGATCTGTGTCGCTTGCAGGTAAAAGTTTCATTGATAAAATTGATATCGATGAAGCCGATATAAAGCAGTACTACGATTCAAATAAAAAACAGTACATGACACCGGATGAAGTACGAGTAGAGTACATTACTTTGTCGCTGGCGAATGTAGCGGAGCAGATACAACCCGATGAAGAGGCCTTACGTACCTATTATCAGGAGAGCAAAGACCGTTACATACAGACTGAGCAACGCAAGGCACAGCATATATTACTTGCCGTCGCGAGTGATGCCAAAGATGATGAGGTTAAACGTATAGAGGAATTGGCATCCGATCTTGCAAGCCAGGCACTTGACGGTAAGGATTTTGCTGAAATGGCAAAGAAGTTTTCTGTCGACAGCCTAAGTTCCGAACACGGCGGCGACCTTGGTTATTTTGAAAAAGGTGTGATGGATGCGGCCTTTGATGAAAAGGTTTTTAGCATGCAGAAAGGTGAGATATCCGGGCCGGTGAGAAGCCGTTTCGGTATTCATATCATTAAATTGAATGATATCAGACCGGAGACGGGTAAGAGTTTTGATGAAGTAAGGGAACAAATCAGTAAAGAGTACGCACTTCGTGAGGCCTCACAGCGTTATGGGCAAATGGCAGAGGAATTGC
>BTQX01000145.1:0-4691 GCA_036986095.1 Gammaproteobacteria bacterium
GATCAAATTGTACCAAGAAAGCCAACCTGCCAATGGTTCAGGGCATTGCCAGAAGTAGATCCTGAACAGAGAAGGATTATCATTTATGAAAATGGCTACCACATGCTGAATCGTGACTTACAGGCTAAAAAGGTACTTGATGATATCAATAACTGGGTGAAATCCATTACAAATAATGGCAAAGGCCATGAGTCCAGGAAAGGCCTGGCAGCAGTACAGAACGGTTACGGATCAGTTTCCAGTTTCTGTCAGGATTGAAGACCATCTCGAATTCCGGCACAATGAATTTATGACTACAAACTCACCCGAGGCCACCACCTCAGGCCCAAAACAGGGCCTAAGCTGGACAAATGTCCTGTGGATCATTCTTGCTACTATTTTAATTACCGTTGGCGCCACCTACTGGACCGTACGCACCTATGTATTCGCAAAAGATTTTAAGCCCGTTGTACTGAAGCAGGAGGAAGTAGCAGTACTAAACAAAAAACTTAAAATACTGGGTTTCTCTCCAGAGGCAGGTTCAGAAAACCGTACTGCCGAGAATAAAAATAATTTTGACTCCGAAGGCAGGCTGATTCCAGAAGTCTATAGTGAGATCGGAGCCAGCCGCGAAATCAGTCTTTCCGAGCGGGAGCTCAACGCCCTGCTGGCAAAAAATACAGAACTGGCTCGCAAACTGGCGGTTGACCTGTCTGATAATCTTATGAGTGCCAAACTGCTGGTGCCTGTAGATCAGGACTTTCCGATACTGGGCGGTAAGACCCTGCGAGTTACAGCTGGCCTGGAAGTTGCGTATGATAACAACAAACCGATTATTGTATTACGTGGTGTCAGCATTATGGGTATCCCAATCCCGAATGCCTGGCTAGGCGGTATGAAGAATATCGATCTGGTCAAGGAATTTAGCGCTAGCGAGGGCTTCTGGAAGGCATTTTCTGACGGCGTGGACAATATTCGTGTTGAAGAAGGACGTCTGCTCATCAAATTGAAGGAATAGAAAAGTTTCAAGTTTCAAGTTTCAAGAAATTAAAACTGAATATATTCTATGAAGTTCGCTTACATTATTACCATAGCTCTGCTTGTCCTCGTTAGTGCCATCCGGGATGGCTGGAGTGCTGATGTTCCGTCTATGCTGGATACGGACTCTGCGAATACCAGTCAGCAATGGCATGCTATACCTGTTTTTACAGTCGGAGACCAGATCAGCGGCTACACTGCACCTGGGCGTCTGGATGGTATTGGTGCCTTTGCCTATCAAAACGATGAAGTGCGTATTCTGGTCAATCATGAACTAAAAGCCAATAAGGCATATTCCTACAAACTTGCAAACGGCACCGAACTAACCGGCGCACGAATCAGCTTTTTTGATATTCGTAAAGAAACCAGTACGGATAATTTCATTATCACTAATGCGGGACTCGCCTACGACACCATATATGATCGTGAGGCAAAACTCGTTAGCAATGCCGCACAAATCAATGAAGAAAAAAATCAGAAGTTAAATCGGCAAAAAGGACTGTCCAGGTTTTGCTCTGGCCGCAGTATTCAGGCTGGGACTCTTGGCTTCTCCGATGATATATATTTTGCTGGAGAGGAAATCGGAACTAAAAAACATCCTCACGGTGGGACGATATGGGTCCTGGACGTCAAAAACAGAACATTGCATGCTGCACCGGATTTGGGCAGAGGGGCCTGGGAGAATGTTACGCCAATAGAAGCCGGGAGTAAGAATACCATCGCCCTGTTAATGGGCAATGACTCAGCCCCTGCTCCGCTTTACCTCTATATAGGCAAAAAATCTTCGGAATCGGAAAAGAGCAGGAATTTCCTGTCGAACAATGGCCTGAGCGGAGGGCAACTGTATTGCTGGAAATCAGAAGCAGGCCATACCAGTCCTGAAACGTTCAATAAAACTGGAAATACATCAGGGGGAAACTTCATCCCACTCGACAATCGCAGCCCTCAACAAGCAGGCAAAGATGGCTATGACCGGCAGGGTTACCCGGATAGCGATACATTAAGTCAATCTGCCTTTAATAAAGGCTGTTTCCAGTTTTCACGCCTGGAAGATCTACACAATGATCCAGTCAACCCTGGACGCGCAGTTTTTGCCGATACCGGGCAGGGTCTCATTCATCCAGCCAATGACTGGGGCACTATACATATCATTGATATTAACTTTGATAAACAAACCGACACTAAACCAGGCCCGTTCAAAGCAGTCATCCGCATTGCCTATGATTCAGATGATGTCAATAACCGGGATGAAGGTATCCGTAGCCCTGACAACCTGATATGGGCAGATAATGGAATGATCTATGTGCAGGAAGACAGGGCAACCAGACTTAACGATTTTGGCACAAATGGTATCGAAGCCTCTATATGGCAGTTTGACCCAAAAAGCGCCAAAGCGGCGCGAATTGCCGAAATCAATCGTAAAATTGTCCTTCCAGAAGGCGCAACTGACAAAAATTCAGGCACCATTGGAACCTGGGAAACATCCGGGATACTCGATGTCACCCGCTATTTTGACACTATACCAGGAGAAACATTGTTAGTCGGGGTGGTACAGGCACATAAAGTCAATGGGGGCGCAATCATTGGTGGTAAAAACCTGTTAGTTGAATCGGGGCAGCTGATTTTTCTGACCAATAAGCAGGATCAAAAGGACTAAAACTTTGCGTAATTACGTATTACGTAATTTTGGGACTATTTATGCTTCTTATTCTAAAGGGCTGCTTTACTGATAATTAACACCGGCGGTAATATTTTTGTCTTCAAATATTCCAGAATAACATATGATTACAATCACTTACTAAGATATTCTAATACTCTACATTATATACTTCACACCCAGCATATATCCCTTTGGTAATAGACGTTTCTACCGTCTACCCCCCTTTAGTAGGATTCATTATGAACACACGCACGCTTAAAATAGCACCGTTTTGATAAATAAAGCTATGTGGCAACGCAGAACAAACGCAACGGTTCGGCACAACGTATAATTAGTTGATGACGCATACTCACATCACAAGATTAAAATTCTGCCCTGGACAGGGCTGATTTCGATTCTGAAGGAGACCGTAAATGGCTGACAAGAAACATTTCGATACACCAATGCTGGATGAACTGGAAAATGGCCCATGGCCCAGCTTCATCAGCGGCATCAAGCGCCTGCGTGATGACCACGAAGATACAACAATCCGTGGAGTGGCGAACAGTCTGCTGGGTCAGCTGGAACATTCGTATGAAACACGCAAAGGCTACTGGAAAGGCGGCACAGTCAGTGTATATGGATATGGCGGGGGAATTATTCCTCGTTTCTCAGAAGTCGGTGGCCAGTTTGTTGAATCTAAGGAGTTTCACACCCTTCGCGTACAGCCACCAGCAGGAAATTATTATACTACCGATATGCTTCGCCAGCTGGGCGACAGCTGGGAAAAGTACGGCTCAGGCCTGGTAACTTTCCACGGCCAGACAGGGAATATTATGTTTATCGGTACAACGACCGAGAACATTCAGCATTTTTTCGATGAAATCAACGATTACGGCTGGGATCTTGGCGGTGCCGGTCCTTGCGTACGTACAGGTATGTCCTGTGTTGGAATGGCACGTTGTGAACAATCCTGTTGTAATGAACACGCAATTCATCGTCATCTGATAAACAACTTTACCGATGACGTGCATCGTCCTGCCCTGCCTTATAAGTTCAAGTTTAAAATTTCAGGTTGTCCTAACGACTGCATGAATGCAATTGAGCGTTCTGACTTCGCGATCATTGGCACCTGGCGCGATGACATGAAGATTGATCAGGAAGAAGTTAAAGCATTTATTGCCAAAAAGGGCCGTCAGTACGTTATTGATAACGTTACCACTCGCTGCCCTAGCGACTGCATGACACTTAATGATGATGACACACTGACCATCGACAACGGCAATTGCGTACGCTGCATGCATTGCCTGAACGTCATGAACAAGGCGCTGACGCCAGGTGATGACCGCGGTGTGACCATTCTTATCGGCGGCAAGCGCACACTGAAAATCGGCGACCTGATGGGTACAGTCCTTGTACCGTTCATGAAACTGGACACCATGGAAGACTACGAAAAAATCGTTGAGCTGGCAGAAGAAATTATTGATTATTGGGCTGAAAACGGCCTTGAGCATGAGCGCTGTGGTGAAATGATTGAGCGCATTGGCCTGGTTAACTTCCTCGAAGGCATTGGTGTAGAGGTAGATCCGAACATGATCTCCATGCCTCGTCAAAGTTCTTACATTCGTATGGACGGATGGAACGAGGAAGCAGTCAAATGGTTTGAGCGTAAAGCGGAAGAAGCTAGCGCCTGATCGATTTTACGTCAACATCGGCATCAATAACACACCAGTCATTGTTTTCAACCATGGTTGGTAAACGAGATTATAGAACTACAGGAGAGAGACATGGCGCTAGATATGCGTAGTCCAATTGAATCAGGTTGTCCAGACGGCTTCCAGTATATGCATCCTACAATGCGTAGAAACTATGGCTCGTGGAAATATCATGAGCATCCACGCCCAGGTGTGCTCGTACACTACGCACATAGTGGTGACGAGATCTGGACCGTTAAATGTGCCACCCAGCGTATTCTCGACGTATTTACTCTGCGCACACTGTGCGACATCGGTGACAAGTTTGCAGACGGCTATAT
>BTQX01000146.1:0-4630 GCA_036986095.1 Gammaproteobacteria bacterium
CCGTGCCGCGGTGAGCAACCTGTTGCGTCTGCTTTCTCTGCAATCCGATGTAAGTATTCTGCTGGAGCAGGGGCTGATTGATATGGGGCATGCTCGCGCGCTGCTTTCTCTTGAGGAGGGCATGCAACACAAAGCTGCCCAGCAGATTGTTAAAAGAGGTATGAGTGTTCGACAGGCCGAGCAGCTGGTTCGCAGGCTGCAGGAAGATCGCAGCCTTGCCGGAAAAGCAAAGGTAAAAGACCCGGATGTCAGGCATCTGGAGGAATCTTTGTCAGAAAAACTGGGGACGCATGTGGAAATCAAGCTTGGCAGCCGGGGCAAAGGCAAGCTGATTATCGATTTTCATGGCAATGATGTGCTGCAGGGAATCCTTGAGAAGATACATTGACACAGTGCTGGGTGACTGTTGATCTGGTACTAAGCCAGGCACCATTATTGAGCAATCTGATGTTGACCCAAAAGGGGCTTATCACTATACTACGCGCCACTCGGCAAGGGCCGTTTTTGTTGGCGTGTAAAGCTGATCTGCCGCTGGGTTGATCGGGATTTGTTAGATGGGCACTACCAATCAAAGACCATTCAGCATCATTGGCTGGCAGGCCGCTCTGGCATTGTCTACATCTGCCGTATTGTTACCTGTTTTTGGGCTGGTAACGGCGTATTCGGCACTTATCGGCGGCATGATTTCAGTGATTGCCTATGCCTTTTTCGCGCTAAGGCTTTTCAGAGACAAAGGCAGCTGGCAGGTAGACCATCTCGCCGCAGTAGCGTACCGGGGTGTAATAGGTAAATTATTCTTAACCATAGCGCTATTTTTTCTGGCTGTGGTGTTAGTAAAGCCATTGAATGCGGCGGCCCTGTTTGCCGTCTATTTGTGGATACAGATATCGCCCGCATTGATTGCAGGTGTACTGAATAAAACATGATTTGGTTCTTAATCAGATTTGCTCAAAATCATTTTTTATAACTATTTTGTAATTAATTAAGGGTTGGCATGGCAGGCGATACATTAACGTCTTCTGAATATATAAAGCATCATCTTACGAATCTGACCTATGGTCAGCATGCGGATGGCAGCTGGGGTCTGGCGGAGACTGCAGAGCAAGCCAAAGAGATGGGTTTCTGGGCCCTAAATGTTGATACGCTTGGTTTCTCCATTCTGCTAGGTGCATTATTTCTCTTTCTCTTTAGTAAGGCGGCGAAACATGCGACTTCTGGCGTGCCGGGTGGTTTGCAGAATTTCGTTGAGTGGGTAATTGAGTTTATTGACGACAATGTCAAAAGTTCATTTACCGGCAAAAATAAGTTTATCGGAGCCTTAGGCCTGACCGCCTTCGTCTGGATCCTGTTGATGAACACTATGGATCTGGTGCCAGTGGATTTTTTGCCTGAACTGGGGAAGTTACTCGGTATAAAATTTCTCAAGGTGGTACCGACTACAGATCCCAATGCCACGATGGGCATGGCGCTGTCTGTCTTCGGCTTGACACTTTATTACAGTTTCAAAATCAAAAAGCCGGGAGGTTTTTTTGCGGAGCTGGCATTTCACCCATTCCCGAAGTATCTGTTTCCGGTTAATTTGCTGTTGGAAGGCGTTAGTCTGATTGCCAAACCAATATCATTGGGCCTGCGGCTATTTGGAAATATGTATGCCGGTGAAATGATTTTTATTCTGATCGCTCTGTTGCCATGGTATATACAGTGGTCTCTGTCTCTGCCGTGGGCAATATTCCACATCCTGATCGTGGTACTGCAGGCATTTATTTTCATGGTGTTGACTATCGTATATATGGATATGGCCTACACGGTGGATGAACATTAATTAGTACTACAACCTAAGGAACCTCTGATCAATTCATGAGCTCGTATCTTACGCCTAAAATATCCAGCTTTTTCGTTGGAAACCTTCGCAATAGCCAGCTATTACGTGCGATTTCCGCCTCAAACCTGAATATTTTAGATCGCAATCTACTTCGTCCAGAGTTAATCAGAGGTTTCCTAACATTCAACTCATAGAGAGAAATACAATGGAAGAAGCCAAAGCACTGTTATTTATCGCAGGCGCAATTTTGATGGGCCTTGGAGCCCTTGGTGCCGCTATCGGTATTGGATCACTCGGTGGCAAATACCTCGAGGGCGCTGCGCGTCAGCCTGAATTGATACCCTTACTTCGTACCCAGTTTTTCATCGTAATGGGTCTGGTCGACGCGGTGCCTATGATCGCTGTAGGTATCTCCTTCTACATCCTGTTTGCCGTCGCTTAAGCAGTGCCTGGCATTAAACACGGAAACCTGGAGATGCGTCGTGAATATTAATGCGACATTACTTGGGCAGGCTATTGCCTTTGCGCTGTTCGTTATCTTCTGCCAGAAATACATCTGGCCACATATCATCGGTGCTTTGCGTGAGCGACAGAAAAATATCGCAGACGGCCTGGCAGCGGCTTCACGTGCCGAAGGTGATCTGGAACTGGCACAAAAGAATGCGACTGCAAAGATAAAGGAAGCGAAAGATCAGGCTTCAGTACTGCTGGCACAGGCCAATAAGCGTGCAGGCGGTATAGTTGATGAAGCGAAGGTTGAGGCCAATGAGGAGCGGGCAAGGATACTTGCCAGTGCTCAGGCCGAGATAGAGCAGGAATCAAATCGTGCGCGCGAAGAACTGCGTGCCTCTGTTGCCAGACTGGCTGTAGAAGGCGCCAGCATAATTCTGAAAAGAGAAGTCGATGAGAAGGCACATGCCGATATCCTCGACGACCTTGCACGCCAGCTCTGATGGCAGAACGCACTACCTTAGCAAGACCCTACGCCGAGGCCGTGTTTCGGCTGGCCAGCGAGGCTTCATCGCAACAGCGCTGGGGTGATGTGCTGGGTTTTTATGCGATAGCAGTGGCTGATAAAAACCTGGCCTTTGCGCTTGGTGATCCGGGCATGACAGGCGAACAGATCGATGTATTACTGGCTTCGCTACTGGAAGATATTAGCGGCCAGGAGCAGGCGCTGATCAGCATGCTGCGCGAAAACGGCAAATTGCTGTTGTTGCCGGAGATATCGACTTTGTTTAACGAGCTACGTGCCAGTTCTGATGGCACAATAGATGCCAGTGTGGTGTCTGCATTTGCTCTGGACGAGGTGCAGATCAGCAAACTGGCAAAAATGCTGAAAAAAGAACTTGATCGCGATGTCAATATCAAGGCGTCTGTAGATCCATCCATCATTGGTGGTGTGATAATTCGCGCTGGTGACACGGTCATTGATGGCTCAGTCGCAGGCAGTTTGCGAGATCTCACTTCTTACCTAACACATTAACGGGAAAGGCATCATGCAGCTTAATCCATCTGAAATCTCAGAGCTGATCAAGAAGAGACTGGAAAATTTTGATACTAAAGTTGAGGCGCGTACCGAAGGAACTATCGTCAGTGTTACAGACGGTATTGTCAGGGTACACGGACTGAGTGATGCAATGCTAGGCGAGATGCTGGAATTTCCAGGCGACGTCTACGGCCTGGCGATGAACCTGGAAAGGGATTCTGTCGGTGCTGTGATCATGGGTGCCTATGAGCATCTTAAAGAAGGTGACAGTGTAAAATGTACCGGCCGTATTCTTGAAGTTCCAGTCGGAGAATCACTGATTGGTCGTGTTGTCGATACCCTGGGTAACCCGATAGATGGCAAGGGCGAGATCAAGGCAGAAGGCTTTGAGCCGCTGGAGAAGGTGGCGCCGGGTGTTATCTCTCGTCAATCTGTTAGTCAGCCGGTACAGACTGGACTCAAATCCATTGACTCAATGGTACCAATTGGACGCGGTCAACGTGAGCTTATTATTGGTGACCGGCAAACCGGTAAAACAGCCGTCGCGATTGATACCATTATTAACCAGAAAGGTACTGGCGTAACCTGTATCTATGTCGCTATTGGCCAGAAGGTCTCTTCAGTCGCCAGCGTGGTGCGCAAACTGGAAGAGTTTGGTGCCATGGAGCACACCATTGTTGTGAATGCGAGTGCCGCTGAATCAGCCGCCATGCAGTACCTTGCACCTTACGCCGGCTGTACCATGGGCGAGTATTTCCGCGATAAGGGTGAAGATGCCCTGATCGTTTACGATGATCTGACCAAACAGGCCTGGGCCTATCGTCAGGTATCCTTGCTGCTGCGTCGCCCACCGGGTCGTGAAGCCTACCCGGGTGATGTTTTCTATCTGCATTCACGCCTACTGGAAAGAGCGGCGCGACTGAATGCGGAATATGTGGAGGAGATTACTGGCGGCAAGGTAAAAGGCAAGACCGGTTCATTGACTGCACTGCCGATTATCGAAACACAGGCCGGCGACGTGTCAGCCTTTGTGCCGACCAACGTAATTTCTATTACAGATGGCCAGATATTCCTCGAGACGGATCTGTTCAATGCAGGCATACGTCCTGCTATTAATGCAGGTCTGTCAGTATCCCGTGTAGGGGGTGCCGCGCAGCAGACCATTATTAAGAAACTGGGTGGCGGTGTGCGTCTTGCGCTGGCTCAGTACCGTGAACTGGCGGCATTTGCCCAGTTTGCCTCAGACCTTGATGAAGCCACGCAAAATCAGATTGCACTGGGGCAGCGTATTACTGAATTGATGAAACAGCCGCAGTATT
>BTQX01000147.1:0-4617 GCA_036986095.1 Gammaproteobacteria bacterium
GCATTGACAGAACCTTCCAGTGTCAACACATCAAATACATCATTATCTATCTCGTCACTGAATGATCTTAATTCATCGAGAGACATGTCAGACAGGTCATGTCCGGCCTGCTCGGCAGCCTGTACTGCCTTACCAACGATCTCGTGGGCATCGCGGAACGGGATATTTTTTCTGACCAGATAGTCGGCAAGATCGGTCGCCGTAGAAAAGCCCTGCCTGGCGGCCTGGTACATGACATCTGATCTGACTGCCAGCTGCGGGATCATTCCAGCAAACACACGGACCGCCGCTGTTACCGTATCCAGACTGTCGAACAGAGGCTCCTTATCTTCCTGATTATCACGATTGTAGGCCAATGGCTGGCCTTTCATTATCATCAATAGAGAAACAAGATTACCAATCACCCGACCGCTTTTCCCGCGCGTCAGCTCGGCGACATCCGGGTTTTTTTTCTGCGGCATAATGGAGGAACCGGTGCAATAGGCATCGGAGATGTCAATAAATCCAAACTGCGCTGATGACCAGATTATAAGCTCCTCCGACATCCGCGAGAGATGGATCATGATGACTGAAGCTGTGGACATAAATTCCATCGCAAAGTCACGATCAGAAACGGCATCCAGAGAATTTTCTGCCGGTGCATCGAAACCCAGTAATTCTGCTGTGTAATGACGATCTATCGGGAACGTCGTCCCGGCCAGTGCTGCAGCACCCAACGGCATACTATTCATCCGCCTGCGGCAATCAGACAATCGACCCAGATCGCGCCGCAGCATTTCCACCCATGCCATCATGTGATGTCCAAAGGTCACCGGTTGTGCCACCTGCAGGTGTGTGAATCCCGGCATAATGGTGTCAGATTCCTTTTCAGCAAGATCCAGCAAGGCCATGATCAGCACCTTTATTTCAGCGCTAAGGGATTCTATCTCCTGGCGCAGA
This sequence comes from Gammaproteobacteria bacterium, assembly GCA_036986095.1. GTDB lineage: Bacteria > Pseudomonadota > Gammaproteobacteria > BMS3Bbin11 > BMS3Bbin11 > BMS3Bbin11. The sequence continues at coordinate 940 of BTQX01000147.1, forward strand.
TAAAGGCGTATATCCGTTGCCACCTGATCATTGCGGGAGCGCCCGGTATGCAGTTTCTTACCGATATCACCGATATTTTCTGTTAAACGCGCCTCAATATTCATATGCACATCTTCCAGGGTGCGCGACCAGCTAAACTCACCCTGCTCGATATCCTCAAGAATCTGATCCAGTCCCTCGATGATGGTTCTGCTTTCTTTATCAGTCAGCACGCCCACCCTGGCCAGCATGCCGGCATGCGCCTTCGAGCCTTCGATATCCACTTTATACAAACGCTTATCGTAGGACACTGACTGCGTATACTCCTCGACCAGTTGATCCGTCGCCGCAGTAAAACGGCCCTTCCAGGGTTTTTCTTCTTTACCTGCTTTTTTAGCTGCCATGTTACTTGTTCCTCACTTAATATGTCGCATTATACCGATACAGCAGGTATCAATAAATCCATCGAATATAACTATTTATAACACCCAAAAACCATTCATCCTTATTTTCCATCCGGTAGTCAGACATTTATGGAAAATGTAGCAATAGCGGCTATGTTGAAGGTGAGCATTAGCTCAGTCTGGTCAGCGACCCTCATTAAACTGCACCCCCAATCCAAATGCAGGCCAGATTCTAACCCCCTTTTAAAAAAGGGGGTTTTTTTAACACCACTATAAATTCAAAAGTCAGTAGGCAATGGCGCAAAAGGGAGTATCACTTAAGGATACCTCTATCAATTCATGAATAATCATATTGAATCCAGAAGCCGCCATCTCAGCGTTTAGAATCTTCGCATAGCCTACTATTACGAAGTACCTGGATGTACAGGTGCCGTGATAACAGGATGTCATTGAGCGGCCGTGCGATCCTTGCCTTGTTATAACAGCTTTTGAAACACAATCTGACATATTCAGAATTAATAGAGACACCATAAATAGTTCATTCCAGTTTTATTCGCACTGTAAAACCACCAATATCATCAACTTACCATTCATCTGCCCATTTCAGCCTGTAATCAGCAAGATTTCTTTAGCTGCTCTGCGGGTGATAAATTTATCATCGTTAGTACAAAGCACTAACAACCTGGTCCAGCAACCCTCATCTGATACACCCCCGACTACTGGACTGGATGATTCAGACCCCTTGTTTTCAAGGGGTTTTTTTTTGCCGCTACTGTTATCATGAACGCTGTAAGCACCGCATTTCATTCTACAGACCTGGATACTGGAATGAACAAGGAACAGACAACAGCGACAGACAGTACCTCGATTTCACCAGACTACACCGATTCTGTAACAGGTGTATTATTACTCGCCGCATTACTCAGTAGCCTGGTCGTCATCATTGCTCGGGTCGAAAACTGGGATACCAGTTATATTACTGACTTTGTGGCATTGCTCGCGGCCAGCTCCCTGATTGCACTTACTGATGCCCTGGTGCTGAAGATTTTCAACCCCTTCCTCAAATCTCTTTCTACCCGTGCAGGTCTGGCCACGGCCTATTTATTGCTGATGGTAACCACTTTCACCATCGGTTATGTCCTTTATGCTACCGTCACCAGGCACTGGCCATTGACCGTACCCAACAATAGAGAACTGCTTTCATTACTACAGATGTTTGTCATAGCCACGGTAAACTACGCCATTGTGCTGTTGATACTTCTGCATAGAGCAGAAACCAACGATATCAAAAACTCATATAAAGCTGCCAATCTGCAGGTGCTGCAGTCACGCATACGACCACATTTCATGTTTAATAGCATGAACAGTATTGCCGGCCTGATTAGAAACAACCCTGAAAAAGCCGAACAGGCTCTTCAAGATTTGGCTGATCTAATCCGTGTACTGATGGCTGATGCACGAAAGCTTGTGCCACTGATGGCCGAAATCGAGACATCAAAGCAATATCTGAAGATTGAAAAATTGCGCCTCGGTGATCGGCTGGGCGTACACTGGCATTTGACAAGTATTCCCAGGGATTGTTTTGTCCCTTCACTTATTTTACAACCCTTGCTTGAAAATGCCGTTTATCATGGCATAGAACCCAGTTTTGGCGGTGGCGTTATCGATATAGACATGCGTTCCGACAGGCGCAGAGTTCAGATACTGATACGCAACCCCTTACCGGATGATAACGAACGTAGCCATCACAAAGGCAACCAGATTGCCATGGATAATATTAAGCAAAGACTAGTCCAGCATTTTGGCGAAGCCGCTTCGCTCAGTTCCGGTCGGCGCAATGCTGTCCATATAACGAAAATCATCTTTCCAATCGTGGTATAAAGATAAGCACACAAGGAGACGCATGAAAATTCTAATTGTTGATGATGAAAGCCTCGCCAGACAGCGTATGCGAGACCTTCTTACTGACCTGGGTGAAACAGATATTGTCGGTGAAGCGGCCAATGGCAGCGAGGCCATTGAAAAAACCGTAACACTGAAACCTGATCTGTTATTGATGGATATCCGCATGCCGGTAATGGATGGCCTGGAAGCTGCCATGCATCTGCAAGGCATAGAAAATCCACCCTTGATTATCTTCACCACGGCTTATGACGAACATGCCCTGGCTGCCTTCGAGGTGAATGCCGTCGATTATCTATTGAAGCCTATTCGCAAAGAACGATTAGGAGCCGCCCTGCAAAAAGCACAACCGGTCAGTACCCGACAGTTAAAAGAAGTCACCCGGGCCGCTGATTCTAAAGCTACACGCAGCCATATCAGTGTCCATATGCGGGGCAGGATCACGCTCATACCTGTGCATGACATCATCTACTTCATTGCTGACAACAAATATGTCACTGTGCGCACCGCCACTGAACAGCACCTGATTGAGGAATCACTGGTCAGTCTCGAAGAGGAGTTCTCTGATCGTTTCCTGCGCATTCATCGTGGTTCGCTGGTAAATACTGACTATCTACGAGGCATGGAAAAAAATACCGCCGGCCATTGGCGGGTATTAATGAAGGGTATCGATGAAAAACTTGTCGTCAGTCGCAGACATACACCGCAGGTGAGGCGCTGGGTGCGACGTTAGTTCAGTGTCCTAACAGATAGCATTTTTCACCATGCTGACCCCGGCTGTAATGACCTCATCCAGATAAAAGCCATAAAAATCTTCATTGCTAATGCCGATAATAGGCTTGCCTGCCTGTTTCCCATCAGGGCCAAACACCATCACTGTTGGCACCAGGAAGACACCGTAACTCTCTGCCAGCTCTCGCATTGAGGCCAGCTTTCCTGAAAAATCCTTGACCTGCGTATCGCTGTCTATTTCCAGTTCGCGAACAACAATGCCCGGGTAGCGCTCGTCCTCCGGCAAGGGCACCATGAAAAGAGAACGTACGATTTTGCAGTACGGACACTCAGACGTACCGAACATCACTACCAGCGGCTGCCCCTTGCAGGCTGCCTGACGAGATTCGCGGGATAAATCACTGGCCCAGGGTAATACTCCATCATACAGGTATTCATCCTCCTCATATTCTGTATCTATATCCGAGACTACATCACCTTCCAGATTTGGATTTGCTGCCAGTAACACGGCGGGCAAAGCAATACCGATAAGTAAAGAAAGTAATGAAGTAGTTGTGAATGACATTGCAGAAAAGCCCCTGACTCAATTATCATGTGCTGCTCAATTGCTAGCATCAGGGTAAGTATAGCAGAGAAGTCTAATAATCAACTGGAGCCCTCT
>BTQX01000148.1:0-4613 GCA_036986095.1 Gammaproteobacteria bacterium
AATCCCGCTATCCCTGCTTTTGCAGCAGAATAATTGACCTGCCCCGGATTACCTGTGGCACCCACCACCGAAGTCACGCTGATAATTCTACCCTGTTTTGCTTTCATCATGCCGCGCAGTACTGCCTTACTCATTCGAAAAACTGAGGACAGGTTGGTATCGATAATGGCCTGCCAGTCTTCTTCTTTCATCCGCACCAGCAGATTGTCACGGGTAATTCCTGCATTGTTGATGAGTATGCCCGGCGCACCCTTTATTTCTGCACAGGCTTTTATAATGGCATCAATGGACTCCTGTGAGGTAACGTCCAGCTCACGACCAACTCCCTGGTGGCCTGCTGAGGTGATACGTTCTTCAATTGCCAGTGCACCCCCATGTGTGGTGGCCGTACCAATAACGAAGGCACCATTTGCCGCCAGCATGTCTGCAATAGCCGCACCAATGCCTCGAGAGGCGCCGGTGACTAAAGCAATTTTTCCTTCAAGTTTCATACTTTCCTCTCCAGTGCCTCGGAAATAGAATCCTGCGAAATCAATGGGATGCATCCGATATCTCGATTTATTCTCCTGGTTAAGCTACAAAGAACTTTGCCAGGCCCGCATTCAATCAGCTGGGCAACTCCATGATTATGCATATTGTTGATAGTTTCAACCCAACGTACCGGCTCTGAAATCTGGCGTGCCAACAATTCGCGAATTTCAGCTTCATTTGCAGTAGCCTGAACATTTACATTGTGAATTACAGGTATTTCAGGCTGAGTTATGGCCACTGTATTTAATCTTTCTGTCATACGTTCTGAAGCGGGTTTCATCAATGCACAATGGGAAGGAACGCTCACCGGTAATGCTAGAGCACGCTTAGCACCAGCCGATTTGGCATTTTCAATCAGACGAGCAACGGCTACGCTGGTTCCAGCTACAACAACCTGGCCGGGAGCATTGTAATTAACTGCTTCCAGTATTTCACCGGAGGCATTATCCTGGCAAAGCTTCACCACCTGTTCATCATCAAGTCCGAGAATCGCAGCCATTGCACCCTCACCTGCCGGTACAGCTTCCTGCATGAAACGCGCACGATCCGAAACTAGTGCAACCGCATCGGAGAAGTCCAACGCCCCGGCACATACCAGAGCAGTGTATTCACCCAGACTGTGGCCAGCCATCATAGCCGGCGCAGTACCGCCTGCAGCCAGCCATGCCCGCCAGCTAGCGACGCCAGCCGTCAACATTGCCGGTTGGGTGTACTCAGTTGAATTAAGTTTGTCTGCTGGCCCGTCTACTACCAATTCCCATGAATCGTATCCAAGAACTGATGAAGCCTCGGCAAAGGTTTCCTGAATCACTGAGTTTGACTCAGCCAGCGAATTCATCATTCCAACAGACTGAGAACCCTGTCCAGGAAATACAAATGCAGTACTCATAATACTTTTATACCTTTTATTTTTAACTTGGAACCTGGAGCTTGAAACTTGGAACTATTTTTTTCACATCTTCAACAACACTGAACCCCAGGTAAACCCGCCACCAAACGCTTCCAGCATCACTGTTTCGCCCTGTTTGATGCGGCCATCACGTACAGCTTCATCAAATGCCAGTGGAACGGAAGCTGCAGATGTGTTGCCATGTCTATCAACGGTGACTACAACATTGTCCAGGGGCATCCCCAGCTTTTTTGCAGTAGCATTGATAATACGGATATTTGCCTGATGCGGAACCAGCCAGTCTATGTCTGATTTTTTCATGTTGTTATAGTCAAGTGTTTCATCAACTATCCGGCCTAAAGTGTTGACTGCCATACGAAATACTTCATTGCCTTCCATCTCGATGAAGACATTTCCCTCAATGACATCCTGATAATTACTGGAGATGCCTGTCGGCACCTGCAACAGGTTCTTAAACTGGCCATCAGAGTGTATATGCGTAGATATAATGCCGGGTTCTTCCGAGCTCTCAAGGATTACCGCTCCGGCTCCATCACCAAACAGGATACAGGTACCACGATCCGTCCAGTCGACTATGCGTGAGAGCGTTTCTGCACCAATCACAAGTGCTTTTTTTGAGCTGCCACTGCGAAAAAATTTATCTGCGACGGCCAGGGCGTAGATAAAACCTGTGCACACCGCCTGCACATCAAATGCCGGACAACCATGTATGCCCAGTCGTTCCTGTACCAGACAGGCTGTCGACGGAAATACCAGGTCAGGTGTAGTGGTAGCGACAATGATTAAATCGATGTCTGAATGGCCAATGCCTGCGTTCTCTAATGCCATTCGAGCAGCATGCGTTGCCATATCGCAGGTGGTTTCACCTTCAGCCGCAATATGACGTTCTCGAATACCTGTTCGGCTAGTAATCCATTCGTCACTGGTTTTAACCATATTTTCGAGATCAGCATTTGTCAAAATCTTTTCTGGTAGATAGCTACCTGTGCCAATTATCCTGGAGTAAGATTTGACCGAGTGGTTCACTATAGTTCCTCGCCTAGCATCCTGTCTGGTTGCTTAAATCTGTAGTGGATAACACCTTTTCAATCATTTCAGGCACCTTATTTTGGACTGCCCTGTATCCTTCATTGATTGCCTGTGAATAGGCAAAGATATCTGCATTACCATGACTTTTAATTACCGTCCCTCGAAGCCCGAGTAGAATTGCGCCATTATAACGACGATTATCCAGTCGACTGCGCAAGGCCTTGATAACAGGCATGGCAAGGAGCCCTGACATTTTTGTCAGGATATTTCTATTGAACTCTTCTTTCATGGTAGATGTAATCATCTGCGCCAGACCTTCCATGGTTTTCAGTGAAACATTGCCGACAAAACCATCACAGGCAATAACATCAAGATCTGTAGTAAAAATATCATCACCTTCTACAAAACCAACATAATTTATCGGACTGTTTTTCAGTAATTCAGCCGCTGCTTTAACCGTTTCGTTACCTTTAATATCTTCATGCCCGATATTCAGCAAGCCTACCTTTGGGGAATCTATCTTTTCGTTTGCCTGAACAAGTATGGATCCCATGATACCAAATTGCTGAAGGACCTTTGCTGAACTATCAACATTGGCACCAAGATCCAGAAAATGTACATGGCCATGCATTGTAGGGATAGCACTGATAATGGCAGGACGTTTGATGCCTGATAATGTTTTCAGTACGAAACGGGCTGTTGCCATCAAGGCCCCCGTGTTGCCGGCACTTACACAAGCGCCTGCTTCACCTTCTTTGACCAGGTTAATGGCAATCCGCATGGAGGAATCTTTTTTGCCACGCATTGCAGAAGCCGGGGATTCATCCATGTCAACAATTTGCGAGGCATGGTGAATACTCAGCCTGTCGGGATATTTGTTGTCGTGTCTGGCCAGCTCTGCTGCCAGTACATCCTGTTGGCCTACCAGGATCAGGGACAGGTCAGGATTCCTGGCTAGTGCAGCAAGAGCAGCAGGGACAGTTATCGAAACCCCATGATCGCCACCATGGCCGTCTATGGCTATAGGGATCGCCACGCTAAGCTCTTATGATAGCCGGGGGGCTTGTGCGCTACTCAGACTCAGTATTGACGAATTTACGGCCCTTATAGAAACCGTCTGCGGTGATATGATGACGACGGTGTATTTCACCGGTGACCGGATCAGTAGTAAGAGCCGGATTGCTCAGGCTGTCATGCGAACGACGCATGCCGCGCTTTGATGGTGTCTTGCGATTTTGTTGAACTGCCATTGGAATGACCCTGTCTGTGTAGTATCGACCATCTAACATCACAAAGACAGTAGTGGCGTACATATTAATAAAACTAAACCGTATAATGATACGGATTCAAACCGTTTGTGTCAAAATGATTTCTCCGAATAAGGGCGATCAATCAGCGTATTATTGCCCTGTTCCAGCTACTCAATGAAAAGTTTTGAATCAAAATTCAACATATCCAGGATTAACAGGGATACCCATATTTCTTAGATGGTATTATAAAAAGCACGAAAAACATTTTGATGAGCAGATAAAAACAGTTACGGGATCAGGTGTTGACAAGTAAGATACGGTCTTTAATTATGGGGACCCATAATGATTTTCTCACTACTGTTATGACTGGAATATCTCAAAATGACGACCCACCCCGAATTAATCCTTGGCTCTACATCAATCTATAGACGGGAATTACTCGAAAGACTAAAAATCCCATTCCGCGTCGAAGCCCCGGATATTGATGAAACACCATTGGAGAATGAGTCACCACAAAAACTGGTTGAACGTCTATCACTTGAGAAGGCTCGTTCAGTCGCCAGCAATAACCCGGGTTGCCTGGTCATTGGATCAGATCAGGTTGCCGTACACGGCGGTAAGATTGTAGGTAAGCCTCATACGCATGATAGAGCTATGCAACAGCTAAGAGAGGCCAATGGCAAAGAGATTATGTTATATACCGGATTATCTCTGGTGAATGCGGATACGGGCGAGGCACAAACAGAAGTCATCCCCTTTCAGGTGGTATTCAGAAAACTGACCGAGCAGCAACTCGAGTCTTATTTACTAAAGGAACAACCTTATCATTGCGCCGGCAGTGTCAAATCTGAAGGACTGGGCATCGCCCTGCTGGAACGCTTCGAGGGAGAAGA
>BTQX01000149.1:0-4606 GCA_036986095.1 Gammaproteobacteria bacterium
TTGACATGGTAGTGGTCGGTGGTTCGATCCCACTCGCGCCTACCAAAAACAGGGGTCAGAGTAGATTTTTATAAGTCTAAAAATCAAGTCTGACCCCGCATCTGTTTACTACTTCACGCGGCCTCTGGTAAGGGTCGCCACTGAGACGAGGTTACAATTATGCCTGTTATTACCCTTCCTGATGGGTCGACCCGATCCTTTGCTGACCCTGTTTCCGTGATGCAGGTCGCTGAAAATATTGGCCCTGGCCTTGCCAAAGCGACCCTGGCCGGTCGTGTTAACGGTGATCTGGTGGATGCCAGTTATGTCATGAGTGATGACGCCTCACTGGCGATTATTACCTCACGTGATGACGATGCGCTGGAGTTGTTTCGTCATGATGCCGCGCATGTGATGGCGCAGGCGGTGCAGGAATTATTTCCCGGTACACAGGTGACAATCGGCCCTGCCATTGAAGATGGTTTTTATTACGATTTTGCCCGTGACGAAGCCTTTACATCTGCTGATTTGAATAAGATCGAGCAGAAGATGCATGAAATTGTTAAGCGCGATCTAGCTATTCAGCGTGAGGTGATGGGTCGGGCAGAGGCTATGAAGGTTTTTGCCGATATGGGTGAGGATTACAAGGTCGAGATCATCGACGATATTATCCCGGAAGGCGAAGAAGTCTCCATCTACCGTCAGGGTGACTGGTTTGATGTCTGCCGCGGGCCACATTTGCCGAGTACCGGCAAGCTGGGTAAGGCCTTTAAGTTAATGAAGCTGGCCGGGGCCTATTGGCGTGGCGATTCACGTAATGAAATGCTGCAGCGTATCTATGGCACAGCCTGGACAGACAAGAAAGAGTTGAAGGCCTACCTGCATCGACTTGAAGAAGCGGAAAAGCGTGACCATCGAAAGCTGGCAAAGCAGATGGACCTGTTTCACCTGCAGGAGCAGGCCCCCGGCATGGTGTACTGGCATGACAAGGGCTGGCGGATCTATCAGATTGTTGAAAATTACATTCGTTCACAGTTACGTAAGCACGACTACCAGGAAGTGCATACACCACAGATTATTGATCGTTCATTGTGGGAGAAGTCGGGTCACTGGGACAAGTTCCACGATGATATGTTTACTACGGCTTCGGAAAACCGTGATTACGCGATTAAACCGATGAACTGCCCGGCACATATTCAGATATTCAATCAGGGATTGAAAAGCTACCGTGATCTGCCGCTGCGACTGGCTGAGTTTGGTTCCTGTCACCGCAACGAACCATCCGGTACTCTGCACGGCATCATGCGCCTGCGTAATTTCGTGCAGGACGATGCGCATATCTTCTGTACAGAGGAGCAGATTCAGGATGAAGTCTCTGATTTCATTGATCTGCTGTTTGAAGTGTATAAAGACTTTGGTTTTGAAGATATCCTGATCAAGCTTTCTACACGTCCTGAAAAAAGGGTGGGTAAGGACGAGGACTGGGATAGAGCTGAGCTTGCTCTGGAGCATGCTCTGGATGCCAAGGAGCTGGATTCGGATCTACAGCCGGGTGAGGGGGCATTCTATGGGCCTAAAATTGATTTTTCACTGAAAGACAGCATTGGTCGAGTCTGGCAGTGCGGCACCATTCAGGTCGATTTCTCCATGCCCGGGCGGCTTGATGCAAGCTACATCGATCATGACGGCAATAAGCAGGTGCCAGTGATGCTGCATCGCGCAATACTGGGTTCACTGGAGCGTTTTATCGGTATTCTGATCGAAGAATCTGCGGGACTGTTGCCATTATGGCTGGCACCGGTACAGGCTGTGGTGATGAATATTACAGACAATCAGGCTGAATTTGCCACAAAAGTTGAGAGAACCTTGAAAAAACAGGGTTTCAGAGTCGATTCGGACTTGAGAAATGAGAAGATCGGCTTTAAAATTCGCGAGCACACAATACAGCACATTCCGTATCTTCTCGTGGTGGGCAACCGTGAGGTGGAGGGTAATGCTGTTTCTGTTCGTACACAAAAGGGCGAAGACCTGGGTTCGATGACGGTAGAAGCATTTGCCGACTTGATGAACAAAGAGGTTTCCGCCAGGAGTCAAACTGTTTCGGAGGGTTAAACCAATCGCAGGTGAAAAGCAGTATCGCATGAATTCGCAAATTCGGGTGCCCAAGGTGCGCCTGGTCGGTGAAGATGGTGGTCAGATAGGTCTAGTTGCTACAGATGAAGCACTAAATATGGCAGTAGATGCCGGTCTGGATCTGGTCGAAATATCTCCAAATGCTGATCCGCCTGTCTGTCGTTTGATGGACTATGGCAAGTTCAAGTATCAGGACAGCAAGCGCAAGCATGCAGCGAAGAGGAAACAGAAAGTAGTAACGGTTAAAGAGATTAAGTTTCGTCCCGGCACAGATGTTGGCGATTACAATATCAAGCTAGGTAAACTGATCAAATTCCTTGAAAACGGCGACAAGATAAAATTGACTTTGCGTTTTCGCGGTAGAGAAATGGCACATCAGCATCTGGGTATGGAATTACTCAATCGAGCCGAAGCGGATCTTTCGGAACTGGCTGTAGTGGAGCAGTACCCGAAAATGGAAGGGCGTCAGATGGTAATGGTAATGGCGCCCAAAAAAACGCAGTAAAGAAAAGCCCAGTAAAGCCGTCGACGGTTCACGGTAAGCGGGCATTAATCGCAGCAAGTGCTGCAAAACGTACATACTAAGTACATTGAAAAACCGGAGTAAGAAATGCCTAAAATGAAGACCAATCGAGGTGCTGCAAAGCGCTTCAAAAAGACGGCGGGTGGTGATTTTAAACGATCACAGGGCCATCGTCGCCATATCCTCACCAAGAAGTCGACCAAGCGCAAGCGTCATTTGCGTGCTGCGGCGACTATTCACAAAGCCGATGTCGCATCTGTCAAACAGATGCTGCCATTCAGTTAACCGGGAGGATTAGAATATGCCACGCGTAAAACGCGGTGTTACGACACACGCACGTCACAAAAAGGTACTTGATCGCGCTAAGGGTTACCGCGGTACAAGAAAGAATGTATTTCGTGTTGCCAATCAGGCTGTTGCTAAAGCGGGACAATATGCCTATCGCGACCGTCGACAGAAGAAACGTCAGTTCCGTGCTCTGTGGATCGCACGTATCAATGCTGCTGCCCGTTTGAATGGTCTCAGTTACAGTCGTTTCATGAACGGACTGTCGCGTGCTGAAATCGATCTCGATCGTAAGGTGCTGGCGGACATTGCTGTGCATGATCTTGATGCTTTTTCTGCACTGGCTGAAAAGGCCCGAACGGCTCTCTCTTCCTGATCGTTTTTAGCTGCGAATCGGATGATTCGCAATGAAATCCGGAGGGAAAGGTTGTCGCCTTTCCCTCTTTTTATTTATAGATGGCCTCTGAGACATAAATGACTGATTCAGAAAGTAAAATTCGCCATGAACTCGATGATCTGGTGGCACAGGCAAAGGCAGAAGCCAGTGTGGCAAATGAATTGTCTGTGCTGGATGATGTACGGGTGCGCTATCTGGGTAAAAAGGGTGAACTGACCCTACAGCTGAAGCGTATTGGTAGTCTGTCCGCTGAGTTAAGGCCCAGTTTTGGAAAGTGGGTCAATCTGGCAAAAAATCAGGTGCAGGAACAGATTACTGCCTGCAAGGATGTGCTGGAACAGGCCCGGTTGAATGAGAAGCTGGCAGAAGAGAATATAGATGTCACCCTACCGGGCAGACGACCAGGCCGCGGCGGTCAGCATCCCGTTACTCGCACACTGCAACGACTGGAAGATATCTTTGTCTCGATGGGCTTTGCTGTCGCCGAAGGGCCCGAGATAGAAGATGATTTTCATAATTTTGAAGCATTAAACATACCGCCCAGTCATCCTGCACGTGCCATGCACGACACATTCTATCTGAAAGATGCTTATCAGAAAGAGAAAGGGGTATTGCGTACCCATACCTCACCCGTGCAGGTGCGCTTTATGGAGAATCACGAACCACCGTTCCGTATCATCGCCCCGGGCCGTGTTTATCGCTGTGACTCTGATGTCACCCATACGCCGATGTTTCATCAAATCGAGGGACTTTTTGTTGATGAAAATGTCAGCTTTGCAGATTTGAAAGGTGTTTTGTCAGAATTCCTGAAAGTTTTCTTTGAAATGAATCTGGAGGTGAAGTTTCGGCCATCATTTTTCCCTTTCACCGAACCCTCTGCAGAAGTGGACATCAGTTGCGTAATGTGTGGTGGTGAGGGTTGCAGGGTCTGTTCTCATACTGGCTGGCTGGAAGTGCTGGGTTGCGGCATGGTTCATCCTGAGGTGTTTGCTCATGTCGGTGTAGACAGTGAAAAATATTCCGGATTTGCTTTTGGTATCGGCGTAGAGCGATTGGCCATGTTACGCTATGGAGTCAATGACTTACGTCTGTTTTTTGAGAATGACCTGAGCTTTCTGGGGCAGTTTAGATGAGTGAGATATTATTATTATTATTCACGAGGTGGTTGAAGCATGCGGGTCAGTGAAGTCTGGTTGCGGGAATGGGTCTCGCCTAAGTTGAATACCGATGAGCTGGCTAACAGGCTGACGATGGCCGGTCTGGAAGTGGGCAATATTGATCCTGCTGGA
>BTQX01000150.1:0-4570 GCA_036986095.1 Gammaproteobacteria bacterium
TGCCCCCATGGTGCAGAAATTGGTTTTTTGTACCACTGCGCCCATGATCAGGGCCAGACCAAATGCTAACCAGAGCATCGTTGACCAGGCTGTTGAGAAATCGTCGAAAACCATCTAAATTCTCCTTTAATATCTGATTGATATCATAAAATTATTTGTATTTTTTACTCATTCAAAAATATTATTCTTCAAAGTGTGCTGCTTTGCGGCTACCTGGAATAAGACTTCTACCATAGCGGATTTATTCCAATTTTTCTATCAGTTTTGCCTCAAAGGGTACCCTGAAAATACTATCTCACAGGCCGGTAAACAGTTGGGTCTGCTACATTTGCCATATTAAATCCATCTGCTCGTAAACGGCATGAATCACAAACCCCGCAGGCCAGTCCGTCAGTCAACGGGTTGTAACAGGATATTGTGAGACTGTAATCAACGCCCAGCCAAACGCCTGTATTAATAATGTCGGCCTTACTCATATCAATCAACGGTGCTCTGATTCGAAACCCCTCACCTTGCACGCCTTCACGCGTTGCCAGGTTTGCCAAATTTTCAAAGGCTGAAATAAATTCAGGACGGCAATCCGGGTAGCCTGAGTAATCAACTGCGTTAGCACCGATGAAAATATTCCTGGCACCATATCTTTCGGCCATGGCCAATGCCATGGATAAAAATACAGTATTCCGCGCTGGAACATAGGTTACAGGAATACCGCTATCCTCAAACTCGCTGGCTTTCGGTAGATCAATAGCCTCATCCGTTAGTGCAGAGCCACCCAGTTCTCCAATCGGCAAATTAAGAATTCTATGTTCTACGGCCCCACCAGCTTTAGCCACACGCCCAGCTGCTTCCAGTTCGACACGATGACGCTGACCATAATCAAAGCTAAGTGCAAAACACTGGTAGCCTTCATTTCGTGCGATCGCAAGGACCGTCGCGGAATCCAGGCCGCCGGAGAGTAGCACTACCGCTTTATCTGCCTTATCTACCACGCTCATCTCCCCACAGATACTTATGTAGTTGAATTTGCATTCTAACCAGCAGATTATCGTTCAGTATCCAGTCGGCCATGTCCGCCGGATCAAGCTCACCATGCACTGGCGAAAAGAGTATTTCACACTTCCCTGCCAATTCATTTTCTTCTATAAACTGCCGACTCCAGACATAGTCTACCCGGTCAGTGATTACAAACTTGACCTGATCTCTGCTTTTCAGCAGTTCGATATTCTGGTAGCGGTTACGATCCATTTCGCCAGAGCCGGGTGTCTTGATATCCATAACAGTAGATACCCGTTTATCCACCTGGCAAATATCTATTGCACCACTTGTTTCCAGTGATGTGGTGTAGCCGGCATCACAGAGCATCTTCAACAATAGCCAGCAGTCTCGCTGCGCCAATGGTTCGCCGCCAGTAACAGTTACATAACGAGTAGAATACGATTTAACCTGCTGTAAAATTGCAGAAAGAGGCATACGCTCTCCTCCTGAAAATGCATAACTGGTGTCACAATAGCGACAACGCAAAGGGCATCCTGTCAGGCGGATAAATACTGTTGGAAAACCTGCCGTTCTTGATTCACCCTGTAGTGAATAAAAAATCTCATAGACACGAAGTTCGCGGTCTGCAACAGGGATCGGGGGGTTGTTTGATGTTGAAGGCAATGGAAAGAGCCTGGACTAAGGACTAAGGACTAAGGACTAAGGACTAAGGACTAAGGACCAAAGATTAAATCACCCTTACTTTTATCTTTCGTCCTTCGTCTTTAATCTGGGGTCAATGCCCCGTTTTTGTCATCTGATCTAGCCGCATTTTTGCCGAAACAGCGACACGACTGCCAGGATATCGAATAACCACCGCATTCAGCGCCCTTCTTGCCTGCTCCCACTGCTCATTTTCGAAGTGGATATACCCCACTTTCAACATCGCATCAGAGAGTCGCTTACTTTCTGGGTAGCGCTGTATCAGTGCATTGTACTCGTACAGAGCTGCATCGTATGCGCGATTCACATAGCGGGCTTCTGCTATCCAGTACTGAGCACTGTCGGCTAATGTACTTCTTGGGAATCGTGTTTGAAATTCCTTGAAAGCTGCAATGGCTTCTTCATAGCGACTTTGCTTCAGAAGATCGAATGCTTTGTCATAAGAAGCCTGCTCCAGTTGAGATGTCCCATCCTGGCTACTTTGAGCTGAATTTTCCGCTGACAATTCCGCCGCAGCGGGTGCAGACATTCCTGCCTGATTTGTGCCACTCGTATCAGCAGGTGAAATCGCCGAAGTCACCCTATCTACCTGCTTTGGAATAGAGGGGATTTCATTGTCAGTTCTCATAATACCAGACGCAGGCGTAACAGGCGCAGTCATGGATGGCGAAGACATTTCGATACTGCGCATACGGCGGTCAAGATCATCAAAAATTCCGGATAATCTCTCGCGTTGCCTGTTCAGTTCGTTTTCCTGCACATCAACTGTATTCTGTAGCCTTGATACTTCGCTCTCCAGGCTGTTAACCCGCCCTAGCAGCTGTAATTGCGGGTTTACCTGAGTAGCAGACGGCCGCACAGTTGCAGCAGTCGTTTCATTGCAGGCACTCAATAGCAGAAAAGAGCTAATTACTAACGGTAAAAATAATATCTTCATTGAAAAACGATTGATCTTACCTGTCATAGCGTATTTCAACACGGCGGTTTAGACGCCATGACGATTCATCATGCCCTTCCGCTACCGGGTTTTCTTCACCGTATGAAACATTTTCGATATTGGCCGCATTGACACCCAATGCAACAAAGACATCCGCAACAGACTGTGCGCGACGTTCGCCCAGGGCGAGATTGTACTCACGCGTACCTCTTTCGTCTGCATGGCCTTCGAGTACTACTCGGGTTGAAGGATTGTTGCTTAAAAATGCTGCATGAGCTTCAGCGATTGCCTGGCTATCGGCATCCAGCTCAGTGTTGTCATAGGCAAAATAAACCCGTGTCTGGGAAAGGAGGTCTGCTGATGCACCACTCTGCCAGTCACCCAGAGGTTTGCCATCAGGACCGAATCCGGTTCCTGTACCGGATGTAGAGACCCCACCATCTCCCATGTCAGCACCTTCTGCCTTACGGTTTTTCTTATTACAACCACTAACTACTACCATGCCTGCCAACAGTGCTATTAGAATTAACTTACTCGTATTCTTCATCTCTTCATCTATCCTCGTTCTATTGTCATCTTAAATATGGTGACCATGCCGGTTCGCGGACGTCACCTTGTAAAAATCTTAATGTTTGCCGCACACGGCCATCGGATGATACTGCTGCCAGCACACCCTTATTATCCTGCTCAGTTGCATAAAGTACCATTCTTCCATTTGGCGCGAAACTCGGAGATTCGTCAAGCAGTGTATCGGTAAGCCTGGTTATCTCTTTACTACGTAAATTCATCACCGCCACATGAAAGCGGCCGTCGCCACGACTAATCATAACCATCAGTCTACCATCTGCCGAAACGGATGGCCTGGCATTATATTTTCCGGTGTAGGTCAGCCGCTGTACACCCGATCCATCAGCATTCATCCGGTAAATCTGGGGCTGCCCGCTACGGCTTGAGGTAAACACAAGCCCTCGGCCGTTCGGCAACCAGGATGGTTCGGTATCAATACCATAATTATTGGTCAGCCGCTTGATGGCACGCGTACGCAAATCGAGCACATATATCTCGGTATTACCATCTTTTGACGAAACGAATGCCAGTTTCGTGCCATCCGGGGAGAATGCCGGGGCGCTGTTTATGCCTTTAAAACTGGCTACCTTCTCACGCTTACCATCTGACAAACGCTGTATGTATATCATTGAACGCTTTTTTTCGAAAGAGACATAGGCCAACTTGCGCGCGTCCGGAGACCAGGCGGCAGACATCAACGGCTGGTGCGAATCGAGTATCGTCTGTGGATCAAAACCATCTGAATCTGCAACTTGTAGCAAAAAACGCCTCCTTTTTTTCGTTTTCTCTACGGTTACATAAGCAATCTTGGTATTAAAGGCACCCTTTTCTCCTGTCAGTTTTTCATAAATAATATCACTGATCAGATGTGCTACATTCCTCAGTTTTGTGCTCTGGATATTATATTGATAGCCGGTCAATGTATTGCCCCTGAATACATCCATCAGCTGGAATTTTACATTATAAGTTGTTGCACCCGTCTGCCGGATACTGCCGACCACCAGATAATCTGTTTTGATCAGACGCCAGTCCTTGAACCTTACCTGTTTCGCATTGTCCGGCTGCTGCAAAAAATCAGCCTGCGGAATACTGTCAAAACGTCCTGACCGGGTAAGATCCGCCTCGATAATTTTTGTCATACTTTCGCCTGCCACCGGGGCACCGTTCCAACTGAAAGGAACAATGGCAATCGGTATGCCTACATCAACACCCCTTGTGATTTCAATGGTGAGTACTGCCTGTGCCGGATTGACCATTAGCCCCGACAGAATAATTAGCAGTGCAGCAAGTTTTTTCATATTAGATAATTTCATGTTCCTGTAGTCGTCTCTGGCAACATTGTAGCCTTAGAAGCTGAAGATTTCCTTA
>BTQX01000151.1:0-4560 GCA_036986095.1 Gammaproteobacteria bacterium
TTGAATCATCGGCGATGCAGACAAATTTTTCACTCGCAGCCGCGACAATTTTTTCACGTGTCAATGCGCCACCACCGCCTTTTATTAAATGCAGGTGACGTGTGGTTTCATCTGCGCCGTCTATATACAACTGCAGATCGCCGGCACTATTCAAATTCATTACGGGTATGCCATGCCCCCGCAATCGCTCAGCTGAGGCTTCGGAGCTCGCCACGGTGCCATCTAGTTTGCCTTTTATTCTGGCCAGGCCATCAATAAAATAATTTGCTGTAGATCCAGTGCCGACACCAACTATCATGCCGGATTCAACATATTCCAGTGCGGCTTCAGCTGAAGCCTTTTTCAATTCATCCTGAGACATTCAGGTTCTCCTGATTTCTGATACTATCCATATATGAAACTACTTATAGCTGTTCAGGATAACTCGTTGTGGGCAGGCGGAAAAGAAAAATCATGAATTGTAAGCAAAAGAAACGGATGAGTGTGCCGGAAAGGTATCTGCGCAGGATACTGACCGCACAGATTTATGATGTGGCAAAAGAAACGCCACTGGAAGTTGCTGAGACCCTCAGTGAGCGCCTGCAGAACAGGATTTTTTTAAAACGCGAGGATTTGCAGGCAGTCTTTTCGTTTAAATTACGTGGTGCCTACAATAAGATGGCAAATCTTACGAAAGCTGAAACGAAAAATGGAGTCGTTGCGGCTTCTGCCGGTAATCACGCGCAAGGGGTCGCTCTGGCTGCGCGTAAACTGGGCATTAAGGCAACCATTTTCATGCCGGACACCACACCGGGGATTAAGGTCAATGCGGTGCGTGGCTATGGCGTCACAGTAAGACTGGTAGGTGACAGTTATGATGATGCTTATCAGGCTGCGATATGCTATTGCAAGGATAAAGGAGGAGTTTTTATCCACCCGTATGATGACCCGCATGTGATAGCAGGCCAGGGAACCATCGGTTTTGAAATCCTCAAGCAGCATAAATCACTACCCGATATGATCTTTGTACCCGTGGGCGGCGGTGGGTTGATTGCCGGTATCGCGGTCTACGTTAAAATGCTATGCCCTGATATAAAGATCATAGGTGTGGAACCGGAGGATGCGGATGCAATGAAGCGGTCACTGGAAGCGGGCCGTCGTGTGAGATTGAAAGAAGTCGGGATATTCGCTGACGGTGTGGCAGTTAAGCAGGTTGGCAGGGAAACATTCAAGCTGGCACGAGATTTTGTTGATGAAGTAATCACAGTTAGTACAGATCAGATTTGCGCCGCCATCAAGGATATCTTTGAAGACACCCGATCAATCACTGAACCTGCTGGTGCATTGGCTGTAGCAGGGATAAAAAAATATGTTGCTGAGTATGATTTAACGGGCCTTGATCTGGTGGCAGTGACATCCGGTGCCAATATGAATTTTGACCGGCTGCGTCATGTTGCAGAGCGCGCCGAAATCGGTGAGCGCCGGGAAGGAATTATTGCTGTCACTATACCAGAGCGGCCGGGTAGTTTTCGAGCCTTCTGTTCAGTACTTGGCAGGCGCGGCATCACCGAATTTAACTACCGTTATAGCAGTGCGGATAAGGCCCATGTTTTCGTTGGCTTGCAGGTGCACGATCCGGAAGAGCTGGTTGATCTGTTGGAAAAGCTACACAGCAAAGGCTACGAGGCGATTGACATGAGCGATAATGAGATGGCGAAAATGCATATGCGCCATCTTGTCGGTGGCCATGCCGGCCATGCCAATAATGAGCGGCTGTTCCGTTTCCGTTTCCCAGAGCGTCCTGGCGCCTTGCTGGGTTTTCTGCGTAAAATGGGCAAAACCTGGAACATCAGTTTGTTTCACTATCGCAATCACGGTGATGATTTTGGTCGCGTTTTAGTTGGTATGCAAGTGCCGCCTAAAGAGAAAAAGGCATTTCAGTTCTTCCTTAAGGAGCTTGGATATTCTTATGTTGAAGAGACGGATAATCCAGCTTATAAATTATTTCTAGGGTAAAATTGGTAATATATAAGAAAAACACAACCAGGGGAGTTAATAATGACACAAACTAAAGTACTGCTTGACGAGTCAGAAATACCTACTCATTGGTATAACGTCGTTAGTGATTTCCCGAACCCACCGGCACCCCCGCTGGGGCCTGATGGACAGCCCATAGGTCCGGAGGCACTGGCCCCACTGTTCCCTATGGCGCTGATTGAGCAGGAAGTTTCTGCGGAACGCTGGATCGAAATTCCTGAAGAAGTGCGGGAGATCTATCAGCAGTGGCGTCCTTCTCCTCTGTACAGGGCTCACAGGCTGGAAAAGGCACTCGGTACACCTGCAAAGATTTTCTACAAGTATGAAGGTGTCAGTCCGGCAGGGTCGCATAAGCCGAATACCGCGGTGGCACAGGCCTACTATAATAAGCAGGCAGGCATTACCAAATTGACCACCGAAACCGGGGCCGGTCAATGGGGATGCGCACTGGCACTTGCAGGGCAGATGTTCGGTATCAATGTACGCGTCTTCATGGTCAAAGTCAGCTATGATCAGAAACCTTTCCGTCGTTCTATGATGCAGACCTGGGGAGCGGATGTATTCGCCAGTCCAACGGATATTACCAATGCCGGGCGCAGCATACTGGGAGATGATCCTGACTCGCCTGGTTCACTGGGAATCGCAATATCAGAAGCGGTAGAAGAGGCGGCATCCCGTGACGATACCAACTATGCATTGGGATCTGTACTCAACCATGTATTACTTCACCAGACAGTCATCGGTCAGGAAGCGCAGAAGCAGTTTGCAAAGATTGGTGAATACCCGGATATGGTCTTTGCGCCCTGCGGTGGCGGATCGAACTTCGGCGGTGTTGCCTTCCCGTTCTTCGCTGATAATGCGGCAGGTAAAAATATACGGCTGGTCGCTGTCGAACCGACATCCTGCCCGACACTGACACGCGGACACTATGCCTACGATTTTGGAGATACGCTGGGTATGACGCCACTATTGTTACAATACACACTCGGCCATGATTTCATTCCACCGAGCATTCATGCCGGTGGTCTACGCTATCATGGCGATTCCACCCTGGTGTCTCAAATGTATAAAGAAGGTTTGATCGAGGCCTTAGCTGTGCCGCAGATCGCCACTTTTGAAGCAGGCGTAACCTTCGCCCGCTCTGAAGGAATCATCCCGGCCCCTGAATCAAATCACGCAATCCGGGCTGTTATTGATGAGGCCTTGAGATGCAGGGAAAGTGCAGAAGAAAAAACCCTGTTCTTTAATCTATCCGGTCATGGCCATTTTGATATGTCTTCCTACGACATGTATTTTGCCGATGAACTGGTGGATTATGAATACCCGGAAGAGGAGATTGAACGGGCGTTGCAAAATTTGCCGAAAGTAGCGGCGGGTTAAAGGCAGGGGAAAGAGGAAAGGTAAAAGGTAAAAGGGGAAAGGAAATTCTAGTGAACTGTAGGAGCGCCGTCCTCGGCGCGATCGCTTCAGAGGCCAACTGTCTTCTTAGACACAATCGCGCCGAGGACGGCACTCCTACAGCATGTCATTGATCAAGCTGCACATTAGGTTTTACGTAACACGTAACACTTAAAACAGTCTTAGCTTATCCTCAGTAGTTCTACCTCAAAAACCAGCGTCGCATTCGGTGGGATAACGCCGCCTGCTCCCTGTGCACCATACCCAAGATTTGCCGGGATAGTGAGTTTGCGTGTGCCACCGATTTTCATCCCGGCAACGCCTTCATCCCAGCCACGTATTACATTGCCGGCACCGAGTTTAAACTTGAATGGGTCGTTCCGATCCTTGCTTGAATCGAATTTATTGCCGTCTGTTAGCCAGCCGGTATAATGGACGGTGACCATTTGTCCTGCTGTGGCAATATCGCCATCACCTTCAGTGATGTCGTCAAATTTTAGACCGGAGTCGGTTATTTTTTCTGGCATGCGTCATCTACCTTTTTGTTAGAAGTAAAAAAGGTGAGAATACCATATCAAGAGCTGGTGCTTGCAGGCCCAGGGCAAAAAATCAGCATAGAAGAGAAAATGTCGAAGGAAAATGCGCGCTGGATCATATTCGGGCGATTCTGGGGTAGTTCCAAAATCTAAAATCAAAATAATTCACCACAGAGGACACGGAGGACACAGAGAAAGAAAAATCTTTTTATTGTTATAGTTATTTATAGCTGCCACTGTAGGTACCAATATCTACAAATCCTGCACATTAGGTCAATAATTTATTTACCAAAGAAAACAATATCTATAGTTTTTCTCTGTGTCCTCCGTGTCCTCTGTGGTGAAAAAATCAGTTAGGTGTTTATGGTTTTACTTCGCTGATGGCCTGTGGTGGTCGGGCAATGGTTGTTGCGGTAACAGTATACTGTCTGCCATTTCTTTTGATTAGCAGGGTTACTTTTTCACCGGGTTTTTTACCTGAAATGACTACCAGTGCGTCCTGGCCGCTTTTGACCTTTTTACCGTCAATGCCGGCGATGACGTCGCCCGGCTCCAGCCCTGCTTTATGGGCGGGTCCGTTACGAACGATTGCTGTAATGATGATGCCTTC
>BTQX01000152.1:0-4552 GCA_036986095.1 Gammaproteobacteria bacterium
ACAGCCGAACAAAAATAATCATTGGATAAAACAGACACAAGGAGGTGCCTGACATGCCGCGTTCACGCAAAAGCCAGATTTCTTTAGACGATACCCCCTATTACCATTGCATCTGCCGCTGTGTACGGCGCGCATTTCTCTGGGGAGTGGACCAGCATTCCGGCAAGGACTATTCCCATCGCAAACAATGGGTGATTGAGAAGCTTGCTGAATTATCAGACGTTTTTGCCATTGATGTCTGTGCTTATGCGGTGATGAGTAATCATTACCATGTGGTGCTGTATGTAGATAAAGCCCAGGCCCTGTCGTGGTCGGATGAAGAAGTCATACAACGCTGGAGTCGTCTATTTAGCTTGCCGGTACTGGTGTCACGCTACCAGAACGGGCAATGCCATACCGCTGCCGAGCGTGATGCGGTAAGACTACTGGTCACGACCTGGCGACAACGATTGCATGACATCAGCTGGTACATGCGTTGTTTGAATGAGCCATTGGCACGACGGGCCAATACCGAAGATCATTGCAGTGGTCGTTTCTGGGAAGGACGATTCAAAAGCCAGGCCCTGCTGGATGAAGCCGGGCTGCTGACCTGCATGGCGTATGTTGATTTAAACCCCATCCGTGCCGGAATTAGCCCAACCCCTGAGTCATCAGATTTCACCTCCATACAAGCCCGAATACAGGCACTGCAAACAAGCACTCCTGACACTGACAGTCTTCGGCTAAAGCTTTTTCATGACCCCGGGCGTAAAGACCTGACAGACACCTTACCGTATTACCTGCAGGATTATCTGGAACTCATCGACTGGACGGGGAGGGCGGTAAGAGAAGACAAACGTGGAGCGATCTCACCGAAAATTCCAAAGATACTAGAACGGATCAATATCGATCCTGATCAGTGGCAACAACTGATGCAACCCCGAGGCAAGCTATTCAGCAGTACGATAGGACGTATAGATACTATGCGACTGTATGCGCAATCAATCGGCCAGTCCTGGTGCCAGGGCATGCGAGCCAGTCAGGCCCTGTTTCCGACCTAGAAATTCAATACAACCAGTAACCACTTAATTATCAGCACAGCTGAGGACAACGCCTGCCTGCTGATCAGTGATTTTCATTAAGAAACACATTATTGACGAAATATCCTGCCAAAATATGCCAAATTCATAAGGTTTATCATTGTACTGATGATATTTGATGGGTTGTATAGTGGAATATGAATGGGTGTCTAATAAATATTGAATGGGTGTCTAATAAATATATTTATTTAATATTAACCCCACACCTTGACTGTTGATTCACTTGTTTGTCTTAAGTACTTTCGTGTTGATTCTTAGGCACAACTTACAAGATCACGTTTACGCATGCTGACCATTAAGGGGCCCTTAAATATTCAGGTTAGTAAAAAGTGTAATTTATTAGCAATTTCTCGAGGTTTAACAATGAGCAACAGCAATGAAGTAACAAGCGATACGAGTAAGGTTTGGGATAACCATGTTTCTATCCCGGATACGCCAGCAGGTTTTACTGTAAGAACAACTTACCCAACAAACCCAAATGGTGCTGAAGTGATGTTAGAGCGCTGGGAAGCCGGCTCGGTAGAACCGCCGCATTCACACCCCTGTGATGATATGACGGTAGTTGTTGAAGGAAAAATATCGATTCAATTTTATACCCAATCAGAAAATGGGCTTATTGCCGATGGGGATGAAGTTATTCTTAATAAAGGTGATACCGGTTATGTTAAGGCAGGCCGAATTCATGATGCAAAGTACCTGGAAGATAGTAAATTAGTTTATGTCCATGATAGGGCGTTTGGGTTTACGGCTGAAGCTTAGTAAGGCATTCAGGGGTTCCTTAATAAATGAAACATACATTACGAGAACTCAAAGCGCTTTCCGCCAGAACTCTGGATCACTATAACCAGAATGCTGAAGGGTTCTTTGCAGGGACCATTGATCATGATGTTGATCAGAACATAACTGCGCTGCTGCAATACATTGTAGGGGATGCGCCATTTAAGATACTGGATCTCGGTTGTGGCCCTGGTCGTGATCTCAAGGCATTTGTTGATTGTGGCCATGATGCGGTGGGGCTGGAAGGGTCGTCACAGTTTGCTGAAATGGCACGCACCTACAGCGGTTGTGAGGTATGGTTGCAGGATTTTCTTGAACTCGATCTCCCGGCTGATCACTTTGATGGTGTTTTTGCCAATGCCTCGTTGTTTCATGTCCCAAGCCAGGAGCTGCCTCAGGTGCTGTTAGCAATTAACGCGACCTTGAAATCAGAAGGTGTGCTATTCAGTTCAAATCCGCGTGGTAATAATGAAGAAGGCTGGAACGGTGCGCGTTATGGTGCCTATTATGACCTTGAAACCTGGCGCAGTTATCTGCTTACGGCGGGTTTTGTTGAGTTGGCGCATTATTACCGCCCGCCGGGTGTGCCCCGGGATCAACAGCCATGGTTGGCGGGTGTCTGGAGAAAATAGAATTAATAGAGGTGCCCTGAAGTGTTATGCAAGAATTAAGGGGCAGATTATTTGAAAGCTTTAGATCACCCACTCAACGGCTTAATCAGGTATCATGCGGCAGCATCCCTTATTCGCCAACAAAGATTGAATTCACGTGACAAAAACTACCTTCTCATCACTGCCCTTAAGCGCTGAGATTTTAGCCAATATCGAGTCACTGGACTACCCGATAATGACGCCGATACAGGCAAAGAGCTTGCCTGCAATTCTAAAAGGCAAAGATTTACTGGCTCAGGCAAAAACGGGCAGTGGTAAAACCGCTGCATTCGCCATTGGCTTACTGCATAAACTTGAAGTACGAACTTACCGAACTCAGGCACTGGCTCTATGCCCGACACGCGAACTTGCTGACCAGGTAAGTAGTGAAATTCGTCGCCTCGCGCGTGCGATACCCAACACAAAGGTCATTACATTGTGTGGTGGCAAACCGATAGGACCTCAACTGGCGTCACTGGAACATCACCCGCACATCGTGGTTGGTACACCAGGTCGAGTTTTAAAGCATTTACAAAAGAAGTCCCTGAAACTGGATGGATTAAAAACGCTGGTGCTGGATGAGGCAGACCGCATGCTGGATATGGGTTTTCATGAAGACATCATGCGTATTATTGATAAGACGCCACGGCAAAGGCAAACCTTGTTATTTTCAGCCACCTACCCGAATGGAATAAAAGAAATCAGTGACGCCATCCAGAATAGCCCTGTTGATGTTCGTGTGGAAACCCTGCATGCGCAGAATAAAATTAAACAGGTTTTCTATGAAATACAAAAAGGCCATAGAACAAAAGCCTTAGTTAGCCTGTTGCAGCATTATCGTACTGAATCTAACCTGGTGTTTTGTAATCGGAAACAACAATGCCAGGAACTGGCCAATGAGTTAAGGCAACAGGGCTTCCATGCAATGGCCCTGCATGGAGATCTTGAACAAAAAGAACGTGACAAGGTGCTGATACAGTTTGCCAATAAAAGCTGTTCGATTCTTGTCGCAACCGATGTTGCTGCACGTGGACTGCATATTGAAGATTTACAGGCGGTTATTAACTTCGAGTTATCACCGGATCCGGAATTACATATTCATCGGATCGGGCGTACAGGACGCGCTGGCAATGAAGGTTTAGCGTTGAGCTTGTTCATGGCCGCTGAGCAATACAAGGTTAAAACGATAAAAGAATATATAAAAAGCCCAGTCAAAATTGAAAAAACATCTTCACTGAAAACCAGAGAGAACTTCAGGCTCAATCCACCGATGGTCACACTGTGTATTAATGGTGGTCGTAAAGACAAAGTAAGGGCGGGTGACATCTTAGGTGCTTTAACTGCAAACACTAATCTGCCGGGTAAAAAGGTCGGTAAAATTGATATCTCTGATAACGTTTCTTACGTGGCAGTGGAATACGGCTTTGCCAAACAAGCTTTGAAGATTCTTTCAGAAGGTAAAATTAAAGGTCGTAAATTTAAGGTGCGAAAACTGCGTTGATCTCTGGTTAAGTAGAAAGCTAGAAACAAAGAAAAACAAATAATTGCTAGTGAGATGGTTTGCTCGACCATTTTTCTGCGTACTGGTTCATCACCGCACTGACGGCCTCGGGAACATTCTGTACAATCATCTGCCTTTTGCCGTCTGCAACAAAGTCTGGCATGTCATAAGGGACGACGGGGTCAGACTCGATTGAAGCGAGAAAAGCAGGTTTTTATCATTACTTGACTTTAACTGAATCAATGGTATTCTTTATTCGCGAATAGCGAACAGAGTATAGAGTGATGAATTTGAAGCCGCAGGATGTTCTGCTTTTGCTCAAACTGGTTGTTTTGGGTAAAAAAAGCTGGTCATTCAATAAGTTAGCAGTAGAACTGGGAATGAGTTCTTCAGAGGTTCATGCAGCCGCAAAACGGGTCCTGACAGCTCGGTTAGCGGTGAAAGAAGGTGATTCGATCTGGCCGAATATTCGAAATCTTGAGGAGTTTCTGGAGCACGGCATTCAATATGTGTTTGTACCGGATCGGGGTGAGTTGAATCGAGGC
>BTQX01000153.1:0-4492 GCA_036986095.1 Gammaproteobacteria bacterium
CATAGTCAAATAGGTTTGACCCCTTCTTTGAACAGCTATTTTTCACGTAAAAAATCAGCTACAACAACCACATAACATATTTAAGGCCAATTGACCTTTATTTTAATCAGTTGTGTAACTTATTGAGTTAATTACAAATTGTAAAAGAGCATTTTTTTAGGTCATTTTGACAAAATACTGAAACATGCCTCATGGTGATGTGAATAGATCATCAATATATAGATTTGGGCTGATTATTGCTTCTAGTGGACAGGCTTCCACCTGTCTTGTCAATGCGTACCGTTTGTCACCTGGATAGATCACAATAACTTTATCCAGTTTCAAATCGTTTAATGCCGTGCGAATAGATGGCGTCATTTTTGGCGCATCTGATCGTTTACATTCTACACCCAACGTTCGTCCATTTTTTCGTAGTAGCAAATCAATCTCAGCTCCCTGGTGAGTTGACCAGAACCACGCTTCATCGGGCAGAAAAGCTTGCAACACTTCTTCGATGACATAACCTTCCCACGAGGCACCAATTTTTGGGTGTGTCAATAAGTCCCGTTCGCTTTTGATACCCAATAACTGATGCAATAAGCCTGAATCCTGAATATAAATCTTTGGGGACTTCACCTGGCGTTTACGGATATTGGCATGCCAGGGTTGGAGCTGCCTAACCATAAATGCATCTGTTAATAAATCCAGATAACGGCGAATGGTGGATTCGCTCACTCCCATAGCGCGGGCAAATTCTGCTGCATTCCAGGTTTGTCCATGATAATGCGCCAGCATCGACCAAAATCGCCACAGAGCCATAGCTGCTGTGCGAATCCCCCATTGTGGAAAATCCCGTTCCAAAAGGGTTTGGATAAAAGCTTTTCGCCAGTTCAGACTGTCAGCTTCACTACTTGCCAAATATGACAACGGAAATCCACCCCGCAACCAGTGCTGAGGTTGTGCATTCTTACCCAACTCCTGCAAGCTGAATCCATGTAATTGTAACAATTCCATTCGTCCGGCCAGCGTTTCGGATGATTGACGCAACAAGTCGCCCGAGGCACTGCCCAATATAAGAAACTGCCCAGCAAAAGATGGGCGATCCACCAGTACGCGTAATAACGGAAACAAATCCGGTCGGCGTTGAATTTCGTCTATCACGATCAGGCCCTTTAACGAGGCCAGGGCCGTCATTGGCTCGTCTAATCGTGCCAGACTGACGGGATCTTCAAGGTCAAAATAATTCACGGAATCTTCCGCCACAAATTCACGCGCAAGTGTAGTTTTGCCACATTGGCGTGGACCCACCAGGGTGATGATACGGCTGCGATCCAGCGCAGTTTGAATCCGCTTATGCCATTGGGTTCGTTCTATCATTCCGGGATATTACCATGAAAATCCATCATGTCACTTATATATTTTCATGGTAAAAAGCTGCTTTGCTGGAATTCCCGACATACTGGATTTTCTTCCAGTTTATGCCCAACGAAGAGTTCTATTTGATTTCTCTATACTGGCAAGTCGTATGTCGTAAGTCCTGTGTCCCTTGTCACAATCTGAAAGGATTCCACTTATAGCAGAGGTACTGGCCCGCTCTGTGGGTTCGTCACGTTTTTTTTATTTCGTTACGGCCAGACTAATCGCGTTTCGTTAAACTTTGAATATCACTCCAGGACAACAACCGGGAATCTGATCGTTGTTGGGTTTCTTCACCACCATAAACAAGTTGTTTTGTAATTTTCTGCACTCGGTCAGTATTTTGTTTCAGGTTTGCAAATGTATTCAGGTTTTTGAAAAATCCAGTGTTTACTGTGGAAGACGATTTTACTTCTATGGCATCAAGTTGTTCGCCGCGATCTAATATCAGGTCAATTTCAAGCCCCCGTGTTTCTCTGTAGTGATACAGATCAGGTTGTTCTCCATTGTGAACCAGTGCTTTGCAGGCTTCTGCTGCAACCCAGCTTTCAAAAATTGCACCTCTTTGTGGATGATGACGAAGTTGTTCTGGTTCTCGAATGCCGAGCAGATAGCAAACCAGGCCACTATCTAGAAAATGTAATTTGGGCGCCTTGATAACCTGTTTCCTTACGTTAGTGTGCCACGCGGGTAGTTGTTGAATTATATAACTGGTTTCAAGGACTGATAACCAGGCACGAGTTGTGTTATGACTAATGCCAGTATCATTACCCAGTGATGTCAGATTAATTTCCTGTGCCGTGCGGCCAGCACAGAGTTTAAGAAAACCTGAGAAATGGTGTAAGTCGCTAATGTTAATGACCTGTCGCACATCACGCTGGACGTAGGTGGATACGTAGTCTGCCAGCCATTGTTGTGGGGGAATTCCCTGATCGTAAATTCTGGGGTAGGCGCCTTGCCATAACGTGGTGAAGAGTTCATCAGGTGCGGTTGAAAAGGCTCGTAATTCTTGCAGGTCGGGAGGTAATAATACGAGTATGCCGCAACGCCCTGCCAATGATTGTGAAATCGTTTGTGATAACCCGAAGTGCTGTGAGCCGGTAAGAATGAATCGTCCCGGATCGGATCGGTCATCAACTTCGCTTTGCATATAATTTAGCAATTCTGGTGCATGCTGAACTTCGTCGATAATAACCCCTTCGGTATGTTCAGCCAGGAAGCCTCTCGGATCGTTATGTGCAAAATCGCGAACATCTAGTGCTTCAAGCGAGACGTAGGCTTTGTCTGGAAATGTTGCACGACATAAGGTGGTTTTACCGGACTGGCGGGGACCTGTAATGACCACAACCGGGTAGTATGTGGCCAGTTCACGTACTTTTGTGGCAAGTTTACGCTGTATCATGAGCTGAGTATTGGCTAATATGCACGGATTGTCAATTGTACTTACAATAAATGCTAATCACGTGTGAATGACACTGATAGTAAAGGTGGAGGATATACTTATGAGCCCGCGCTTTATTATTTCTGGTATATTTTTATAGCAGCCTGAAGTGTTGAAGCAACTGTATCGCGGAGTGATTTCGGTGCTACCACTTCCACCTCCGCACCATACTTCAGTATTTCACGGACTAATTCTGTTGAGTCGCCATAGGGAATCTTGAGTTCGTAACCACCATCTTTCAATATTCTGCCTTCCTGCTCAGGATGCCAGTGTTCATCTGCCACCCATTTACTGGCCTGATTTGTAAAACGCAGTGTGGCAACATCTTTTACAGACCCTGCGAATATACCAAAGGTCTTTGTAAAATGATCATCCAGTATATTGTCCTCGATCTCTTTTGCAGGTCGTTCGTGAGTGCGAACCGGTTTCAGGCGATCCAGTGAAAAAGTACGCAATTCATTTCTAAGATGACAGTATGCATCCAGATACCAGTTATCCCGATAGTAAACCAGTCGCTGTGGGGAGACCCTGCGCTCTGTGGTTTCATCGCCTGAACGGCTGTGATAGAACAACCTGAGCTGATAACGATTCACTAATGCCGTCGTTACTTTGCGGAAATCATCAACATTTGTTGGTCTAACCGCTGCTTGCAGTATACGCACCCTGTGGGCAATCTCGCCTCTGCCTGCCTCCTTGCCTTTGAGTAATTCGTCAATTCGCCTGCGAAATGGTGAAATACTGGCATCCAGCAATCCGGGTTGTATTTCACTTAACAACCGGTGTGTGACCATTAATGCAAACAATTCGTTGGAATTAAACCATAAACCAGGTATTTCAAAAGGATGTTCGCCCTCTTTCGTATCATAATAATAACCGTTGTGCTGTCGGTCATACTTGATTGGGGCATCAAGATATAATCGCATTACTTCAATAGTGCGCTTTATTGTGGAGCGATTTGACTCCAGTAATTCTTCAAGGTCGCGGCGGGATATCGGTGTACGACGGGCGTTGAAGATTTTGTTTAACTCAAGAATTCTGAAAAATCGATCCATTTCTATTCTATTCTGGACTGGACAGGTCGCGGGATTTATATAAATGGCTGACAACAATAAAGGATATAACGCCGTCTTTCCAGAAATACCTTTATCATCCAGAAGACTGAGTTAAGGGTATAATGATTTAAAAAGTTCCCAGACCAAAGACCGAAGACCAAAGACTGAAAACTGAAATCAACAGGAGGACATAAAATGACTCGCATTCTAAAAAATATCATTCCTGTCTTACTCCTTGTGCTCCCAACTTCTCTGTTTGCCGAGGGTGCGACTTACACCGAGACGCCCTACAAAGAACCCAAGGTTGTATTCGATTTTTACTTTAGTGAGCCTGAGGATATTAACTCTGCACTGTACTGGGTGCGGACATACATGAATACCCTGATGGATGAGCCATATAATATAGCTCCAGAAATGATGGATCTGGTGGTCGTCATACGCGGTATGGAAATCGTCACGGTGGCAAAGAAAAACTATCAGCGATATAAAGCTGCGGTGGATCGAATGCAATATTTCTCTATGCTAGGGGTCAAGTTCAAGGTCTGTGGACTGGCGGCAAAAGACTATGGCTATGCACTGGAAGATTTTCAGGATTTTGTTGAAG
>BTQX01000154.1:0-4460 GCA_036986095.1 Gammaproteobacteria bacterium
TTTTACCTGTTCCGGCTTGGTTTTCTCGATGGTGTGCCGGGACTGATTCATATTTGTATTGGCTGCCAGAATACTTTTATTAAGTATGCAAAGCTAATTACTTTACAAAGAACGCAATAATATCAGGCAGTCCTTTTTGTTTCTGCATACATAGCACCGATTAATATCATCGCCAGCATGGCATGTTCCTGATAAAAAGGCGTATTGAAAAAACCGGCTATTACAGGAATAACTAATCCACCCAGCCCAGCAAGCCATACCCATTGCCTGCTGGTTTCCCTGCAGTAAGGCCACTTTTTTATCAAGCGCACGAACACGAGAATGAAAAAAGTGAGCATAGCAAGCAGCCCCACAAGTCCCTGCTCAATCCATTGCGTGAGAAAGAGATTATGGGCATGGTTTAACTTGCCCGTGCGTTGATAGGAATCTAGTTCTATACCCAGTTCACGAGGGTCAATTGTTGAGTAATTTTTTGGTCCTATACCCCAGACCAGGTCCTTGCCAGTTGATAACTTTCTAATTGCTATTTGCCAATTCTTAAGGCGTTCGTTATCTGATATTTGAAGTCGTTCAGCTGAAAATCTTTCTCTTTTATCAGGTTCATTCATGTTTGTTGGGTACGCACTAATCAGGATAAATGCGGTGACTGTTGTAGCGACGATAAGACTGGACGATATAACTATTATACGACGGCTGTGATTGAGAAAGAGAAATACAACGAGACTGATGAAGATAGCGAATATTGCCCCCCTGCTACCCATGTAGAGTATTGCTATACCCATCAGAAACAGTGATAAAAACAAAAACAGAGTTATCAGAAAAGGCCTCTCATTATCATCAACAAGGAGACTAAAAGCTGTAATGATGACCAGGCCAAGATAGATAGAAGACTGGGTAGTAACTCCCGCAGAATGAAAGGTCATCGAGTCTGTAACGCCGCTGGAAAATTCAATAAGTCCAAACAATAGCCCCACCAGAGAGCCCAGTACTATCACTAGCGCAACGGTTTTTATTTGCTTGCCAGTATAGCCTCCATGATAGAGGCATAGAAAAAGTGAAACATAGCTTAGTGTATAAAAGGCACCACTGAGGCTTTTCGAAGTTGGCCAGTTAACAAAAGTACTAATTAGACTTACCAGAAAGAGTGTGATTGCAGAGAGCGTAATGGCGTTTTGCTTATTGAAAGAAAAGCCATGCTCGAGGTATCGACGAACAAGGAAAGTAAGTATATAAAACGCCCAAAATATTATTTTTGGTGTTTCCAGGCTTGGTAACACAAAAACCAGTAGACCAAGTAATATAATCTCAAGCTGCTTCATCTTCGTGCGTCAGGATTTTTGTAGCAATGTATGTGTATCATTGGAAGTTCTTTCAGCTGCCGCAAACATCATCCCCATGACCAGCATCGCCAGCATGGCATGTTCCTGATAAAAAGGTGTGTTGAACATTCCTGCCACAAGTGGAATGGCTAAGCCCCCTACACCTCCATACCATGCCCAGCCAGGAGAATGATCTGGTTCAAGGCGCCAGATGGAAATGATCTTTAACAAGAACAGGAAAAATAAGTACAACATGGCAAATAGACCAAAAATACCCTGTTCTATTAGTTGGGTCAGAAATAGATTGTGTGCATGGGTGTACTTCCTCAATTGCAACAAGTTGTCATTCTGTCTGACAAATTCCATATCATTGATTGCTTTATAATTCCTTGGCCCAATTCCCCATACCAGGTCTTTTCCCTCGGCGAGTTTTGCAAAGGCAACCTCCCAGGCTTCGATACGTTGGCTATCTGATGCCTTTATACGGTCGACGGAGTATTGTGTCGTTATGTCCTTGCTGAAAATGTTATCAGGAAACATCTGGATCAAAACAGAGATCACCAGGATTGACAGGCCAACTCCAGCGAGCCAGGCTATCACCGTTCTCAACCGAAGAGTCAGGATGGCGAGCAGGATAAAGGTCAGGATAATGGCTAGCATGCTGCCGCGACTACCCATATAGACCAGAGCAACAAGTTGAATCAACAGTGAAGCGCGTAGGAAGGTTGTCAGTTTTTGTGGCACAGGCTGTTTATCCAGCAACAATCCTGCATTCACTAAAATTGAAATACCCAGGTAAATCGATGATTGAGTTAGTATTCCAGCTGAATGGAACTGAAAATCCGTCCTGAAGTGGAACAAAAACTCTACCAGCCCATAGGCCAGTCCACCGAGTACACCGACTACGATTAACAGTGCAATTCGACGGTATTCCGCTTCAGTATAGCCAGCGCTATAGAGGCAGAGGAATAAAGTTAAAAATCGAAATTCATCCAGGAATCCTTTAAAGCCATTGTCAAACGGCCAGTTGACCAGGGTGCTGATGAGGGCGGCGGAAAGATATAGCGTGACAGCAATATTGGCTGATTTCTTCGGCATCAATGAAAGACTGCCATTCTGAAAACGTCTGATCAGAAAAATAATGAGATAGGAAAACCAGAAGAAGGTTTTTAGTGCTTCCAGACTTGGCAACACAAGCACCAGTAGTGAAAGCAGGCCAATTTCGTATTTGTATAGTTTTTCTGGTGTCATTTAGCGGCGTTTACTTCAATGGCGGCAGTAAATACAGCAGCCATTTTCTCAATCATTTGTTGACTGGAAAAATTCTTTTGCGCATTCAGATGGGCGGCTTCTGACATGGTAGAAATCATTTTTTTATCTTTATAAATCTGTTCGAGGGCGGCAAGTACAGAATCACTGTCCCGGGGTTCAATAATCAACGCTGTCTCATCCGGGATAACGGCTTCATTGATGCTGCCGTTGAGTGTTGTGATCGCAGGAATACCACACGCCTGTGACTGCATCAGTGCCTGGGGCACACCTTCATTTGCATAGGATGGAAGGCAGAATACATCCATGGTATTCATCCACTCCGCAATATTCTGCTGACGATCGGTGAAAATAACACGATCGTGCAATTCGAGTGTATCTACCAGAGTGTGCAGGGTATCCCATTGCGGGCCGTCGCCGACGATTAACAGGCGGCTGTTTTTGTCACTGAAACGACTGAATGCCCTAATCAGATAGCGATGTCCTTTCCAGCTGCGCAGAGTAGCAACGATGCCGATGATAAAAGCTTCTTTATCTACGCCCAGTTTGTTGCGCACCACGGATTTTTCTGCCGGGCTGAAATAATCGAGATTGATGCCGGTACGAACTGAGGTGATATGGTCGGCAGGAAAATGATTGACATCGATCAGTGACTGTCGAAGCTTTTCTCCAGTGGTAACAACATGGTCACAGGATTTAGTATAAAGCCATCGGGATGACAGATTATCCGGTATTGGTGTCGAGATGTGTCGGGTACGTACGATCGCAGGGCGATCCACCATCATTCTAGTGGCCAGGGCAATCAGCCAGCTGTCAGTAGAGCTATGGGTATTTATGACGTCCTGAGGGTTTTCTCTAAGCCAGGTCCGCAGGGCAAGAAACGCGGTGATTTTTTTCCTGCCTATCGGTAGCAGGTGTACGTTCAGGCCATGTATTTTGGCTAGTGTGCCTATCTGAGCTTCATCAGGGCACAACAATGTGAGTTCGTGCCCAAGTTCTGCCATACCCTGTGCCTCTTTGACGATGCGCATTTCCTGGCCACCGTAGCCGAGTGAGGCTTCTGTATGGAGGATTTTCAATGTTTTTTGATGGGTGAGTGGGGGCGGCAGTGCATTTAGTGATCCAGAAAGAAAGCGTTAGCGCATTTTACGCTTGTATGCGGCATAAACAACCACCCTGGTAGATTTGGCACCTTTGTCTTTCATACTGCTATAATCAACGGCCGATACGTTCGATTTCCGCCTTGATATGACTCATTTTGAATCTCAATCCGACATGTACAGAAATATTAGAGGTGCCCTAAATGAGCCGATACCAGGAACTTAAACAGGAGCTGCAGGCTCAGCCACACTGCTGGCTGGTCACCGGTGTAGCAGGTTTTATCGGCTCCAACCTGCTGGAGACATTATTAAAACTGGATCAAAAAGTTGTCGGCATTGATAATTTCTCTACCGGTCACCAGCATAATCTCGATGCCGTACAATCGCTGGTTACTGGTGATCAGTGGCGTGGCTTCAGTTTTCTCAATAATGATATTCGTGATGCAGATGCCTGTCTGCAGGCATGCAAGGGTATTGATTATGTATTGCATCAGGCGGCACTAGGTTCAGTTCCACGCTCTATCGAAGACCCGTTGACGAGCAATGCAAATAATATCACCGGTTTTCTCAATATGTTGCAGGCAGCAAAAAGTGCAGGCGTTAAACGCTTTGTTTATGCGGCTTCCAGCTCTACCTATGGCGATCATCCGGGCTTGCCGAAACAGGAAGATACTATCGGCAATCCCCTGTCGCCTTATGCCGTTACCAAACTTGTTAACGAATTGTACGCCAGTGTTTTTAGCAGAACCTATAATTTCAAATCGATAGGCCT
>BTQX01000155.1:0-4445 GCA_036986095.1 Gammaproteobacteria bacterium
GCGAGCCGCACTGCTTCCTGTAACCGAGCAATTTTATCAGCCAGTCGCGGCTCGCTGTCTGGAGCCTGCCTGTTTGCCTGCAGTAGCTTGCGCGCATTGGCCAGTGGCTCGTCTGATGAAAGGCGTGTTGTATCCGCCAGATAATGGTCAAACCGGGTATTCAATTCTATCCGGTTCTGGGCATAGGCCAGCCCGTTACGGGCGTAAACAGATAGGCCATCGATTGCCAGGGCTTTACGGTAAAGCTCGGCAGCTGCCGACCAGTCTTCACTGGCAGTCCTTTGCTCCGCCTGCCTGCGCAGACTGGAAAGACTGAATCGACGTTGAGACTCGACGAGTCGGCGCCGAACATCTTTTACAGCGGTAGAATCCGGGTGTATCCTGGCCGCCGTTTGTAAGGCTTTGTCGGCAGCACTGAGCTTTCCCCTGTTGAGATTCTGTAATGACGCACTCATCGCTCGCTGAAAAGCATCTTCGGTAAGCGTTGTATTAATTCTTTTTAATGCGGCCTGTGCCGGTATATAGGCAGAATCCAGCTGTAATACCGCCTTATACATCTCAGCCGCAGACGCTAGCCTGTTCATCGCTTCAGCCTGGCTGCCAGCCACCATCAGCTGCAGGATTTCATTTCGCACATTGGCACGTGCCAGACCCACACTGGCTTCTTCATGATCAGGCTGCATGGCAAGAACGCGCTCAAAAGCAGAAATAGCTGCATCCACATCATTCTTCTGCAGGGACTGCCAGCCTCCTGTGAGCGTAGCTGACAATCGCTGAGGCCTGCCGTCCAGTATAGCCTGCAACTGTTGAGCAGCCTTTTTATATGCTGACAATGCCTCCGTGAAACGACCACGGCCATACAGCCCATCGCCCTCTACAGCAGTTTTCACAGCAAGCTGCCAGTCGTCAACTGCCCATAGCTGCGCATTGACAAGATGCGGCTGCGCGCGCAGTCGTAGAAAATCTTTAAGCGCCTGTTCGGCATCGTTTCGAGCTACACCCACTGCCAGAGATGGCGGTTGATTTGACTGAGCAGGTTTCA
Organism: Gammaproteobacteria bacterium; assembly: GCA_036986095.1. Taxonomy (GTDB): domain Bacteria; phylum Pseudomonadota; class Gammaproteobacteria; order BMS3Bbin11; family BMS3Bbin11; genus BMS3Bbin11. Next base: position 1,043 of record BTQX01000155.1, read on the forward strand.
ACGCAGCTGTGGCTTCATCTGCCGGGCGCTCAGCAACGATGGCGGGCAATAATACAAGCACCACCAGCGTTAATGCGGCAACGAAGCCGAATAGAGCCCAGACCATCCGCTGCAGACTGCTATGCTCTGCATCCGCGGCGGTTTTTTTCGCTTTAGCATCAGGCGGCCGTAAGCCCGGCGGACTGAGTTTGTGCACCATCTATTTAGTCGCACCTGTACTGTCGGAAGCAGGAATGAAGCCGGTTTCCGATGCATAAATCTTTCGCATCATATCCCGCCACTGCTCGTATTGCGCTTCGGCAGAACCGGTCAATTCACGCGTTTCTCCTTCGACCTCAACGACCATTGGTTTCGCTTCGCTGCTGAATGACTGACCCAGCTCTTCAATGGCGCCCTGGTAGATCGGGCTTTGTGCATTGGTGTCCATACCCCGTTTGATCGAATATATGCCGCCGATAACCATCACATCGCGCATGGTGCCAGTAGATGCTCTGGTATCTCTGCCACCCAGTGCTTCAATGGCAATAGCGCCAAGTATTGCTGCAACACCCAGTGCCTTCTGGGTATTGGCCTTTCTTTTTATCTCCCGCAGCGCGGCGGCTTCCGTACTGCGCGCCTTTCGCCATTCCAGATAGGGTGGGCCCATCTCCCGATAGAAATTTTCAAAATGGCCATTAAGTGTATCTACAAACAGGAAGTCACGCTCTCGCACTAGCCGTACACGCTGATAGGCCGGGTCATTTTCAGCCGGCAGTTTGAGCAGAGTATATCTGCCTTTATCATCCTTGCTGAGATAGCTGAGAAAGGCATCTGGCACCATGTCGGCCGCAAAACGCATCTCAGCGATCTGCCGAATGTTGGTGCGTTCATTGTCCGTCAGCGTATCGCGAAACTGTGCCAGATCATTGGCAATAGTACGATACACGGCTTCAAAACTGTCTGCCGGCGTTTGCATACTATCATAGTCAGCCGCTTCGACTTTCCCCTTATAGGTTCTACTGAACCACTCGCGCCCACTGGCATCAAGCGCCGTGATCTCCAACCGCAGTTTCTCGCCAGTTGAATTTATAATAGTGCCTCGAACCAGTATTTCGGCACCTTCGGTATTTTTAGGCACTACTCGCACTGCGCCCCAATAGCCGGTCTTCTCCATCACACCACGTAAATGAAAAGGTATGTAACGAGCCTCGGCCTCGCGTATGTCCAGTGACAGTCCGCGTGCATCATCTTTATCCTTTGGCAATTCACCCGCATCAAACAGTTCAATCCAGACGTCTAGTAACTGATCCTCAGCCAGCTCCTGACTAACCTTTTGCAGGACTTCATCCTTTTTGGCTGTTTTCTGGCCACCAGAAGTGGCACAGCCTGTAAGCAGGCTCAACAGGAAGATCAACGAAATAAGTATTTTGTATACATTATTCATCTTTTTACCGGCTGCCGGATTTATACCGGCGGTATTCATCCCACAGCTTCTTCTTCAGTTCCGGATCGCTTTCTTTTTCTGCCGCTTCACGCAGCTGACGGGCAATGACATCATCATTCCTGCCATCGGGTATATCTTTTGGAGCAGTACTTTTTTCACCCGAAGATGATTTGGTCGGTGTACCCGTTTCGCTGTTTGCGGTGCGCCTGCCCTTCTCTGACTGTTTGCCTGACTGATTACCGGCCTGTTCCTTCTGTCCGCTATCGTTTGCACCCTTGCCTTTCTCTGTGTCACCATTGCCGGTACCTTCTGTCTGCCCATCTCCAGCACCACCACCGGATGCGCCACCTGCAGATACAGTTCGTGGCGTTCTCGACTTCACGCGGTCCTGCTCCCTCAATAAGCGTTCATCGAACTCGCCAAGAGAGCCGTTAAATTGCTCAAGCATGCGCGCCGTTTCTTCCGCTTCAGTGCTTTCGCCTTTAATATCGATATCGGCCGGTATTGAATAACCGGCCAGGATTTTTTCGCAGGGTGGATCAACAGGCAGCACTGTTGAAGCGTTGCCTGACACTGCAAGGCAATCTTCCGCCACTTGATCCTGTAGCTGCCTGATCCAGGTTTTAAAATCAGCAGTTTCTCTGTCAGAGAGCTTGCCGCCTTTTAGCGATTGATCAAATTCTGTTTTAAGCTGTTGTAGCGTAGTATAGTCTGCGCGCAGTTGCTGCAGTGCCGCCGTATCAGTCAATGCCGCGCAGCCCTGCACGTAAATTAAAGAGGGTAAAAGGAGGAGCAGGTATTTTTTTGAGTGCAAGCGCATAATGGATAACTGTAACGAAATCAATATGAATAGCAACTGAATAAACAACCCCGGTGCGATAGGCAATAAAGGGGTCGGAGTCGAAGTGTGACTCCGACCCCTTTATTGCGACCCCTTTATTGCTATTTCATGCACGTATACTACTTTTTGTCACCCAGCCCGATGTATTCAAAAAATGGATCCAGTGAACGCTCACGGCCGAGGAAGGCATTTATTGATTCATCGATCTCCCGTGAACCACCTTTGGCATAGATCTCATCACGTAATCGTTTGCCGACCTCTTTGTCCATCAAGCCTCCCGGGCTTTTTTTGAATACCGAGGCCATGTCTGCCGAGATGGCTTCTGCCCAGGCATAGCCGTAATAACCGGCGTCATAGCCCCCGCCGAGATGTCCAAAGGAAGCAACAAAAGCTGTATCTTTTGGCGGTGCCAGATAAACTTCAGTCATAATCCTGTTACTGACTTCAACAAAGTTCTCAAAATCTTTTTCATCCATACTCATATGCAGTTTCAGATCCAGCATGCCAAAGGATAACTGGCGTCGGTACCAGGTGCCGATAGTTGCTAGCCTGGCCTGTTCCATCTTATCCAGTGTGTCTGCCGGGATTTTCCTGTCAGGATCACGATAATCAACGGCAAAGCGATCAAGCACTGATTTGTCCCATACCCAGTTTTCCAGCATCTGTGATGGCGCCTCGACAAAATCCCGTGGCACTGAGGTGCCGGAAAATGAAGCGTACTTTGTCTGCGTTAGCACGGAATGCAGGGCATGGCCGAATTCGTGAAACAGTGTCTCTACTTCATCGTGTTTCAGCAATGAAGGTTTATCTTCTGTCGCCGGTGGGAAATTAACGATCAATGCCACCACAGGGCGCTGGTAAACACCAGTATTGAGCAGTTTGCCAGTGGTCACGCCAAACTGGGCAAAATGCCCGTATTTATTCTCACGCGGATACAGGTCCATGTAGATCAGACCCAGCGGATCACCGGAAATAGAATCAGTAATGGCATACAGACGCAGATCGTCAACCCATTTATAACCCGGTTCAACGGCTTCGATTTTAAGACCGAAAATCTCTTCAAAAATACCGAACATACCGTTTAAAACATTGTCCAGTTCAAAAAATACTTTCAACTTACTGGTATCAACCTGGTATTT
>BTQX01000156.1:0-4427 GCA_036986095.1 Gammaproteobacteria bacterium
GGCCGTATTCGCGTCGCGCCCATTGTTCCAGATAGGGTTTAGCCGTGTCCCAGAGATTAAGCTGCGGATCCAGCTGACGACCAAGCCCTTCGACATAGAGCAGGGTCTTTTCCAGCAGCACCAGCTGCGGCTGGATCTCCATCTGGAAGCGACGCGCTACTTTGAACAGTCTGACCAGTACGCGACCGAAGGAGATTTCACACAGTGGTTTGGCGAAAACCGGCTCGCAGACCGAGCGGATGGCGGATTCAAATTCATCTAAACGTGTACCGGCGGGCACCCAGCCTGCATCAATGTGTGCCTGGGCGACACGTCGGTAATCACGTTGGAAGAAGGCGAGGAAATTTTCCCCCAGATAGTGTTTATCGATGTCCGAGATAGTGCCCATAATGCCAAAGTCGACTGCGGCATAGCGCCCGTCATCCATGACAAATATATTGCCCGGGTGCATGTCGGCATGAAAGAAACCGTCGCGGAAGACCTGGGTATAGAAGATTTCAACCCCGTTGTTTGACAACATCTTAAGGTCAATTCCCTTTTCGACCAGAACATCGATTTTAGTTACCGTTGTGCCATGTATTTTTTCCATCACCATGACATTAGTTGTGGTGTGGTCAAAGTAGACTTCCGGCACATACAGCAGTGGTGAGTCATCGAAGTTGTGTCGTAGCTGGCTGGCATTGGCTGCCTCACGCATTAGATCCAGCTCATCATGGATGGTCTTGTTGTATTCGTCGATGACCTCTACAGGACGCAGGCGACGCACATCATTTGAATGTTTTTCGCCCATGCGTGCCAGCATATACAGCAGATCCAGATCTCTTTTAATGACAGGTTCAAGTCCAGGACGCAGGATCTTAACAATGACTTCTGTGCCGTCAAGTAACTTCGCATCATGTACCTGGGCAACCGAGGCAGACGCCAGTGGTATCGGATTAAAATCGACCAGATGATGGTCTATGGGGTCGTCGTAGGCCTGCTCCAGTATCTGTAAAGCCTGCTCACCGGGAAAGGGGGGCACCTGATCCTGTAGCAGGCTCAATTCACTGGAAATATCTTCCGGGATCAGGTCGGGGCGTGTCGATAGCATCTGTCCGAGTTTGACAAAAACGGGACCCAGCTCTTCCAGTGCTTCCCGCAGTCGTTGCCCTCGTGGAGCATCATCTTTGCGGCGGGGGAATATATGAAGAAGAAACAGCCAGGGTTTTAAAGGTGTAATGCCTGCCAGATATTCATCAAGATTATGGTGTACCAGTACGCGGACGATTCGCAGCAGATGAGTGGTTTGTCGTAACTGTCCGGGCATATCTGTATATGGATTGTTTTATAGAAAATTATTGTAAGTTATTGTGTCTGATTTTTGAGTAGACGTTCAACGCGCATGGCCATACGATCGATATCTTCACGAATTCTGTCTACATCATCAATGAATTCATCAACACGCCAGTCGGCAGGCAGTATTTCTGCTTCAAAGCGCAGATATTCACTGCTGTTCATTGCGGTCGTTTTGATGGTTTCACGTATTCTTTCATGTATGCCGCGTACAAAACGCGAGGTATGATACGCGGCGATATCACCGATATGCTGTGACAGCAGATCCTCCCAGTCGATCTGCATATCATCAAGAATCTTTTTGAACTGCTGGCCGACATGCAGGTCCCCCTCAAGCTTGATGTTTATTTTGCCGGGTGTGACCGGTGCTTTGTTTGCCATGCCCATTTTAAGCAGTTCGGACGGTGTGCCTTTCATGTGCACATCGATCTCGCCATTCCATTCGTTGCGCAAGAGGATGCCGGTAAGTGAGGGAAACATGTAGAGCGTGAAATCTGTCGATTCAAAGTCGAGCGCAATGACTTTACCGTCCAGCTCGCCAAGACGTTCCAGCGTGGTGGGGTCAGATTGTAAAAGCCGGCAGCCTATCTCGCTGACACAAGGGGTGATAAATGAAAGTGCACTCATAGCCACTGGCCTATACTTTGTAGCCTTTATGTACAGCTACGATGCCACCGCTGAGGTTGTAATAATGGGGGCGGTCAAAGCCGGCCTCTACCATCATACCTTTAAGTGTTTCCTGGTCAGGGTGTTTGCGGATGGACTCAGCCAGATAGCGGTAACTGGCCTCGTCATTGGCGATTAATTTGCCTAATTGAGGCAGTATTTTGAATGAATAGAGATCATAGATTTTATCCAGCCCTGGTAACACGGGTTTGGAAAACTCCAGTATTATCAGGCGGCCGCCCGGACGTAAACAACAGTACATAGCGGCCAGTGCTGCTTTCTGGTCAGTGACATTTCTAAGCCCGAAAGCGATAGTAATGCGGTCAACTGAATTATCCGCCAAGGGCAGTTTCTCGGCATCTGCCTGAACAAACTGAACATTGTTGGCAACCCCTTTGTCTATCAGACGATCACGTCCATTTTGCAGCATGGAGGCATTGATATCCGATGCAATGACCATCCCATCAGGGCCTGCCTGTGGGGACATTTTCAATGTGAGATCACCGGTGCCACATGCCAGATCCAGCACCCTGTGCCCAGATCTGACACCGGCCTGAGCAATGGCAAATTGTTTCCACAACCGATGTATACCCAGCGACATGGCATCATTCATCATGTCATATTTGCCGGCAACCGAATGAAAGACATCGGCAACCATGCCGGCTTTTTCAGAGACAGGGACGTTCTGGTATCCGAAATGAGTGGAATCCTGTTGTTTGTGGTCGTTGCTCATGTGGTCAGGTTATCTGCTTAAATTCAGTACAGGATGAAAATGCATCAAATTATCGTATCAGTTTCACGTTTTTTACCGGCCGCTTCCATTTTATCAAGATAATCGGCCCACAAATCATCCTGATCTTTGCCAAGATGATGCAGCCATTCCCATGAGTAGATGCCGGTGTCATGGTTGTCATCGAAGTGCAGACAAACAGCATAACTACCAATCGGTTCTATATTGGTAATATTGACATCTTTCTTGCCAATTTGCAGGACTTCTTCGCCGGGGCCATGTCCTCTTACTTCGGCTGACGGGGAGTAGACCCGTAGGTATTCACAGCTGAGTTCATAGTTGTTACCGTCATCAAATGAAATCTCCAGCAGACGGGATTTCTGATGCAGTTTAATGTTTGTTGGTTTGGGCGTGTTACTCATAGCTTTTTCTACTGGAGTCAAATAAGGGGTGCCGAATTATAGGCTAAAGCTAGGCAATTCATCACACAGGAAACATGCGACAACGGGCACGCTGCAGTCATCTCATCCACTCAGCGGCGCGTTCAGCAAAATAGGTCAGAATGCCATCGGCACCGGCCCTTTTAAAGGCCAGCAGGGATTCCATCACAACGGCTTGCTCATCCAGCCAGCCATTCTGCGACGCGGCCATCAACATGGCGTATTCGCCACTGACCTGATAGGCATAGGTAGGTACACCGAACTGCTGTTTAACACGGTGCACGATATCGAGATAAGGCATGCCGGGTTTTACCATCACCATGTCAGCACCTTCGGCAATATCCAGTCCCACTTCGCGTAGCGCTTCATCGCTGTTGGCCGGATCCATCTGGTAACTGTATTTATTGCCGCCGGCAAGATTGGCGGCAGAACCTACGGCGTCGCGAAACGGCCCGTAAAAGGAAGAGGCGTACTTTGCCGAATAAGCAAGGATGGCGGTGTGGATATAGCCGCTTTCTTCCAGTGCCTGGCGGATGGCACCGATGCGGCCATCCATCATGTCGGATGGAGCAACAACATCAGCACCTGCATCGGCGTGCGACAGCGCCTGTTTGACCAGTACGGCCACGGTTTCATCATTGATAACATAGCCGGTATCGTCGATCAGACCGTCCTGACCATGGGAGGTAAAGGGGTCGAGGGCGACGTCGGTGATAATGCCGAGTTCCGGCACGGCCTTTTTTAGCTCACGTACGGCACGCTGGGCCAGGCCGTCAGGATTGTATGCTTCTATAGCCAGATCGGATTTTTTGTCTGCGCCAACAACAGGGAAAAGCGCGACAGCAGGCACCCCCAGTGATAGTAAGCGTTCACCAAGTGTACACAGCAGATCAATACTGAGTCGCTCTACACCAGGCATAGATGAAATGCTTTCAGTGCTGTTTTTACCCTCAATGACAAAAACAGGCTGGATCAGATCAGCAGCACAAAGACGGTGCTCCCGCATCAGCGCACGGCTGAACTTATTTTTGCGCATACGGCGCAGGCGAGTTCCCGGGAAGTTGGTATCCATTGTTCTGCTACCTTTGTAAATTCTGTGCTCGATCAGTGTTCGTTTGGCTGGCGGCGCTTCTTCTCTTTTCATATATCAGGCGTATTCTGCTGCAGATATTGCCGATACTGTCCATCTCATCAAGCAGAATAAGCTTATTCTGAGTGCGATAATATCTGATAAGCGCCCTGTTTTCCCTGTTTTGTGG
>BTQX01000157.1:0-4399 GCA_036986095.1 Gammaproteobacteria bacterium
CAGCAGAAAAGAGTAACACGACATTTGTTGCACCATGCAAGAGCAACCCGGTTTTGACCTTCTTTTCCCTTTTAACCTTTCCTCTTTCCACTGCGTTTAGCCATCAATCCGCCGATACTTAATCCGGTGCGGCTGATCCGCATCATCACCCAGACGACGCTTGGATAAGGATAAGGGGTCTGGTGTATTTTACAATGTAAAGAGTTATAAGTTGTAGAAAAACTCTCACCTAAGCCTTTATCTTCTATTGTTCCCCCTTATGCGTGTTCTTGCCTTCGTCCACCACCAGAAGCCGCTACGCGGCGCTGTTTACTCAAACGTTATCCTCTTGATGGAGTATGCATGCTATACTAATATTATATGCATAGCCTAAGGAGGCAATCATGAGAACAACCCTTGATTTACCCGAGAAGCTTCTGAACGAGGCAATGAAGATAACTAGTACGGGCACTAAAACCGGGGTCATCGTCCTGGCTTTGCGAGAATTGATTAGAAAATCAAAGATTACCGATCTAAAGAAGTACAGGGGGAAAATTGATCTGGATATTGATCTGGATGAACTCCGAGACCGCCATTGATGGGTGTTCTGGTAGATACATCGATATGGATTGATTATTTTAAAGGCGGTAATAATTCAAACGAATTGGGCGCCCTCATCGACGAAAACCTTGTTGAAATTAATGACGTAATATTGGCCGAGTTAGTACCCTATCTAAAAGTAAAAAAGCAAGTTGTAGTGATAAAATTGTTGCAAGAAATTACCCGGCTCCCTATGCAGATAAACTGGGATGAAATTGTAGCCTTTCAGGTGAGATGCTTGAAAGCTGGCGCAAATGGGGTGGGTATTCCTGACCTGTTAATCGCGCAAAATGCAAAGGCAAATAACTGTAAGATTTATACTCTCGATAAACACTTTCATTTATTGAAGCAGGTCATAAAGGTTAAGCTGTATTGACGGCAAAATAGAGTCGTATTTCAGACTAGTTGTAGATATTGAATATTAGAATAGTAATCAATTTAGATGGCTTATACATTTATAAATAGGCTTGACACCTTATGCCTTCAAGTTCATGTCAAAGAGGAAACAGAGGCCTGTTTCTGGGTTTCTCAACAGGTATAATTATGACCTTTACTTCCCTTGACTGGATATGCCTGTGAACGATGAGATTAACTACAAAACTAACCCCCTGCACGGTGTTGGTTTAAAAACACTGTTGACTGAAATTGTGGATCACTACGGTTTTGAGATTCTTTTTGCCTATTTAAATATCAATTGTTTTAAGACCCGTGCGAGCGTTGATTCCAGTTTGAAGTTTCTTAAAAAGACAGACTGGGCGCGTGAAAAAGTGGAAGCTTTTTATATGTATGAATATAAAAACTTACCCCGAGCGTCTGATGAACAGTTTGAATTATCGCCCAGGGATAGGATTGTGCCGGCAGGTCAAACACCGGGGGAGCCGGCTGATTTATCTTTGGAAGATGCTGAACAGCTGCGCGAAAAACGTGCAAGACGAACCGCTTCGTATGACTCAGCTTCGGGACAGCATTTTGGTAACGAAAATAATGAGCGGGAATCGTCGAGTTCTTCAAGTCGCCACGTTAGTAGCTCAGTAGACCCATGGGCGAATTGGAAAAAGTAAGTTGAGTCTATCGTTTGACTGGCGAGTTAAAAATTAAAAAACTGTCGCCGCGAGACGCGCCTCCCACATAAAAAATGTATTAGGTATTAGGTATTAGGTTAAACCTAAATCGTAATACGTAACACTTCGATTTTATTGTGGGAGGCGCGCCATCGCGGCGAATATCTTCTAAAGGAACCACCTGGATACCGGCCTACGCCGGCATGACAAAGAATAAGAGGGTTTTGACTTTCCTTTAACCTTTAACCTTTAACCTTTCCTCCTGGTTCATCCATCAATCCGCCGATACTTAATCCGATGCGGCTGATCCGCGTCATCCCCCAAACGCCGCTTTCGATCGGCCTCATAGTCCTCAAAGTTGCCCTCAAACCAGGTGACTTTGCTGTCCCCTTCATAGGCCAGGATATGGGTCGCGATACGGTCGAGAAACCAGCGATCATGCGAGATGACTACAACGCAGCCGGGAAAGCCTAGTATCGCTTCCTCCAGGGCGCGCAAGGTCTCAACATCAAGATCATTGGTCGGCTCATCCAGTAGCAGCAGGTTGCCACCTTCTTTTAGCAGTTTTGCAAGATGTACGCGGTTCCGTTCACCGCCGGACAGATCACCAATCTTTTTCTGTTGATCGCCGCCGCGGAAATTGAAACGACTGACATAGGCGCGTGATACAGTCTGGTAATTACCGACAATAATCTGTTCCTGACCGTCAGATATTTCTTCCCATACAGTTTTGTTGTCATCCAGTGCATCACGGGACTGATCGACACAGGCTATTTCGACTGTTTCGCCAATCTTTAAGGTTCCACTGTCGGGTGATTCCTGATTCGTTAATAAGCGAAATAATGTTGTTTTACCTGCCCCGTTTGGACCAATGATACCGACGATGCCACCTTTGGGGAGATTGAAGCTAAGATCATCGAACAGTAAATGGTCACCATAGGATTTGGACAGTTTGTCGGCTTCAATCACCAGATCACCCAGGCGTGGACCGGGTGGGATATATAATGAATGGGTTTCATTTCGTGATTGGGTAGTTTGTGAAGAGAGTTCTTCGAATCGGGCAAGACGCGCCTTGCTCTTGGCCCTGCGTCCTTTGGGATTACTGCGTACCCATTCCAGTTCTTCCCTGATAGTGCGCTGGCGAGCCGATTCATGTCGTTCTTCCTGTTGCAGGCGTTGCTCTTTCTGCTCCAGCCAGGAGGAATAATTACCCTTAAAAGGCAGTCCATGACCACGATCCAGTTCAAGTATCCATTCCGCTACATTGTCGAGGAAGTAACGGTCATGGGTGACGGCGACCACAGTGCCGGGGAATTCTGCCAGAAAACGTTCCAGCCAGGCGACGGACTCGGCATCCAGGTGGTTGGTCGGCTCATCCAGCAGCAGCATGTCAGGTGCTGATAATAATAGCTGACACAGCGCTACACGACGTCGTTCACCGCCGGATAATTTGCTGACATCGGCGTCCCAGGGCGGAAGGCGCAGGGCGTCGGCGGCAATATCCAGTTTACGATCAAGTTCCCATGCACCGGCAGTTTCGATGGCTACCTGGAGTTTTCCCTGTTCTTCCAGCAGGGCATCCATTTCGTCCTCTTTCATCGGCTCAGCAAAGCGGGCACAGACTTCGTTATAACGATCAACCAGTGCCTTGGTTTCAGATACCCCTTGCTCAACATTGCCTCGTACATCAAGAGTCTCATCAAGTTGAGGTTCCTGTGAGAGGAATCCTATCTTAATGCCAGCCTGTGGACGAGCTTCTCCCTCGATTTCGGTGTCGATGCCTGCCATAATCTTCAGAAGAGTCGACTTGCCTGAGCCATTGAGTCCTAGTACGCCAATCTTCGCACCGGGAAAGAATGATAAAGAAATATCTTCAAGAATTTTTCGGCCGGGAGGCACGATCTTGCTGACCCGGTTCATTGTGTAGATGTATTGCGCCATGTATTACCCCTCTGTAGGTAGCTGATTATCTTGAATTATTCGACACTGCGCCAGTATTGATTGATTTCCGATCAAAGACGCAGGACAAAAGAGGAAAGATCAAGATCCAGATAGTTCAACTGTGATGAATTTTATTCTTTTGTAGGTGCAAATTCATTCGCACAGATTATTGTCCGAATGAATTCGAACCTACATATTGCCGTTCGATGCAGAAAATGACTTGAGATGGAAAGGGCGTAGCGACACCACCACACTGGAGCGGTGCATTTACACAATATCATCGGGTATAGATCAGGAGGAATTGCTTCCATCATCAGATGAATCTGTATCCGATGAATTATTTTCATCAGCCTTTTCATCGACAGATTTCTTCTTTGCCAGTCTTTTCTCTTCAACTGCTTCCGTTTCCTTACGTAAAGCTAATTTAACCATTTCGGTAGTGGACCGAAAATCGATCTTGCCACTGCCCATTTTGGGGAGTTCTTCAAAAACAAAATGTCTTTTCGGCAGCGAGATGGCGGGCAGATCCTTTGCTAATTTCCGGTTTAGATCTTTGATGTTGCAGTCTGCTGTCATGGCGACAACGATCATGGCACCTTTGCGTGCATCAGGCACCTCTACAACACAACATTCGTGATCTTCGGCCAGGTGCTTGACCAGTTCGGATTCAACCCTGACCAGAGAAACCATTTCACCACCTATTTTAGCAAAGCGCTTTAACCTGCCTTTGTGCCAGAGAAAACCATCCTCATCTAACATGCCCATATCACCGGTTTCATACCAGCCGTCCTTTATTTTTAGAGCAGTTTCCTCCAGAT